>JAFAZV010000334.1 GCA_019239445.1 Solirubrobacterales bacterium
CGAGGCGCAGGCACGCGACGACGGAGATCTGATCCGGGACGCGCTGCGCGTGGTGGCTGGCGGGCGTGTGCGCGGCGGCGGGTTCGCTCACGTGTTGATCGACGACGCGCAAGAGCTCGACCTGGCCCCTCGCCGACTGCTGAGCGCGCTGGCGGGCGCGGCGCTGACCGCAACGGCCGACGCGGCGCAGGCGCTCAGACGGTTTCGCGCTGCCGGGATGGCGGCAGTAGCGGGACTTCGGGCCACGCCGGGCATCCGCGTGATCAGGCTCGAGCGCTCGCTGCGCCTGCGCTCGAGGGTGGTGACGGCCGCGGCCGCCGTGCTCGAGGGGTCGGGGTCGGAGCCGCTGCTGCCGCTGTCCTCGGGAGGCGAGGTCGAGTTCTGGCGCTGCGCCGGCGAGCGGGCGCAGGCGCAGGCGGTGGCGGCTGAGATCGAACGCCTGAGCGGGCGCGAAGGCGTCGCTCCGGGGCAGATCGCCGTGGTCGTGCCGACGATCTCCGGCGAGGGGCAGGCGGTGGCGGTGGCGCTCGAGGAACGGGCGGTTGCGCACCGGTTGATCGGCGAAGCGGCGTTCTTTCAGCGCGCCGAGATCCGCGACCTGCTGGCGTGGCTGCGGCTGCTCGCCGACCCGTCGGATGCCGGCGCGGTCGTGCGGGCGCTCGCCCGCCCGCCGATCGAGCTGCGCTCGGTCGACATCGCCCGCTGCACGCAGATCGCGCGCCGGCGGCGGCTCGACATGGTGGCGGCGCTCGCGGCGGCGACCGAGTCGCCTCAGGTGCCGCCCGAGGCTCGCGAGCGGATCCGTGTGTTCCTGAAGCTCTACCGCTCGAGCATGGCGGCGATCGACACCAGCCGCCCCGACCTCTACGTTCACCGGCTGATCGACCGCCTCGGGCTGCGGCGCCAGCAGCTGTTCGCCGCGCAAGCCGACGTGGTCGAACGGCTGCGGGCGCTCGCGCGCTTTGGCGAGCTGGCCGCAGCCTACGTGCGGCGGGGGCCGCAGACGACGCCGCGCGAGTTTGCCCGCTCGATCGCGGCGGTCGCCGATTCCGGGCTGCGTGAGCAGGAGGAGCCGGCGCTGAGCGGCTCTGCGGCGGTTCAGATCATCGGCCTCGAGGGCTGTGGCGGGCTCGAGGTCGAGCACGTGTTCGTGCTCGGTTTGCACGCGGGCTTGGCCGCGCCGGCGCCCGAGCCGATCCCGGACGTTCTGCTCGCCGAGGAGCTACCGGCCGACGACGAGGCCGGCCGCGCGCGTTGCTTGCGTCAGGCCTTGTACGTGGCGGTGAGCCGAGCCCGCGAGCGGGCGGTGCTGTGCTATCCGGCGGTGAGCGAGCGGGGCAGCACGGTCGCGCCTTCGCCGCTGCTGGAGGCCATGCGTGCGGCGCTCCGCGCGGATTGGGCGGACAGGGAGGAGGAGCTGTTCGGGCCCGCCGAGACGCTCCACTCGACCTACCGACTGCTCCGCGACGAGCTGCTCGAAGGGACGATGCGCGCCGGCGGCCGGCTCGGCGAGCTGCGCTTCGACACCGACCTCGACGTCACCCATGCCGTCGTGCGTTATCTCGAGTTGCTGAAGGTGGCAGCGCTGATCGCCCGGCCCGAGGGGCAGGGGGTGGGCGACGCGCTGCGCGACGTCAACGCCCGCATCCTCCAGGCGGTCACCGCCGAGCAGCGGGAGGTCTTCACCTCCTCAGCACTCGACGACTACCTGCATGACGCCGAGCGCGATGCGCGCCGGCGAGCCCACGCCGTCGCGGCGCGCGATGAGCCCTCGCTCGAAGCCTTCCTGCCGAGGCGAGGCGACGGCGTGATGCTCTCGGCCTCCGACATCGACACCTACCGCACGTGCCCGCTCAAGTACAAGTTCGCGCGCGTGTTCCGGATCCCGCAGGAGCCGACTGTCCACCAGCGCTTCGGGATCGTCGTGCACCAGGTGCTCGAACGCTTCCATTCGGGCGACGGGCAGCCGGGGTCGTTGCCGGAGCTGCTCGGGCTGCTCGAGGCAGGCTGGCGCCGCGCCGGTTTTGGCGACTCCGAAGAGGAGCGTCAGCTGCGCGGTAAGGCGGCGGCCGCGCTGACGCGCTACCACGAGCGCTTTCAGTCCGAGGAGTGCGAGCCGGTCTGGTTCGAGCGCCAGTTCACGTTCAAGCTCGGGCCGCACCTCTTGCGGGGCCGGGTCGACCGCGTCGATCGCCTGCCCGATGGCGAGTATGAGCTGATCGACTACAAGACGGGTCGACCCAAGAGCCCGGTGCAGCTGGCGGATGACGTCCAGCTCTCGCTGTACGCCGTCGGCGCGCGGGAGGCGTGGAGCCTCGACGCTTCGCGCCAGGCGTACTACTACGTGCTCGACGACGAGAAGGTCACCGTTCCGGCGCAGGATGGCGATCGCTCGGAGTGGATCCGCGCTGTGGCCGTGGAAGCCGCGGAGGGGATCCTCGCGCAGGGGTTCGAGCCGACGCCGTCGTTTGCCGCCTGCTCGATATGTGATTACCGGTTGATCTGTCCGGCGGCGGAGCGGTAGGGCGGGCTCGGGGGCCGCGGGCGGGGGTTCGTGCCCGGTTCGGAGCGGCGGCCGGGGGGCCGTGCCCGATTTCGGAGCGGCGCTCCGACGGCTCGTGCCCGACGTCGCACCCGCCGGTCAGGCCGGGCCGGGATCGTCCTCGCTGCGTTGACGCAGGAAGCGTTGCAGATCGCGCGCGATCGTCTCGCCCGAGGGCAGCGGTCCCGGCTCTTCGCTCGGATCCTCGCCGGCCGCCTGCTCGAGGCGCTCGACGAACGCCTGCACGTCGGGATCGCTCTGTACGGCGAGGTTGACCTGGCGGTCGTAATCGGCGGCGGCGGTCTCGAGGTCGGCGGCGTTCACCGCCACACCAACCAGCCCCTCGAGCTTGCGCACGAGCGCCAGCGCCGCCTTCGGGTTGGGGGCGGCGGCGATGTAGTGCGGGACGGCGCCCCATAGGCTGGCCGAGGGCAGCCCCGCGTCCTGGCAGGCCGAGTGCAGGATCCCGATGATCCCGGTCGGGCCCTCGTAGGAGGAGGTCGTGAGGCCGAGGCGCGCGACCAGCGAGGGGTCGGAGGCGAATCCGGTCACCGACACG
>JAFAZV010000155.1 GCA_019239445.1 Solirubrobacterales bacterium
GCGCGCTCGCGTCGAGGCGTCGGTCACCGGCCTTGTCGAGGTCGCGGTCTGCCCGCATCCGGGAGGGCCGCCGAGCTGCTGGTGCCGTCCGCCGCTGCCCGGCCTGCCGCTCGCGTTCGCGCGGGCGCATTCCGTCGACCCGTTGCGCTCGATTCTGATCGGGGGCTCGCCGGCGCACCGTACGCTGGCGACCACGCTCGGCGCCCGCTACATCCACGTCGCAGATGTCCGCTGACGCCGGCCGCGCGATAAGCCGCCGCACGGTCAGGCTTCCCGGGCGCGAGTTCGAGCAGCTGCTGGGCGCGGCCGTGCCCTCCGATCACGCGCGGCAGACGGTGGCGGACGTCTACATCGACCGCGAGCTCGGTCGCGTCGCCTCTCGCCGGTGGCGAGTGCTCGACCTCGGCTGCGGCGCCGGCGGTTCGGTCGAGCTGTTCCGCGCCCACGACCCCGACGTCGATTGGATCGGGCTCGACATCCCGGGCTCCCGCGAAGCGGGAGCGCGGCGGCGTACGGACGCGCGCTTCGCCACCTTCGACGGCGTCTCGATCCCGTTCGCCGATGAAAGCTTCGACCTCGTCTACTGCAAGCAGGTGCTCGAGCACGTACGCCACCCAGCGCCGCTGTTGCGCGACGTCCGCCGCGTCCTCGCTGGCGGCGGCTACTTCGCCGGCTCGACCTCGCAGCTCGAGCCGTTTCATTCCCTCAGCCTGTGGAACTACACGCCGGTCGGCCTGGCTCGGCTGCTCGAGGACGCCGGGCTCTCGTTGCTCGAGATCCGGCCCGGAATCGACGCCCTCGCCCTGATCGCCCGGCGCGTGGCCGGCAGACGATCGCGCTTCGAGGGCATCTGGGCGCGCTGGTGGGGCGGCAGGTCGCCCCTGAATCGGGCGATCGACGGCTACGGCCGCGTCCGGCGCCTCGACGCGCGCGCGCTTAACGCCACCAAGCTCGTGTTCTGCGGCCAGTTCACGTTCCTTGCCGCCCGCCGGCCATGACGCCGCCGGCTGCGGTCGGCGAGACTTACGAACGACCACATTGGAGAAAGGAGCCGAGCATGACCGGGAAAGCCGACTTTGCGCCGGAGGAGTGGGAGCGTGTGCTCCAAGGTCCACCGACGGCCGGGATGATCGTCATCACCGCCCAGCGCGGCGGCACGTTCCGCGAGACATTCGCGATGGGCAAGGCGTACGCCGAGGCGCGCCAGCGCCACGGCGAGAGCGAGCTGCTCGACGAGATCGCCTCCGCCCGCCCGGAGGTCGACCACACGCGCTACCGCTCTCCCGACGATCTGCGTGCGCACGGGCTCGAGCACCTGCGCGAGGCGGTGGCGCTGCTGGAGAACAAGGCGACCCCCGAGGAAGTTGACGCTTACCGCAAGTTCGTCCTCTCGCTGGCAGACCGCGTCGCCAGCGCCCACCGCGAGGGCGACAGCGCGATCAGCGAGGCCGAGCAGACCGCGATCAACGAGATCTCGAGCGCGCTCGGGGGGACAAGCGGTTGAGGCGGCCGCGGTACGCGCGGCGTCCGCGGTGTCCTCGCCCCGTACTACGCTCACGTCGGCATGGGGGGTGAAACCGCCGGCGCAGTGACCTCTGGCACGTGATGGGCCGTGCTCCACGTTCATAGGTCTGAGCGGGCCGATCGTCTCGCCGATGGTCTGGCCGGGCTGCTCGCGGTGCCGCTGGCGGACCCGCTGGCGAGCGAGATCGTCGCCGTGCCGACGCGGGGGATCGAGCGCTGGCTCACCCAGCGCTTGTCGTCGCGGCTCGGCGCCAGCCCTCGGCGAGGCGACGGTGTGTGCGCGAACGTCGAGTTCCCGTTCCCCAGCCGAGTTGTGCAGGCGGCGTTGGCCGGGACCGGCGGCGTCGATCCCGACACCGACCCGTGGTCAGCGGAGCGCCTCGTGTGGCCGCTGCTCGAGCTCGTCGACGAGTGCCTTGACGAGCCGTGGCTGGCCAGGCTCGCGGCGCATCTGCAGGGGGCGGGTCGAGAGGGCGACGAGCACCAGCGGCGTTTCGCCGTCGTCCGCCACATCGCGGATCTGTTCGACCGTTACGGCGTGCACCGCCCCGAGATGCTCCGCGCCTGGGCGGCGGGCGAGAACGGCGAGGCGAGCTGGCAGGCCGAGCTGTGGCGGCGCCTTCGGTGGCGGATCGATACTCCCAGCCCGGCCGAGCGCCTCGCGCGCGCGTGTGAGCGGCTTCGTGTCGAGCCGGAGCTGCTCGACCTGCCGGCCCGCTTGTCGCTGTTCGGGCTCACGCGCATCCCTCGCAGTTACCTCGATGTCCTCGCCGCCGTGGCCGGCGCACGCAACGTGCATCTGTTCGTGCTGCACCCCTCGCCGGCTCTGTGGGCGCAGGTGCGCGGCCGGATGCCGGAGCTCGTCATCGAGCGCCGGCACGATCCCACGGCGACGCTGGCGCACAACCGGCTGCTCGCCTCCTGGGGTCGGGACGCACGCGAGCTCCAGCTCGTGATCGCGGGCAGCGGCGAGGCCGCCGAACATCACCACGAGCTCCGTGCCGGCGCCTCGCGCCTGCTGCTCGAGCGCATCCAGGACGCCATCCGGCGCGACCAGCAGCCACCCGGCTTGCCGATGCCGGACCAGCCCGACGAGCGAGCGACGCTGGCCGACGATGATCGAAGCGTGCAAATCCACTCCTGCCACGGCCGTGCTCGTCAGGTCGAGGTACTGCGGGACGCCGTGCTGCATCTGCTCGCTGACGACCCGACGCTCGAGCCGCGCGACGTGATCGTGATGTGCCCCGACATCGAGACGTTCGCGCCGCTCATCCAGGCGACGTTCGGCACCGGGACGGCTGCCGGCGGGATCGAAGACGGCGAGCGCGATGCGGACGACAGGCGCATGCCCGACCTGCGGGTGCGGCTGGCCGATCGCTCGCTCCGGCAGACGAACCCGGTGCTCGGGGTGGTCAGCCGCATGCTCGAGCTCGCCGATCAGCGGGCAACGGCGTCGCAGCTGCTCGACCTGGCCGACCGCGAAGCCGTCCGCCGGCGCTTCGGTTTCGACGACGACGAGCTGACGCGGATGCAGGAGTGGGTGCGCAGCAGCGGCATCCGTTGGGGTTTCAATACCGAGCACCGGCGCCCGTTCAAGCTCGAGTCCGTCAGCGCCGGCACGTGGCAAGACGGGCTCGAGCGGCTGATGCTCGGCGTAGCGATGAGCGAGGAGGACCGGCGCTTAGTCGGTCACGTCCTGCCGCTCGACGATGTCGAGAGCGGCGTGATCGACCTCGCCGGGCGGTTCGCCGAATACGTCGAGCGGGTTCGCGAGGCCGTCGGCGCGTTGACCGGTCCGCACTCGCTCCGTGACTGGGTGAGGGCAATCGGGGCTGCTGCGGACGCCCTCGCGGCCACGCGCGAACGCGATGCCTGGCAGCGGAGCGAGCTCGAGCGCCTGCTCGATGAGGTCACCCTCGAGGCGAGCGACAGCGACGTCGCGCTCGGGCTGGCCGATGTTCGCGCCCTGCTCGCCGACCGCCTGCGCGGGCGTCCCACGCGGGCGAACTTCCGCACCGGGCATTTGACCGTCTGCACGCTCGTACCGATGCGATCGGTACCCCACCGGGTGATCTGCGTGCTCGGGCTCGACGACGGCGAGTTCCCGCGGCGCGCGTTGCGCGACGGCGATGACCTGATGCTCGAACGCCCGCATGTCGGGGATCGTGACCCCCGCAGCGAGGACCGCCAGATGCTCCTCGACGCGCTGCTCGCGGCGGGCGAGCGGATGATCGTCACCTATACCGGCAACGACGAGCGAACGAATTTGCCGCGCCCCCCGGCGGTGCCGGTAGGTGAGCTGCTCGAGACGGTCGATCAGATCGTGCGCAGCGACGCCGGACCAGCGCGCGAGCAGGTGCTCGTGCGCCACCCGCTCCAGCCGTTCGATCCGCGGAACTTCGCCGCGGGCGCTCTCCATTCGACGCATCCTTGGAGCTTTGACCGCAGCGCCCTCGCCGGCGCGCAGGCCCTCATCGGCGAGCGCCGGGATCCGCCGCCGTTCCTAGCCTCGCCGTTGCCTGTAGGAGACGGGCGGTTGATCGAGCTCGAGCGCCTGGTCGCGTTCGCGGAGAACCCGGTGCGCGCCTTTCTGCGCGGACGGCTCGGAATCGCGGTAGGCGAATACGGCGATGAGCTTGAGGATGCGCTGCCGGTCGAGCTCGACCCGCTCGGCCGCTGGGCCGTGGGCCAGCGGCTACTCGAAGGGCTGCTCGGAGGCGCCGAGCTGGATGATTGCCTTCGGGCCGAGCGGGCGCGCGGCTCGCTTCCTCCGGGCGAGTTGGCGACGCCGGTCCTGGGCGGGATCGCCCCGCTGGCTCGCCGGATCGCCGAGCTCGCTCGAGAGCACAGCGCCGGCACGCCACGATCGCTCGACATCAACCTGCCGCTGCCCGACGGCCGCACGCTTGCCGGAACCGTCTCCGGCGTCTGTGGGGGCACGCTGCGCAGCGTGTCGTTCTCGCGAGTCAAGGCGAAGGATCGGCTGGCGGCCTGGGTTCGGCTGCTCGCCTTGACTGCAGCGCGCCCCGAGGTGGCCCACGCTGCCATCGTGATCGGCCGAGCGCGGGTTGGCAGCCGGCGCGGCTCGCGCCTGACGATGGCGCGCATCGGACCGCTGGGCCGTGACGCCGAGACGCGCTGCGCGCGCGCGTGGAGCGAGCTCGAGTCGTTGCTCGATCTGTTCGACCGTGGGATGCGCGAGCCCCTGCCGATCGCGGCCGAAGCGTCCGCCGCCTACGCAGGTGCGGCGATCGACGGTGAGGACGCGGCCGCCGCGGCCGACGCGGTGTGGACAACCAGCTTCAGGCCGCCGAAGGAGGACCGAGCGGCGGAGCAGCTGACGGTCCACGGTGCGGCGATCGGCCTGGGTCAGCTGCTCGCCGCTGAACCGCGGATCGACGAGCAAGGCGCGGAGTGGGCAGCCACCGAAGCGAGCCGGTTCGGTCGCTATGCGCTGCGGCTGTGGTCCGGCCTACTCGGCTGCGAGCAGCTGAGCGACCAGTGACCAGTCTCGCCGCAGCAACCGAGTTCGACGTCTGCGGAGCGCTGCCGCAAGGCGTGACCGTGCTCGAGGCGAGCGCCGGTACGGGCAAGACGTACACGCTGGCGGCGCTCAGCGCCCGTTACGTCGCGGAGGGCTTGCCGCTCGAGCGCATGTTGCTGATCACGTTCACGCGGATGGCGACGGGCGAGCTGCGGGACCGCGTGCGTGAACGGCTCGTGGCGAGCGAGCAGCAGCTCTCGCGTGTGCTCGCCGGCGGACCGGTCGATGCGGACGCCGATGAGGTCGTGCGGCTGCTGGCGAGCGGTCCCGAGGAAGACGTGCGCCGGCGCCGCGATCGGCTGGCGCGAGCGGTGTCGAACTTCGACGCGGCGACGATCGCCACCACGCACGGGTTCTGCCAAGAGGTGTTGGCGGAGCTCGGCACGCTGGGCGACCTCGATCCCGCAACGGTGTTCGTCGAAGACGTCTCGGACGTGGTCGAGGAGGTCCTGGACGACCTCTACGTACGGCGCTTTCATCACGAAGGGGCGCCGCGCTTCGCTCGCGCGGAGGCGCTCAAGATCGCCCGGGCGGCGGTGTTCAACCCGCTGTCGCGGCTCGAGCCCCAGTCAGAACCGCATGCCACCAACGCGGCGATGCGCTACCGCCTCGCGCGAGCTGTGATGCACGAGCTCGATCTGCGCAAGCGCCGGCTCGGGATCATGACCTATGACGACCTGCTCACGCGGCTGAACGAGACGCTCGACGGACCGAATGGAGCGCAGGCGCGCCAGCGGCTGCGCTCGCGCTACCACGTCGTGCTGGTGGACGAGTTTCAGGACACCGATCCCGTGCAGTGGCAGATCCTGCACCGGGCGTTCGTGCACGAGGACACCACGCTCGTCCTGATCGCCGACCCGAAGCAGGCGATCTACGCCTTCCGCGGCGCCGACGTGTACGCCTACCTGCTGGCGGCGGAGACCGCCGAGACGAGAGCGACGTTGCGTCGCAACCGCCGTAGCGATCAGCCGCTGCTCGACGCCTACGACGCGCTCTTCGACCGGGCTCGCTTGGGCCAGCCCGGCATCGTCTACCGGCAGATCGAAGCAACCCCCGAGCACGCGTGCTCGCTTTTGCGCGGGGTGCCGTGCCCGGCTCCGCTCCGCGTGCGGATCGTCGCCCGCGAGGAGCCCGGGGTCGCGCTGACCCCGCGCGGCTTTGCCCAAGCCGGCTCGGTACGGGCGCACATCGCGCGGGATCTCGCTGCCGACGTCGTCTCGCTGCTCGCTTCGGGGGCAGAAGTCGACGAGCAGCCGATCGAGCCGGGTCACCTCGCGGTGCTCGTGCGCACCCACGCGAGCGCCGAGCTGGTTCGTCACGAGCTGTCCGCGGCGGGCGTGCCGGCGGTGATCAACGGCGGCGGCACTGTGCTCGCGACCGCGGCGGCCCGAGATTGGCTGCGGCTGCTCGAGGCGCTCGAGCGGCCAGCCTCGACGCTTCGCGCCCGCACCGTGGCGCTGACGCCGTTTCTGGCCTGGAGCGCCGAGGACGTCGCGTGCGCGCAGGAAGACCAGTGGGAGGAGGTTCACCGCCGCCTGCACGGCTGGAGCCGGATCCTGCGCGAGCGTGGCGTCGCGGCGCTGACCGAGTCGATCATGCTCGGCGAGGACCTGGCGGCACGGATGCTCGCACTGGCCGGCGGAGAACGCCGGCTCACCGACCTCCGTCACCTCGCGCAGCTCCTGAACCAAGCCGCGAGCGCCGAGCGGCTGGGCGTCACCGCCCTGCGCGGCTGGCTCGCGCAGCGCATCGCCGCGCTCGAGCGAGAGGAGGGACAAGACGAGCAGATGCGCCGCCTCGAATCGGACGCCGAGGCCGTGCAGGTGCTCACCATTCACCGCAGCAAGGGCCTCGAGTTCCCGATCGTCCTGTGCCCGTTTCTGTGGGAGCCGACGTACATCCCGCGGGACGGCGACGAGCCGGTGTTCTTCCACGATCCCGCCCGCGGTTATGAGCGGACGATCGACGTCGGACTGGACAGCCCGAGCTTTCGCCGCCACGCCCGCCTGCATCGCGCCGAGCAACGGGGCGAGGACCTGCGCCTGGCCTACGTGGCGCTCACGCGCGCGCGCCATCAAGCCGTGATCTGGTGGGCCGGATCCAGAGACAGCCGCGACTCTGCGCTGGGCCGATTGCTGTTCTGCCAGGACGACGAGGGAAACGTGGCCCCCGAGGGGAACGCGACGCCGAGCGACGCGGACGTGGTGGCGCGCTTCCGGCTCCTGGCGCAGCGCGCACCCGCCGGCTGCATCAGCGTCGAGTCCGCCCACCTCGACACGCCGACGAGCTGGAGTGCGCCGCTCGCGCCGCCGAGGGAGCTGCGTGCGGCCGCGTTCGACCGCGGGCTCGACCTTGGCTGGCGGCGGACCTCGTACTCGGACATCACCGCGGCGGCGCATGATGCGCTCGTCGCGAGTGAACCTGAGGAGCCGCTGGTAAGCGACGAGCCCGAGGCCCCGGCGCCGGTCCCAGCCGGGCCCGTGTCAGCCGCGCCGGCGCCGCAGCTCGAGCTGATCTCGCCCCTGGCGACGCTGCCCGCCGGCACCGCGTTCGGGACGTTTGCTCATCGCGTGCTCGAGGCCACCGACTTTGCCGCGCGCGAGCTGAACGCCGAACTGCGCGAGCGGATCGCGGCAGTGGGGGAGCGGCGCTATCGCGATCTGGCCGACGATGTCGCCGTGGCGGACGGGCTCCGCGCCGCGCTCGAGACACCGCTCGGGCCGGTTCTCAACGGTCTTCGGCTGTGCGACGTCCGACGCTCTGACCGGCTTGACGAGCTGGGCTTCGAGCTGCCGCTGCTGGGTGGCGACGAACCGACCGGTCGGCTGATGCCCGCTGCGATTGCTTCGCTGCTGCGCGCTCACCTCCCGCCAAACGATCCGCTGGCGGCGTACTCGGCCCGGCTCGAGGACCCGACGCTGCGCGAGAGCGTGCGCGGCTTTCTGACCGGCAGCATCGATCTGGTGATCCGCCTGCCGGGCAACCGCTTCGCGATCGTCGACTACAAGACGAACTGGCTCGGGCCGCCGGACGAGCCGCTGACCGTCGGGCACTACCACCCGCTGGCATTAACTGCTGAGATGAGCCGCGCGCACTACGGACTACAGACGCTGCTCTACGCCGTTGCCCTCCATCGCTATCTGCGCTGGCGGCTGGCGGACTACGACCCGCAACGTCATCTGGTGGCGGTGCTGTACCTGTTCCTGCGTGGGATGGCCGGTGCCAAGACGCCGAGCGTCGACGGGCAGCCATGCGGTGTGTTCGCGTGGCGCCCGCCGGCGCCGCTCGTGAGCTCGCTCAGCGACCTGCTCGATGGAGCCCAGCCGCGATGAGCACGCTCGCCGGGCTCGAGCCGTTTGACGCGCGTCGTGCTACTGCGACGGCCGGAATGCTGCGAGCGTTCAATGACGTCGGGCTGCTCACGAGCGCCGACGTCCACGTGGCGCAGACGATCGCGCGGCTGGCCGGCGAGGACCGCGAG
>JAFAZV010000263.1 GCA_019239445.1 Solirubrobacterales bacterium
GCAGGCCGGAGTGGAGCTGCTGTCCCTGACCGACCACGACAGCGTCGACGGCGTCGCCGAGGCCGCCGCTGAGGCGGAGCGGACCGGACTCCGATTGGTCAGCGGGGTCGAGATCTCCGCGCTCGATGCCGACGGGCGCGATCTTCACATCCTCGGCTACTTGATCGACGCCGGCGACAAACGGTTGCGCCTCCGCCTGCAGGAGTACCGCGACGATCGCCGGCGGCGCGCGCAGGGGATGGCTGCAGCGCTGCGCGAACTCGGATTCGAGCTCGACGCCACGGTCCTCGAGGGTCGAGCCGCCGAGGGCAAGTCGATCGGCCGGCCCCACTTGGCGCAGGCCGTCGTGAACCATCCCGCGAACGCCGAACGGCTCGCCGGCGAGGAGGTCTCGGAACCCTCCGCGTTCCTGGAGGCGTATCTGGCCGAGGGGCGGCCGGCCTTCCGCCCGCGGGAGGCGCCCGACGTCCCGGCGGCGATCCAGGCGATCCACGATGCCGGCGGCCTTGCGGTGTGGGCCCACCCGTTCTGGGACGTGGCCAGCGCCGAGGAGGTGCTCGCGGCGATCGAGCGCTTCCATGCCGCCGGCCTAGACGGCGTCGAGTGCTTCTACGCCACCCACAACCGAGAGCAGTCGGAGCTACTGGCCGAATACTGCGCCGCGGAGGGGCTGCTCAGCACGGGCTCGTCCGACTTCCACGGCCCCGAGCATCGCGCGTTCTCTCGCTTCCGCGCCTTCTCGACCTACGGGCACGCCCCGGTGCTGGGTCCGATCGCGCGGGCGTAGTGCGGCCGAGGGCGCGTGGCAGTCGCCGGGCGCCCGCTGGGTTGCAGCCTCAGCGGGAGCCTGGCGGTCCCAACTAAGCAGCCACGCGGCGCTCGGCCAGGTGCTGGCCGACCTTGCGCTTGACCCGCTGCAGGGCGTTGTCGACCGTCTTGCAGTCGCAGCCCAGCCGCCGTCCGACCTCCTCGTAGGAGTGGCCGTCCAGATACAGCGCGAGGACGCGCGACTCGAGCTCCGACAACGCGGTCGAGATGCACGCGACGAGCGCTCTCAGCTCCTCGGAGGAGATCACCTGGTTGATCGGATCATGCACGGGGGATCCCGGCAGCATCTCGTCCAGTGTCGGATCGGTGTCCACCCCCGAGGGCGTGCTCGAGAACGACACGTACTGGTTGAGGGGAGCGTGCTTGTTACGCGTCGCCGTCTTGACCGCAGTGATGATCTGGCGCGTGATGCACAGCTCGGCGAAGTTGCGGAAGCTCGACTCACGATCGCTGCGGTAGTCACGTACCGCCTTGTAGAGCCCGACCAGCCCCTCCTGGATGAGATCGTCGGCATCGCCCCCGGCGAGAAAGTACGAAGACGCCTTCAGCCGCACGAAGCCGTAATAGCGGCGAACGAGACGGTCGTACGCCTCGTGGTGTCCCTGCTTGGCTAGCGCGATCAGGTAGGTGTCATCAACCTGAGGCTGAGCCTGAGGGTTAGCAGACAGTCGGGCCACGACAGTTCCTTCCTCGGGTCAGCGTGAGCCGCCCGCAACGGAGTTCGTGGCGCGCTACCTCCCCTGGCGCCGCACCTATATGGCATCGGGACGCACCTCCGCGACCCTGCGATCAGTCAAGCCTAAAGCTCGACTAGATCGTTATTTGCGGCGCAGCTTGACATAGCGCCTGTTTCGTGTCAACCCTGCCCCCCGCTCGGCAAGGGAACGCCCACGCGCCGACGCCGGCCTGCCGCCGCGAACAGCAGCACCGCCGCCGCAGCACCGACGCTGAGCGACTCGATCCGGCCGTGCAGCGGGATGCACACCACCTCGTCGCAGACAGCGGCGACGCGCGGTCGCAGACCGCGGCCCTCGGAGCCGAACACCAGCGCCACCTTCTCGGCGTAGTCGACCGCGTCGTAAGCGGTCCGGCCGCCACGTTCGGCTCCGTAGCACCAGCCACCGGCGCGCTTCATCGCGATCAGGAGGTCGGCGATGTTGCGCACGCGCGCGATCGGCAGGTGCTCGACTGCGCCCGCGGACGCTTTGCAGACGGCGGGCGTCACCTCCGCCGCCCGGCGTTCGGGGATGACCACGCCGTCGGCGCCGGCGCATTCGGCGCTCCGGCAGATCGCGCCGAGGTTCTGCGGATCCTGGACCTGGTCGAGGACGACGAGCAGGGCGTTGGGCGAAGCAAGCAGGGCTTCGGGTTCGGCGTAGCGGAAGGCCGACACGTCGGCGCAAATCCCCTGATGCCCGTCAGAACCGGACCGCATTTCGATCTCCGCCGCAGCCGCACTCCGCACCGGCACGGGGGCCCGCGCCAGCCAAGGCTCGCGCCGAGCATGCTCCGTCGCCCAGACCCGCGTGACCTCGCGGGGCCCCCTGAGCGCCTCGCGCACCGGGTTGCGCCCGTATACGATCACGACAGCGGCACGAGCTCGGACCCTCCCGGGCCGTCGCGGACCTCCCAGCCAAGCGAGCGGATCTGGTCGCGGATGAGGTCGGCTTGTGCGAAATCTCGGGCACGGCGGGCTTCTTCGCGGGCGTCGCGCAGCGCGAAAACCTCCGCCGGCGCGCGCACCGGTTCGGGATCGAGCAGGTTCTCGAGGGCGAGCACGGACAGCATCTCGCGTAGGTCGGCGTCGCCCACGGAATCGCCGGCGCGATTCGCTTCCCGCACCCACTCGAACACCGCCGCGAGCGCCCCCGGCGTATTGAAGTCCTCCGCGAGCGCGGCAAAGAAGCGCTCGCGTAGCGGCGGCGACCACGGCGGGGAAGGACCGGCGCGCAAGTGGCGAGCGGCCTCGCGGATCCGCCGCACGCGGGCGGCCGCCTCAGCCAGCCGCGCGTCATCGAATTCCACGGGCTGGCGGTAGTGCCCGGAGCAGAAGTACATGATCAGCGCATCGCGCCCGTAGGCAGCCAGCGCCTCATGGAGCACGAAGATGTTTCCGATCGACTTCGACATCTTCTCGCTCTCGAGCCGGACCATGCCGTTGTGCACCCATAGCTGCGCCAGCGGGGCGTCGCGTGCGGCCCGCGTTTGAGCAGCTTCGTTTTCGTGGTGGGGGAAGATCAAGTCCGAGCCGCCGCCGTGGATGTCGAAGCCGACCCCGAGGAGCGTCTCGGCCATGGCCGAGCACTCGATGTGCCAGCCCGGGCGGCCGCGGCCCCAGGGCGCGTCCCAGGCCGTGTCCTCGTCCGGCTTCTGCGCCTTCCAGAGCGCGAAGTCGAGCGGGTCGTGCTTGCGCTCGGAGCCTTCCACCCCCTCGCCCTGGTCCATGTCGTCCACTTTTCGGTGGGATATCTCCCCGTATTGCGGGTAAGAGCGGACGGAAAAGTAGACGTCTCCGTCAACCGCGTACGCATGCCCTCGCTCGATCAGCCGCTCGATCAATGCGACGATCTCCTCGATCGTCGCGCTCGCCAGCGGCTCGTGATCGGGACGCCCGAGACCGAGTGCGTCGGTGTCGGCGACATACGCTTGGGTCATCTCCTGGGCGAGCTGAGCGCTCGGAACGCCCGCCGCGTGAGCCGCGGCGTAGATCTTGTCGTTGACATCGGTGACGTTCTCCACCAGCGTCACGTCGTAGCCCTCGTGGGCGAGGAAGCGACCGAGCAGGGCGAAGATCACGAACGGGCGCGCGTTTCCGACGTGGATGCGGCCGTACACGGTGGGACCGCAAGCGTAGATCGAAACGTGCCCCGGGTCGCGCGGCTCGAGCGCCCGCAGCTCGCTGGTCCTCGTGTCGTGCAGCCTGATCTCGCGCAAGGCCGGGCAACCCTAGCGCTCCACCCATTGCCCGCCCTGGCGATCCACGGCCTGGCCGCCTGGGACGGGCGTTAGGGTACCCGGTGGTGGCTGGCCAGCCAGCTCATGCTCAGCGACTGAGCGCCGTGGAGGCGGGCTTCCGCTCTCTGCCCGGGCGTTACCTCGGCGCGGCGCCCGGCTTCGACGCCACTTACCACATCAGGCTGTGTGATCTCGGGCATACGTGGGAGGTTCGTTGCACCACGCATGGCGCGCGCGTGTGCAGGGGTGCGACCAAGCGCGAGCCCGACGTCACGATCTCGACCGACGCCGAGACGTGGCTGGCGCTGCGCCGAGGCGAGTTCTCGGGCGTCGAGGCGTTCGGGCGACGGCGGCTCGCGGTGCGCGGAAACCTCGACTACGCGGTCGGCTTCGAAGGCATGTTTCGCGTTGCCGGCAATCGGCCGCCGCTGGTCCAGGTCTACGACGTTCCCGTGGGACGTCACCGGATTTCGACCTTGACCATGGGAAGCGGCCCGGACGTGCTGCTGCTCCACGGCCTCGGAGGAACCCGAGCGTCGCTGTTCGAGGCAGCGGCCGCGTTGAGTCGCCAGTATCGCGTCCACGCTCCTGATCTGCCCGGCTTCGGCTCCTCGAGCAAGTCAGCCCGCGGAGCCTACAACGCGGCCTGGTTCGCGGAGATCATGCTCGGCTTGATGAACGGGCTCGGGATCTCGAGGGCCCACCTGGTGGGGAATTCGATGGGCGGGCGAATCGCGATCGAAGTCGGATTGACGCAACCTGAGCGCGTCTACTCGCTGGCGCTCCTGTGCCCGGCCGTGGCGTGGCTCAAGCGGGGCCTGCACCCGATCGTGCGGCTGATCCGCCCCGAGCTCGGTCTGCTCCCCCACGGCTTCAGCCGCAGGACCGTGGCCGCGCAAATGTGGAACATGTTCCACCACCGCGACGCCATCGACCCTGCCGTGGGCGATCTGATGGTGGACGAGTTCCGTCGCATTTATGGCTCGGCGGCGGCACGCTACGCGTTCCTGGCCTCGGCACGGAACATCTATCTCGAGGCACCATTCGGGCCGCGCGGGTTCTACCCCCGCCTGTCCAGGCTGCAGCCGCCGTCGCTGTTCGTATGGGGAAGCCACGACTCGCTCGTACCGGCCGCGTTCGGCCGCCACGTGCGCAAGTGGCTGCCCCGCGCGCAGCAGCTCACGATCGACGAGTGCGGGCACGTGCCGCAGGTGGAATACCCGGCCGAGACCAGCCAGCTCCTAATGGACTTCTTTGACCGCGTGGCGGGGGCTCGGCCTGCTCTGGCTCTGCCCGCCGGTCAAACCGCCCCGGCCGCCCCCGCGCCGGGGGGCACCGCGCCGGCCGACGCGACAGGCGCCGGCGCCGCGCACGGTGACGCCGAGGCAGGCGACGCCGCCGCAGCCTGATTGGCATCATCGCCGCCGATGGCACAGACGGGCACGGCTGGGAGACCAGGCAATGGGCAGACCGCGCTTCCAGCCGTCCGGGTGGGTGACGAGCAGCCGTCCGGTTCACTGGTCGGGCGCGTGCTGCGGAGCTTTGCCGACCAGGTAGCGCGGCGGATCCCGCGCGCCGACCTCGATGAGCGCGACCCCGACTTCATCCGTGAGCGCCTGCCGATGCTCTGGCTCGCGGCGAGCATCTGGTTCCGCGGCGAGGTCAGGGGCCTTGGGAACATTCCCGAGTCCGGGCCGGTGCTGCTGGTCGGCAACCACTCGGGCGGCAACGTCACGCCGGACACGACCGTGTTCACGCTCGCCTTCAACACCTACTTCGGCGTCGAGCGGCCGTTCTTCCAGCTCGCGCACAACCTCGTGCTGTCGATGCCGGGGCTCGGTCAGCTGCGGAAGTTCGGGACCGTCGCGGCTTCGCCAGAGAACGCGCGCCAGGCGCTGCGCTCCGGCGCCGCCCTGCTTGTCTATCCCGGAGGCGACTACGAGGTGCATCGCCCGAGCTGGGAGCGCAACCGGGTCGACTTCGGCGGCCGGCGCGGGTTCATCCGCTTGGCGCTGGACGAGAACGTCCCGATCGTGCCCGTGGTGGCGATCGGTGGGCAGGAGACGGCGCTCTTCTTGACCCGCGGTGAGGGCCTCGCGCGCCTGCTCCGGCTCGATCGGCTGTTCCGGCTCAAGGTGCTGCCGCTTTCGGTCGCGCTGCCGTGGGGGGTGAACGTGGGAGACATGCTCGGGCACTTGCCGCTCCCGGCGAAGATCACGATCGAGACGCTGCCGGCGATCGATCTGCGCGCCGAGTTCGGCGAAGACCCGGACGTCGCCGAGATCTACGACTACCTGGTCTCGTTGATGCAGGAGACGCTCGACGCGCTGGCCGCCGAGCGCCGGCTGCCGGTCCTCGGGTGAGGACCTCAGCCTGCATCGAGGTCGCGGCGCCGATCGAGGAGGTGTGGAAGATCGTCTCCGATCCGGGACGTGCGCTCAGCTTCATGTCCGGTGTGACGCGGTGGGAGGTCGCGAGCGAGAACGCCACCGGCCTCGGGGCGCGCTACCGCATGCTGCTCCGAGTTGGCTCGGCCGAGATCGGTGGCCTGATTGAGGTCGTGGAATGGGACGAACCGTCTGACTATGCCTGGACCTCGGTCACCGGAGTCGACCAGCGCGGCCGGTTCAGGCTGCGCCGGATGCGGGGCGGCGGCACGCGGGTCGAGATGCGCCTGGCCTATGGCGTGGCCGGCTCGGGGCCGTTCGGCTGGATCGCCGAACAGATGGCTGCGCCCACCGTGCGCGGGCACCTGCGCCGCACCGTCCAGCAGCTCAAGCGCTTGGTCGAGTACGAGCAGCTACGTGAGCGCGCCGCCGCCCGGCGTGCTGCTGCCGGCATCTGACCCTGGCTCCGCGGCAAGGATAGGGGGCTGCGCCGATCACACGCAACCGACGGGAGAAGGTCCCCGCACCTCGAGCCCCTGCTCGGGGTAGGCGGATTTTCTGTCGCCCAGCGACAGCTTGTCCCTCCGCGTCGGCGCGCGAGCATCGAGAGGTGACGTTTCTCTCGCAACGTCGCGCCGCCGCGGATGACCCGGGCGATCACGTCAACCGAAAAATCCAGAACGCTGTCCCGCTCACGCCGGCGCCTTCTCGACCCGGAAGCGAAACGAGCGGCCGCCGCGCGCCACGCTCGCACCGCGCAGGCCCGCCGCCTCCAGCCGCGCCGGGAGGGCGTCGGGCTCGACCGGGCGCAGAACGTCGCCGATGTGGATCAGCTTGAACAGCGCGCCTGCGCCGATGCTGTCGGTCCCGGCGAACGTGCCTCCCGGGCGCAGGACCCGAGCCACCTCGGCGAACACGCGGTCTTGCAATGCGAGCGTGGGGACGTGGTGGAGCATGGTGAAGCAGACGACAGCCGTGAAGCGCGCGTCCGGAAACGGAAGTTCGGTCGCATCGCCCTGAACCACGGCCACTGTCGACCCCAGCTCGGCCGCCAGTCGACGGCAATAGCGCGGCTCGAGCTCGACGACCGTGAGCCGCGGCAGACGGGCGGCCAGCAGGCGCGTCGTCTTGCCGAACCCGGGACCGATCTCGAGCACGTCGTCCCCCAGGTCACAGTCCTCGAGACCCCACGGCAGCAGCTCGCGCTCGACGCGCCGGCCCCACCAGCCCGAGGCGCAGAGCAGGTTGTGGGCGAGGTTCACGCTGCAGCAGCGTACCGCGGCGATTCGCCTTGCTACCCGGTCGAGCCTTCAGTCAGCGGGCGGTCAGGCTTCCGGCCGGACTCGCTCCACCGTCGCCACCGCCAACGCCGCTGCGCCCTCCTCGCGCCCGACGAACCCCATCCCTTCGCCGCGCGTCGCCTTGACGCTGACGCTCGCCACCGCGATGCCGAGCGCCTCCGCGAGCGCGTGGCGCATCTGTGCTCGAATGGGGGCGAGCTTCGGGCGTTCGATCATCACCGTGGCGTCGACGTGCCGGACTTCGAAGCCTCGCTCGCCGAGCATGCGCACTGAGGTGCGCAGGAGCTCGAGCGAGTTGGCGTCGCGATAGCGCTCGTCGGTATCCGGGAAGTGCTCGCCGATGTCACCGAGCGCGGCCGCGCCCAGGAGCGCGTCAATCACCGCGTGCGTGAGGACGTCGGCGTCGGAGTGCCCGGCGAGGCCACGCCCGCCGGGAACCTCGACCCCGCCGAGGACCAGTTTCCGTCCGTCAGCGAAGGCGTGGCAGTCGTAGCCGATCCCGGTGCTGAGCGTCACCGCGTGCGGTCCACCGGCTCCCGCTCCGCCAGCAGCAGCTCGGCCAGCTTCAGATCGAGTCGCGTGGTGATCTTGAGGTTCTCGGCCGGGGCCAGGATGACCCGGACCTCGCCCCCCGCCTGCTCGACGAGCCAGGCATCGTCGGTAGCGGCCGCGAGTGTCGCCTCGGAGGCCTCATAAAGCGCCGACTCGAGCGCGGCTCGGCGGAACACCTGCGGGGTCTGCACGGCCCAGAGGCATGTCCGGTCGAGCGTGTGCGTCACAGTGCGGCGGTCGTCCCCGACCTGCTTGATCGTGTCCGACACGGGCGCTGCCGCGATCACCGCATCGGCGCCCGAGCGCTCTAGCTCGTCGAGCGCATCGCAGAACAGCTGTGTCGGCGCGAGCGGTCGCGCTGCATCCTGGACGATCACGGGATCTCCGTCGCCGGCGGCGCGGAGCGCCGCCCGCACGGACTGCGAGCGGGCCCAGCCTCCGGCAACGCCGGTCGTGTCGGCCGGTGCGGCCGCGACCGCGTCGGAGGGAAGCGCGACGACGATCTCCTGCACCGATGTGACGGCGCGCAGCGCGTCGACGCTCCATTCGAGCATCGGGCGTCCGCCAACCGTGACGAGCGCCTTGGGTCGATCAAAACCAAGGCGCTCGCCACGTCCTGCGGCCACGATCAGCGCGACCGCCATCCCACCCGCGTCTACTTCGCCGCTACCGCGACCTTGCCGTTGCCGTTGGCGTTCGAGGATTCCCCGAGCAGCTCGTAAAGGTGCGCCTCGACCTCCTGCTCGTTCATCTCGAGCGCGTACATCAACTCGGAGGCGAGGATCTTCTTTGCCCGCGTGAACATCTGCTTCTCACCGGTAGAGAGGCCTTTCTCCGCCTCGCGGATGGCGAGATTGCGGACGACCTCGGCCAGCTCGTAGATGTCGCCAGTCTTGATCTTGTCGCGGTTGTGCTTGAAGCGTCGATTCCAGTTCTTGGGCATCTCCGAGCACTCGTCCTGAAGCACGGCGAGCACCTTCTTGACCGTCTCCTCGTCGATCACACGCCGCAAACCTGCCAGCGCCGCGTTCTCGCTCGGAACCATCACCGTCATGTCGTTGTGGAGGATCTTGATCGTCAGGTACTCGCGCTTCTCACCGAGGATGTCCTTGACCTCCTTGCGTATGACCTTGCCGGCCCCGTGGTGCGGATACACCACGCTGTCGCCAATCTCGAACTCAATGTGGGGCAGGGGCACGGCGGCATCGAGATCCTCGTCTTCCAAGTGCTCTTCGATTAGCTCTGTGATGGTGTCCTCCTCTGTCCTGGGCCGGGCGGGGCGAGGGAGCCCGCAGCTTGCAACTACGTCTGCAGGTAGCGATCAACCAGGTTGATCTCCTGCTGGCGCCGAAGGCCCTCGCGGATGTCCTTCGCGCGGATCTCGCCGACGCCGTCGACGGTCTCCAGCTCGCCATCGGTGGCGGCGAGCAGCTCCTCGAGCCCCCCGAACTCCTCCACGATCCGCTGCACGACCATTTTGGGCAGCCGCGGTATGCGCCCCAGGATGCGGATCCCGCGCGGAGATACGGGATAGTCGAGGGTGTTCAGCTTGCGGTCGTAGCCGAGCAGCTCGGCGAGACGACCGAAGTCCAAGAGGTCCTGATGCGGGAGGCGCACGATGTGGTCGAACGCCATCGCGAAAGTCGCGTCGTTCTGCTCGACGAGGTAGTCGTGCACCAGCGCGGCCTTGTCGGCAGACACGCCGACCATCGTCTCGTCGAGCTGCATCTCGATCAGACGCCCCTCGGTTCCCAACTCGACGATGTAGCGCTCGATCTCGACCGCCATCCGGGTGACGAGCTCGGCGCGCTGAAGCACGGTGAGAACGTCGTGCAGCGTCGCTCCGCCCTCGAACTCGAGGGCGGTCAGACGAGTCGAGACCTGATCCAGCCGGCTGCGGTACTTGTCGAGCGTGGCCAGCGCCTGGTTGGCCTTGGCAAGCACGACCGGGATCTCCTCGAGGATGTACTTGACGCCGTCGACGTAGAGCGAGACCACCTCGCGACGCTCGGAGATCGCGACCACGAGGGCATCGGTCTGCTTCGAGGCGCGCTCGGCCGTACGGTGACGAGTGCCAGTCTCCAGCGTGAGGATTGTCGGGTCCGGGGTGAGCTGAACGTTCGCGTGCACGATCTTCGTCGCGTTCGCGTTGAGCACGATCGCGCCGTCCATCTTGGCCAGCTGGTAGAGGAACGCGGGCGAGTAGTCGAGCTCGAGCTTGATCCCGCCCGAGAGCAGGAACGCGAGCTCGTCGGTGTCGCCGATCACGATCAGGCCGCCGGTGCGCGCGTGCAGGATGCTGTCGATCCCCTCGCGAAGCGAAGTGCCGGGCGCGACCATCTCCAGCGCCCTTACCATCCGGGACTCCTGTCGAGACTCGAGCTCCTCTTTGAGCTCTTCCCCGGAACGCGGCGGCATCAGAAGCAATTTTACCCGGTAGTGCCCGAGTCCTCCCTTCCGGCACGCCGCCTCACCAGGCTCGCCCCCGCAGCACCCGCGCCCGCCCTCAAGCGGCCGCGGCGCGTGTTCCGGCCTCCAGCGCCGCGGCGATCGCTGCTCGCACGCCTCGCTGGCGCTCAGGCTCGATCACCGGCGACAGGCCGAACTTCATCGCCTCCGCGCGTCGGCGCTCACCGTGCGCCACGTGTCGTAGCTCGCCTGTGAGCCCGAGCTCGCCGAAGCACGCGAGCGGGCGCCCGCCCGCGCCGGACAGCGCCACGCGTTTGACCGCGCTGGCCAGCGCGAGCGCGACGGCGAGATCCGCGCCGGGCTCATCGACGCGCACGCCGCCGACGACGTTGACGAACACGTCGGCGCCGCCGAGGCCGATGCCGGCGTGCCGCCCGAGGACCGCGAGCACGAGCGCCAGCCGATTGCGGTCGAGACCGGCGACCACACGTCGCGGCGGCACGAGCTCCGACGCCGAGACGAGCGCCTGAACCTCGACGAGCAGCGGGCGCGAGCCCTCCATCGCGCAAAGCACAACGCTGCCGGGCGCGCCGGTGGCCTCGCCGACGAACCGGGCCGACGCGTCGAGGACCTCGGCCAGGCCGTCGTCACGCATCTCGAACACGCCCGCCTCGTCGGTGGATCCGAAGCGGTTCTTGGTCGCCCGCAGCGTGCGGTAGGTCCGCTCGCGATCGCCCTCGAACTGCAGCACGCAGTCGACGAGATGCTCGAGCACCCTCGGCCCGGCCAGCGCGCCGTCCTTGGTCACGTGCCCGACCAGCAGCACCGCGATACCTCGCGACTTGGCCACGCGCATCACCTCACCCGCGACCTCACGCACCTGGCCCACGGACCCCGGCGCACT
>JAFAZV010000319.1 GCA_019239445.1 Solirubrobacterales bacterium
GCCGCCAGCTCGACTACGGCGCGCACGGCGTAGTCGGCTTTGGCCGAGATCCGCACGCTCTACATGTTCACACCGGCGTCGGCGCGAAACCGTAGGCCTCGGCCAGCTCCGGGTCCTTGTGCGCGAGCATCTCGGCCAGCGAGACCATCACCTTGCACTGCTTCCACGTCGCGTCGTCCTGCATCTTGCCGTCGATCATGTGCACTCCGCGACCGTCTGGGATCGCCTCGAGCACCTTCTTGGCGAACAGCACCTCGTCCGGGTCGGGGCTGAAGACCTTCTTGGCGATCGCGATCTGCACCGGGTGCAGCGACCAGGCGCCCACACAGCCGAGCAGAAAGGCGGCGCGAAACTGGGTCTCGCAGCCCTGCACGTCGCGGATGTCCCCGTACGGCCCGTAGAACGGCAGGATTCCGGCCGAGGTGCAGGCATCGACCATGCGCGCGATCGAGTAGTGCCAGGGATCCTGCTGCGCGGTGGCTCGCGGTCGCGACGGATCGTCCAGATCGGGATCCTCGATCACGCGATAGCCGGGATGCCCGCCGCCCACTCGTGTCGTCTTCATCCGCCGCGAGGCGGCGAGATCGGCCGGGCCGAAGCTCATGCCCTGCATGCGCGGGCTGGCGGTGGCGATTTCCTCGAGATTGACCACGCCGAGCCCGGTCTCAAGGATCGCGTGGATGAGGATTGGGCGCTGGAGCCGGGCCCGCGCCTCGAGCTGCGCCAGCAGCCGATCGACGTAGTGGATGTCCCAAGCTCCTTCGACCTTAGGGATCATCATCACGTCGAGCTTGTCGCCGATCTCGGTCACGATCTGCGTGATGTCGTCGAGCACCCAGGGCGACTCGAGCGCGTTGACCCGCGTCCAGAGCTGAGTTTCGCCGAGCTCGATCTCGCGCCCGACGCGCAGGATCCCCTCGCGCGCAGCCTCCTTGCGGTCGACCGGCACCGCGTCCTCGAGGTTGCCGAGGAGGATGTCCACCGTCGGCGCGATGTCGGGGACTTTGGCCACCATCTTCTCGTTTGAGAAGTCGAGGAAGTGGATCATCCGCGACGGCTTGAACGGGATCTCGAGCAGCGGCGAGGGAGCGCCGATGGCGAGTGGGTTGGCGAAGGTGCGGGGATTACGCACAGCTGAAGGCTCCTGGTTGGGGAGGGCGGAAAGCTAGCGGCTTCGGTGCGCGGGTCCTCGTCGCTGGGTTCCTGCGCGGCAGGCTCACGCCGCGCTGCCCCGAGAAACGCAACAACCCGTCTCGGTGGGCAGATCCGGCGACGGTTCCTCGGCCACAGGCGCGGTATTTTGGCCCCAGGCCGAGTGCGGTCGCGACTTTGTGACTTACTCCGGTAGCTGCTCGGGCGCGGCGGAGAACTGCCCTAAGGCAGCCGACCGGCCCAGCGGGTCGAGCTCACCGCCGCGAACAGCAGCAGCACGAGGCCGCCGATCGCGAACGCGGCCGTGATCTCGCGCTTGCGCGTCGTGGTGCCAAGGCGCGTGCCGAGGTCCTTGTAGATCGAGCTCAGCTGGTCGGCGCTCTGGGCGTTGAACGTGCGCCCGCCGGACAGGCTGGCGATCCGCGCCATCAGCTGCGGATCGGGAGACACGTCGAGTGGTGCGGCAAACGGGTCGGGGTTGGGCAGCGTCGCGTTGGCGGTTCCCAGTGCCACCGTGTAGATCGGGATCTTCTCCTGCGCGGCCTGGCGGGCGACGGTCGAGGGGTCGAGTCCGGCGTTGGCGGCGCCGTCGGAGAGCAGCACGATCGCCGCCGGCGGATGCTTCGGGGTGGCGCCGTGCAGGAGCTGCAGGGCGAGGGCGAGGGCGTCGCCCGTTGCGGTGGCACCGTTGGCGTTCTGCGCGTCGATGATGTTGCGGGCGGCCTGGTGATCGGTGACGGGCGCCTGCACGCCGTCAGGCGAGTCCGAGAAGGCGACGGCGCCGACGCGCGCCTTGTTCGGGAGGCGGTCGATGAACGCGTTGGCGGCGCGCTGGGCGGCGGCCAGACGGCTCGGTTGGACATCCTGCGCCGCCATCGAACCCGAATGGTCAGTGACCAGGATCAGCGACGCCTCATCGACGGCGACGTGCTGGTTGACGTGCGGGCGGGCGAGGGCGACGGCCAGCGCGGTGACCGCGGCGAGGAGGAGGCCGATCGGCAGGCGCCGGCGCCACGGCGAGGCCGGGCCGGCGGCGGCGCGCAGCGTCTCGACGGCCGGGAAGCGGATCGCATAGCGCCGGCGCCGCCGGCGCGCGGCGCTGTACAGCATCAGCGCGGCGGGCACCGCCGCCAGCGCCAGCAACCACGCCGGAGAGGAGAACGTCACCGCAGCTGCCGTCCCAGCTCGAGCAGCCACTCGGCCTCGGTGGACAGGGCGACGTGATGCACGCGCAGGCGGCGCAGCTCGCGCGCCAGCGACTCGCGTCGCTCGCGCTCGAGCTCGGCGAAGCGCCGGCGCAGGCGCGGGCTCGAGGTGTCGACCTCGACCCGTGCCCCCGACTCGGGATCGATCAGCGCGAGCTGCCCGACCGCAGGCACCTCGGCCTCGCGCGGATCGATCACCTCGACCGCGATCACGGTGTGGCGCACGCGCAGCGAGCCGAGCGGCCGCTCCCAGCCCTGGTGATCGCGGAAGTCCGAGATCACCACCACGAGTCCGGGCGTGCGCGCGAGCCGGCCGGAGCGCTGCAGCGCGTCGGCAAGGGCGCCGGCGTCGCGCTGGCCGTCAGGCGAGACGCCCCGCTCGAGCGTGCGGCGCAGCGCGACCATTCCGGGCTTGGAGCCGCGAGGCGGCAGCACGTGCGGCGCGCCGGCACCGAACACCACCGCCCCCACGCTGCCGGCGCGGCGAATCCCGAGCCGCCCGAACACGAGCGCGACCCCCTCTGCCACGTCGGCCTTGAGCCGCCGCGCGGTACCGAAGGCCATCGAGGGCGAGACGTCGAGCACGAGCCACGTGGTCAGGGCACGCTCCGGAACGTGCAGGCGCACGTGCGGCACGCCACCCGTCCGGGCAGTGGCGGCCGGATCGATGTGGCGGACGTCATCGCCGACGACGTAGGGGCGAAGCTGAGCCAGCTCGACACCCAACCCGACCCCCGCCGCGCGCCGGTCGCCGGGCAGGGTGTGGGCGAGGCGCCGGGTGATGGCGACGTCGAGCGCGTCGATCAGGGGCTGCGGGATCGGACCCGGACCCTGGCGTCCCGCCGGCGGCTCGAGGACGGCTTTCATCCGGCGGCGATCGGTCGGGCGGCGGTCAGGTACCCGGCCCCGGGCTCGCCAACCGCCCCAAGCACTTGCTCGAGCACGTCATCGGCGCTCACGCCCTCGCTCAGCGCGTCGTAGGAGAGGACGATCCGGTGGCGCAGCACGTCGGCGGCGAGATCGCGCACGTCATCGGCTCCGACGTGGCCGCGACCGCGCAGCAGAGCTAGCACGCGGGCTGCCGAGACGAGCCCGATCGGGCCGCGTGGGCTGGCTCCGTACTCGACCATCGGCTCGAGGTCGGAGAGCCCGTGGCGGGCAGGATGGCGGGTGGCGTCGGCCAGGGCGACGGCGTAGCCGATCACCTCGCGGTCGACCAGCACGGTCTGGGCCGCGGCGGCGTAGCGGTGCAGATCGTTGACCGACAGGCATTCGTTGACCACTGGAGGGTCGAGCAGGCTGCGCCCGACAACCGCCGCCTCCTCGCCCACGCTCGGATAGTCGACGAGAATCTTCATCAGGAACCGGTCGACCTGCGCCTCGGGGAGCGGGTAGGTGCCCTCGGACTCGATCGGGTTCTGGGTCGCCATCACGATGAACGGTGCCGGGACGCGATAGGTCGTGCCGCCAATCGTGACCTGCATCTCCTGCATCACCTCGAGCAGGGCCGACTGCACCTTGGCCGGCGCGCGGTTGATCTCATCGGCGAGGATGAAGTTCGCGAACACGGGCCCGAGCTCGGTGTCGAAGCTGCCGCTGTCGGGGCGGTAGACGCGGGTGCCGACGAGGTCTGCCGGCACGAGGTCGGGGGTGAACTGGACGCGGCTGTAGGAGCCGCCGAGAACCGCGGCCAGCGTCTTCACGGTCAGCGTCTTGGCCAGTCCGGGCACGCCCTCGAGCAGCACGTGCCCGCGGGCGAGCAGGCTGACGAGCAGGCGCTCGAGCATCGCGTCCTGGCCGACGATCACGCGTTTGATCTCGTGGAGCGCCTCCTGCAGCGCCTCGCGCGCCTCGGTCCGGAGTTCGTGCGGGTTTTCGGTGGTCATGGGTTCTCCTTAGGTGGCTATACGAGGCGGCCGAACCAAAGCAGCGAGAGCGCGCTGCCGATGAGCAGCAGCACCAGGCCGCCGCCGGCGAAGCTTGCGGTGATCTCGTGTTTGACGTGCTTGTGGCTGAGTTGTGAGGCGAGGTGGGCGTAGACCTCGTCGAGGCGGCCGGCGCTGGCGGCCGTGAACGCCTGCCCGCCGGAGAGCCGCGCGATCTGCTCGAGCTGCTGGGGGGCGATCGGAACACGCACACGCGTGGTGTGCCCGCGCGGGCCGACGGTGATCGTGCCCTGATCGGTGCCGAGCACCACCGTGTAGATCGGGACGTGCTGCTGGCGAGCGGTCCGCGCCGCCTGGAGCGGGTCGGCCCCCTGGGTCGAAAAGCCGTCGGACAGCAATAGGATCGCCCCCGGGGGGAGCTTGCCGCCCTGGCGCGGCAGCGTGCTCAGCATGTGCAGCGCACTCAGGATCCCATCGCCGATCGCGGTGTGCCCTCTCGCGCGCAGCTGCGAAAGCGCGTCGCGGACGAGCGAGCGATCCGTGGTCGGCGACTGAAGCACGGTCGCCTTCTGGTTGAACTGCAGCAACCCGACTCGCGCCGACTCGGGCACCGTGGAGAGGAAGCGATTGCCGGCGCGCTCGGCAGCGCCGAGTCGTGAGGGCGCCACGTCGTCGGCCGCCATCGAGCTGCTGACGTCGTTGGCGAGCACGGCGGCAGCGTTGTTGACCGCGACGGCCGAGCTCTTCTGCGGGCGGGCACCGGCGATGATCAGCACCGTCAGCGCGAGCGCGAACAGGATCATCGGGACGTGCCGGCGCCAGCGGGGCCGGTTGGGAGCGACCGAGGCGGCGAGAGCGGGGGTGACGAACGCGGCGGCGGCGGCGGCCCGTTGGCGCTGGTGGCGCACATACCACGCGATCCCCAGAGGGAGCGCGAGCAGCGCAACGAGGACGAATGGCGAACCGAAACTCATGCGAACGGTGGGGCTGGGGTCGTGCGGACGGTGGCCGGGGTCGTGCGGACGGTGGCTGGGGTCGTGCGGACGGTGGCTGGGGTCGTGCGGACGGTGGCTGGGGTCGTGCGGACGATGGCCGGGGTCGTGCGGACGATGGCCGGGGTCGTGCCGACGGCTCGGGCGGGGGTCATGGTCTCGGCGCGAGCGTGATCTGTTGCACGATCCGCACCCCGCCCCGCTGGATTCCGACTTCAACCTGGTCGCCCGGCTGGCGGCCCTGGATCAGCGCGTGCACGTCGCCGGGATTCGTGACCGGCACCCCGCCGATCTCGGTGATCAAGTCGCCGGGCCGGAGGCCGGCGCGCTCGGCCGGTGAGCCGGGCTCGACCTGCGCGATCGCCACGGGCCCGCCGCCGACTGGCGGGGCGACGACTTCCAGCCCCAGCCAAGCCTCACCCTCCCCGGCGCCACCGTGCGATGAGCCGACGAGCCCGGAGAGCCCGTAGGCGGCGCCGGCTGCGATGAGCGCGAACAGGGCGAGCAGCAGCGCCAGGCGAACCGTGCCAGGGCGCGGGCGGGGCACCCGCGGGTGCGGCGCGGCGGCCGGCGATGAAGGCGCGCTGCGACGAGGTCGCGGGGGAGAGGCCGGCGTGTGGGGCGGGGGCGGTACCCTCGCCGGGCGCCGGGCTCCGGTGGCGGGCGGCTCGGGCGGGGCGGCAATCGGCGTCGGCACACGCGGGCGCGGGGGTCTTGAGGGCGGCGCCGCCGGAGGCGAGGCCGCGGTGTCGGGCTGATCCGTCCCCGCCTTCGCGCGCCGGCGCGCCAGCTCCTCGGCCGCGGCGGCCGAGTCCGCGCGCCAGTCACCGGACCACAGGTGCCG
>JAFAZV010000339.1 GCA_019239445.1 Solirubrobacterales bacterium
CGCAACGGGTCGACGGAATGCGCCCGCGCGAACGCGAGCGGCAGGCCGGGCAGCGGCGGACGGCACCAGCAGCTCGGCGGCCCTCCCGGATGCGGGCAGACCGCGACCTCGACAAGGCCGGTGACCGACGCCTCGACGCGAGCGCGCGCGGCGCGAAGCGGGCCGGCATCGCCGCCGGGGATCCAGTCAAACAGCAGGTGGGGCGCCGCCGGGTCAGCGTCGGCAGCCGCGCGCAGGATTCCGCTCCGCCCCGTGGCGGCCGCGCCGATGAACACTCCAGGCGGCGCGCCCCGGGGCGCGACGCGCGCGAAGCTCACCGTCTCGACCGCGGCGAATCCCTCGTCCATTGATGGCGGCTCGAGCTCTCGGAGGGCTCGCATCTGGGAGGTCGGCAGCATCAGCCATGGCTCTCGGCGCGCCGCGGCGCGGATCTGCTCGGGGGTCGGAAGCGTCCCGAAGCGTTCCAGCAGCCGCTCGACCAGGTTGACCTGCGCCTGAGCCAACGGCGTGTCGAGCCACACGCAGCGCACCGGCAACGCATGTCGCGCCGCCGTCGCAAGCACGTCGCTGCGCGACGCACGGGTTAGGTAAGTGTTGTCGAGCACCGCGCTGCGGACGCCGCCTGCCAGCTGTTCGTCGAGCTCCCGTGCCAGTCCCCGCAAGCCGCCGCCTCGCTCGTCGCGGTTGAGGCGCAAGTAGCCACCCTCGAGGTAGCGGGCCGCCAGGCGGGTCTTGCCCGCACCCGGAATGCCCATCACGATCACGACCTCGCCGCGTGCGTCGCCGCGCAGAGGCCGCCGCGCGGCGGCCGGAGCACGTTGCGGCAGGTGGCCAAAGGTGGCGGCCAGCGCGGCCCGATCGTCTCTGCTCAGCTCCAGCGTGGCGGCCCGCGCAGCCGACGTCGCGCTCGTCGCGGTGCGGGCTCCGGGAATGGCGACGGCGTGGGGCGAGACGCCAAGCACCCAGCCGAGCGCAACCTCGGCGGCGGTGGCGCCGTGCCGCGCTGCGATCCTCCCGAGCTCGGGACGTCGACTCAGGGCCCCGGCGCGGCGCGGTCCCCCGAGCGGCGAGTGAGCAATCAGCGTCAAACCGCGTTCGGTGCAGCGTTCGACCACGCCGCCGCGCAGCGCCCGGTCGTCGAGCAGGCTCAGCCCAACCTGTATGGCCGAGATCGGCGCGAGCTCGAGCGCCTCGTCGAGTTGAGCACGAGTGACATTCGCCAGCCCCACGCGCCGGACGAGCTCCTGCTCGACGAGGCGGGCGAGCGCACGAACCGACGTCCGCCACGGCGTGCGCGGATCAGGCGCATGGATTAGATACAGGTCGATCGGCAGCCCATCGAGTGCCGTCAGGCTGGCCTCGCAGTCAGCGGCGATCGCCTTCGCGCGTCCGTCTGGGATCCAAGCTCCGCCCATGCGGGTCATGCCGCCCTTGGTGACGATCCGGCCGCTGCGCCCGCGGCCGACGATGCGGAGCGCGCCAGCCACCAGACGCTCGTTTTCACCGGGCTGCGTTCCGTAGGCGTGCGCGGTATCGAAAAGCGTTATGCCGGCTTCGGCGGCCGCTCGGATCGTGTCGACGGCGAGCTGCTCGTCCGCCGGCAGCCGCATGCAGCCGAGTCCGATCCGGAGCTCCGTGCAGTCAAGCCCGTCCACCGCTGTAGGATCGCCGACCGATGGCGGGGACGCGCGTCCTGGTGGCTGCGCTCAGAGTGACGGCGCTCGTCGCTCTGAGCGTGTTCGCCTTCGCCACGGCGGCGCAGGCGGCGCCGCAGATCACGTTCTACTTCGGTCTCGCTCGGCCAGAGACCCGCGCCACGAGCGCCTTCTTCGCCGTGCAGCAGCCGGGCTCCTCGACCTACCGCCGGTTCCTCAGCCCTGCGCAGGCGGCGGCGCGCTACGGGGCAAGCCGCGCCACCCGTGTCGCGTTCATCCGTGCCATCGGCCGACTCGGGCTCTCGGCCCGCGTCGATCCATCCGGGGTGTTCGCGCGCGTGCGCGGAACCGTCGCCCAGCTCGAGCGCGCGTTCGCCGTGCGCATCACCCAGCAGGTGTTCTCCGAGCCTCCCTCGCTCGTGTATTCCGTCACCGGCCACGCGCCGCGCCTGCCCCGGTCCTTAGCCGGGCTCGTGCGAGAGGTCGTTCCGATCTTCGCTCGCTCGGCCTCGTTCTCCGCTCGAGACCGCCCTGGCGGCAGCGCTCCGCACCGTCCGCCATCGAGGCACGCGGGAGCCGCAGCGCCGGCAAATGCCGGCACCTGGACGCGCGGATGCGCGGCCGCGCGCGCGACCGGCGCATACAGCTTCGCCCAGGTGCGTCACGCTTACGGCCTCGACGCCGCGGGTGCCGGCGCCGGCGGATCGGTGGCGATCTTGACTGACGCCGAGGCGCCGCTGCCCGGGGATGTCGCCGCGAGTGCCCGCTGCTTCGGACTCCCGCCGGATCGCGTAAAGGCG
>JAFAZV010000415.1 GCA_019239445.1 Solirubrobacterales bacterium
ACGACCTGCTGTCGCTGGAGCTGGCGATCAAGCTGGCGCGGCTGCACGGGCGGCCTGGTGGCGGGGGGTAGAGGAACGCGCTGGCCTGCACCCCGAAAATCGCCGCAACGTTCGATAACGCCGGCGTAGCTTGGCGCTGACGAACGCCACGTCGAAAAAGTCGCTCCAGCGTTCGTGAGCGCCGGGATTTGCCGGCGCCTTCGAACGGTACGGCGATCTCCGGGGGCCGGCCGGCGCTCGGGGGGCCGGCCGGCGCTCGGGGGGCAGGCGGGCGGCTCGCGCGCGGCGGCGCCCTCGCCGGCGCCCTCGCCCCTATCCACCGCCACCAGGCCGCCCGTGCAGCCGCGCCAGCTTGATCGCCAGCTCGAGCGAGAGCAGGTCGTCCTGGTCGAGCTTCAACCCCGTCAGCTCCTCGATCCGCGCGAGGCGCTGGCGGAGCGTGTTCGGGTGAATGAACAGCGCCCGCGCGCTCTCGATCACGCTGCGGCGCTCGGCCAGGTAGCGCTCGAGCGTGTCGAGCAGTGCGGTTCGGCGCTTGCGGTCATAGGCGATGAGCCCGTCGACCGCCGCCCGCATGCGATCGTGAGGTGCGTCTTCGGGGGCGATGTGGACGAGGTAGCGGTAGGCGCCGAGCTGGGCATAGGAGATGGCGCCGCCGCTGCTCAGCAGCGCGCGTCCGATGGTGGCGGCGTCACGCGCCTCCCGGTAGGCGCGGGAGGCCTCAGCCGGCGAATCGCGTAGCTCGCTGATGCCGATCGCCGCGCCGCTACTCTGCCCGAGCTCACGGCAGGCTCGCACTACGTCTTCGAGCCGCCTCGCCCCTCGCGACCCCAGCGCGAGGAGCGCTCGCACCGGTCCCGGGCCCGCCTCGACCGCGGTGTTCGGAGACAGCTCGGCCAGTCCGCGGCCGACGGCATCGGCCGCTTCGCGCCACTCGCCCGACCCCGGCTCTCGCCCGGCCGCCGGCTCGGCCAGCACGAGCACGTAAGGCGCGTTCAACTCGCAGCGGACCTCGGTTGCCTTGGCCACCGCGAACGATGTCGCGCCGGCCGCGAGCGCCTCGAACAGGTCCTTGACGATGTTCGCATTGGTGAGGCCTTCGATGAGCTCGGCGCGCTTGATCGCGATCGCCGTCAGATGAGCGATCGCGTGCACGAGCTCGGTCTCCTCCTCGCCGAACTTCGTCCCGCGCGAGGACGCCGCGCACAGCAGTCCGACCCGCTCACCACCGGCCGACAGGGGCGCCACGAGCAGATCGGCCACCTCGAGCTCGGGCCACAGCGATCGCGCGCGCGGGCGCGCTCCGCGCCCGTCGAGGGCAGCGAGGAGCAGGCTGGGCACCGATAGGCTCGGCGGCACCGCAACCGCCTCGGGCGAGGAGGCCAGCAGTTGGAGGTCGTCGCCTCCGCCGTCGAGCAGGTAGACCTGGCAGATCTCGGCGTGCAACAGCTGACGCGTGCCGAGGGCGACAGCCGGGCCGAGCGCGCTCGTGCCGGTCGCCTCGGCCACCGCCTGCGACAGGCTCGACAGCGCGGTCAGGGCGTCGACCCGCCGACGCTCGCGGTCGTATAGCTGCGCGTTCTCGATCGCGCCGCTGACCAGCGAGGCGATGTGCACGAGCAGCTTGACCGTGTCCTCGGTGAACTCGTGCGGCGCCTGGGTGTGCAGGACGATCACGCCGATCGTGTCGCCGGAACGCGCGAGGATCGGCACCGCGACCATCGACTGGAAGCGCTCCTCCTCGAGCAGTGGGACGTACTTCATCCGCGGGTCGTCCATCGCGCGCTCGCGGATGAACTCCGGCGTGCGGTGCCGGGCCACCCAGCCCGTGAGCCCCTCCTCGACGGAGAACCGGACGTTTCCGACCGCCTCGGCGAACACGGGCGACGCGGCTCGAATCGTCAGATGACCGTCCTCGAGTAGGTAAATAAAGCAGGCGTGGCAGCCTGTCGCCTCGGTCGCCAGGTCGACCACGCCCTGGAGCATCGGCAGCATCTCGAGCGAGGAGGACACGAGCTTGATCACGCCGTAGAGCGTGCGGTTCTCCTCGCGCAGCGCCCGAATCCCGCTGCCTTCCTCGACGTTCAATGACACCTGCCCGTGCGCCTCCTATGTGCGGCTCGAACATGCTAGCCACCGCTTAGCTGTGCCCGGGGCCATTGCCGTCGTGCGTGGCGCGCGAATAGGCTCGGGGCATGACCACGCCTCCTCAGAACGCCGACGATGCCCGGCAGATCGTCAAGGACGAAGGCATCGAGTTCCTTTTCGCGCAGTTCGTCGACATGCACGGCAAACCGAGCGCGAAGCTCGTGCCGGCGCATCACATCGACGACCTCCTGAACGACGGCGCCGGGTTCGCCGGCTTTGCCGCCGGCGACATCGGCCAGGGCCCGCACGACCCGGACATCATCGCCATGCCGGACCCGAGCTCGCTGACGATCCTGCCCTGGCAGCCGAACGTGGCGCGATTCGCCTGCGACGTGACCGTCGAAGGCGAGGAGTGGCCGTACTGCCCGCGCACGATCCTGCGCCACGCGCTCGCGCGCCTGGCCGAGCAGGGTTACGAGCTGCGCATCGGCGCCGAGCTCGAGTACTTCCTGGTTCGCAAGCGGCCTGACGGCGGGATCGAGATCGCCGACCCGCTCGACACACTCGAGCTTCCCTGCTACGACATGCGCGCGCTCACCCGCAACCTCGACTTCGTCTCGCAGGTCTCGACGTTCGTCACGAAGCTCGGGTGGGACAACTACGCGACTGACCACGAGGACGCCAACGGGCAGTTCGAGCAGAACTTTCAGTTCACCGATGCGCTCACGACCTGCGACCGCTCGGTGTTCTACCGCTACATGGTCGAGTCGCTGGCGCAACAGCGCGGGCTGATCGCGACCTTCATGCCCAAGCCGTTCGGGCACCTGACTGGGAACGGCTGCCACTTCCACGTCAGCCTGTGGAAGGACGGCGAGAACGTGTTCGAGCGCGATCCCGCCGAGGATCCGCGTGGTCTCGGCCTCTCGGAGATCGGCTACCGGTTCGTCGCAGGGTTGATGGCGAATGCGAAGGCGTATATCGCGGTCACCGCGCCCACCGTCAACTCGTACAAGCGCCTGGTGGTCGGAGCGCCGACCAGCGGCGCGACGTGGGCGCCGGCCTACGTCAGCTACGGCTACAACAACCGGACCCAGATGCTCCGCGTTCCCGCCGGCGGCCGGATCGAAGACCGCACGGTCGACGGGTCGTGCAACCCGTACCTCGCCGCCACCGCGATGCTCGCCGCCGGCATGGACGGGATCGAGCGTGAGCTCGACCCGGGCGACCCGAACGCGGCCAACCTGTACACCCTGAGCGCCGAGGAGCGAGAGAAAGCGGGCATCGAGCTGCTGCCGGCGAACCTGCTCGACGCGACGCGCGAGCTCGAGCGCAGCGACGTGCTACGCCGCGGCCTCGGCAAGGTGCGCGACGGCGACTACGTCGACTACTTCATCAACGTCAAGCGCAAGGAGTGGCAGCAGGCGCACGAGCAGATCACCCAGTGGGAGCTCGACCGCTACCTGCAGCTGTACTGAACCGCTAGTGGGCTCCACCCGAACGTTTCGCCGGGAATGGCGAGACTCGGGAGTCGTCAGGCGAGGACGCAGGATCCAGCAGGACGACTCGGGGGCGGCCCAGCCGTTGGCGAGGCTGGATGCCGAGCGGGCCGCCCCCGAGGCAGCAGCGCTGCGCGAGGCCGGCGCCGCCGGCGCAGCCGGTGGCGGGACGCACCAGCGGGGCCGCCAGGGGCCGCTCGACTGCCGTCCAATTTCTGAGTCGCAACACGATTAGACCGAGGAGGATGCGATGCCGATTGCCGAGCGAAACGCCACCACCGGCTGGGACGGAGATCTCGCCCACGGCCACGGAACCGTCACCGGTGCGAGCGGTGGACTCGGAGACCTGCCCGTCACTTGGGCGTCTCGCACCGAGCGCTCCGACGGCAAGACGAGTCCCGAGGAGCTGATCGCCGCCGCCCACGCCTCGTGCTTCTCGA
>JAFAZV010000434.1 GCA_019239445.1 Solirubrobacterales bacterium
CGCTCGCGGCCGCGGAGCTGGGCTCATTCCGCGCCGCGCCGGTGCCCGACCTGCCGCCGTTCGCCGGCGGCGCCGTGGGAATGTTCGCCTACGACCTCGTGCGCACGGTGGAGCCTCTGGGCGCCCCTGGTCCCGACCCGGTCGGCCTGCCCGACCTGGCGCTGATGCTGACCGACGGGCTGGTCGCGTTCGACCACCTCAAGCACACCATCTCGGTGCTGGCGAACGTCTATGCCGAGGAGGACCTGGAGGATTCCTACCGGCGGGCGCTCGAGACGATCGCCGAGGTCCGCTGGCGCCTCGCCGGTCCGGTTCCGCGCCCGACCCGGCCCCCGCGCCGCGACCGGGAGGTTCCCGAGTTCGAGTCGAACATGACCGGAGAGCGCTTCAAGGAGATCGTCGCGCGGATCATCGACTACATCTACGCGGGCGACGCCTACCAGGTCGTGCCCTCGCAGCGCTGGTCCGCGCCCGTGCCCTTGGACGCGTTCTCGATCTACCGCGGGCTGCGGGCGGTCAACCCCAGCCCGTACATGTACTTCCTCGATTTCGGCGACTTTCAGCTCGCCGGCGCGAGCCCCGAGCCGCTGATCACGGTCAGCGGCCGCCACGTCTCAACCCGCCCGATCGCCGGAACCCGCCCTCGCGGGGCGAGTCCCGAGGAGGATCGCCGCATGGCGCAAGACCTGCTCGCCGACCCTAAGGAGCGCGCCGAGCACGTGATGCTCGTGGATCTCGGGCGCAACGACCTGGGACGGGCGTGCGAGTACGGGACCGTGAAGGTGGAGGAGTTCATGGCGGTGGAGAACTACAGCCACGTGATGCACATCGTCTCGAGTGTCAGCGGCCGCCTGCGCTCGGAGGTCGGGGCGCTGCAAGCGCTGTCGTCGGTGCTCCCGGCCGGAACCCTCTCGGGTGCGCCCAAGGTCCGCGCGATGCAGATCATCGACGAGCTCGAGCCGGTCAAGCGCGGTGGCTACGGCGGCGCGATCGGCTGGGTCAGCTACACCGGCGATCTCGACACGTGCATCCACATCCGGACCGTCGTGGTCAAAGACGGCGTCGCGCACGTGCAGGCCGGCGGCGGCACCGTCGCCGATGCGCAGCCCGAGTACGAGCTGCGCGAGTCCGAAGCCAAGGCACGGGCGGTCAAACAGGCGGTCGAGCTGGCCGTCGCGCAGGAGGACTGGCCGTGAGCGTGGAGGGACTGCGCGTCCTCGTGCTCGACAACTACGACAGCTTCACCTACAACCTCGTGCAGTACCTGGGGGAGCTGGGCGCGGCCATCGAGGTCGTGCGTAACGACCACGCCACGGTCGACTCCCTGTTGGTGCGCGGCTATGACCGGATGATCGTCTCGCCGGGGCCATGCACACCCAACGAGGCGGGCATCTCGCTCGAGGCGGTGCGACGCTTTCCCGCCGCGGGCATTCCCACCCTCGGGGTCTGTCTCGGCCACCAGGCGCTCGTGCAGGCGTGGGGCGGGAAGGTCATCCAGCATCAACCCGTGCACGGCAAGACGACGGCGATCGAGCACGACGGCAAGACGATCTTCCGCGACCTGCACGCCCCGCTCGAGGTCGGTCGCTATCACTCGCTCGTGGTCGACCCTGCGCTGCCGCCGACGCTCGAGCGCAGCGCGTTCGGGGGAGACGTGGTGATGGCCGTCCGCCATCGTCAGCTGCCCGCCGAAGGGGTGCAGTTTCACCCTGAATCGGTGCTGACCGATCAGGGCCGCGACCTGCTCGCGAACTTCCTCACCCGCGCTCGATGAGCGGCGAGCCGCAGCTGTTGACGCATGCGATCGACGCGCTCGCCTCGGGCCGGGATCTCGGGCTCGAGGACGCGGCGGCCGTGCTGGCGGAGATCATGGCCGGCAACGCCTCCGAGATCCAGATCGCGGCGTTCCTGATCGCGCTGCGCACCAAAGGTGAAACCGTCGAGGAGCTGGCCGGCCTGGCTCGGACGATGCGAGCCCTCGCCGCCCCGGTATCCGTGCAGCGCGACGACCTGCTCGACACGGCCGGCACGGGCGGCGGTCGGCGCACGTTCAACGTCTCGACCACGGCGGCGCTGATCGCGGCCGGCGCCGGCTGCACCGTGGCCAAGCACGGCAACCGCAGCGCCACCGGCCTGTCGGGCTCGGCCGATGTACTCGAGGCGCTGGGCGCGCGCATCGACCTTCAGCCGGCGGCGGTCGCGCGCTGCATCGAGGACATCGGGTTCGGCTTCATGTTCGCGCCCGCTCACCATCAGGCCACGCGGTATGTGGTTCCGGTGCGGCGCGAGCTGGCGGTGCGCACGATCTTCAACTTCCTCGGGCCGCTGACGAACCCCGCCGGCGCCAACCGGCAGCTGGTCGGCGTCTCGGATCCGGACTACCTCGAGACGATGGCCGGCGCGCTGCGGTTGCTGGGGACTAAGCATGCCCTGCTCGTCTCGAGCGAAGACGGGCTCGACGAGCTCTCGATCTCAGCCCCCACGCGAGTCGTAGAGGTGCTCGACGGCGAGCTGCTGCGTTACGCGATCGCTCCCGAGGACGTCGCGCTGGCCCGGGCCCCGTCGGATTCCGTGCCCGGTGGCGATCCCGAGCAGAACGCGCAGACCGCGCGGCGCATCCTGGCCGGCGAGCCCGGAGCGGCGCGGGACCTTGCCCTGCTCAATGCCGGCGCCGCGATCTACGCCGGCGGCGGCGCGGACACGCTGGGCGCCGGCGTCGAGGCGGCGCAGGAGGCGATCGAGAACGGGAGCGCGGCGACCGCGCTCGAGCGCTTCGTGACACGCACGCAGGAACTGGTGGCGGCGTGAACGAGCTCGAGCGGATCGTGGCACGAACGCGCGCCGGCCTGGCGGATCGGCGCGAGCGCCTGCCGGTGGAGGCGCTCGAGGAGCGGGCGCAGGCCCGGCGGGCACGGTCCGACTGGCGCTCGTTGCGCGGCGCGCTGACCCGGCCGGGGCTGTCGCTGGTTGCCGAGCACAAGCGCCGCTCGCCGTCGGCGGGGCTGATCCGAGCCGACCTGGCGCTGAGCGACGTCGTCAGCGCCTACGAGCGCGGGGGCGCGGCGGCGCTGTCCGTGCTGACCGAGGAGGCGAGCTTCGGCGGCTCGCTCGCCGACCTGCGGGCAGCACGTGAGGCGGCCGGCCTGCCGATCCTGCGCAAGGACTTCATCGTCGACCCTTACCAGGTGCTCGAGGCCTACGCCGCCGGAGCCGACGCAATCCTGCTGATCGTCGCGGCGCTCTCGGATCCCGACCTCGCGCAGCTGCACGCGCGGGCGCAGGAGTGGGGGCTCGACGCCTTGGTCGAGGTCCACGACGCGCCCGAACTGAAGCGGGCGGCCGCGCTCGGCGCGAAGCTGATCGGCATCAACAACCGCGACTTGACGACGCTCGCGGTGGACCGACGGCGCACGTTCGAGCTGCTCGAGGCGATGCCGCCAGGCGCGGTGGTGGTGGCGGAGTCCGGCTACAGCCGGCGCGAGCAGCTGGACGAGCTCCTCGCCGCGGGCGTCCACGGCGTGCTGATCGGCGAGGCGCTGATGCGTGCGACGGACATCGAGGCCGCGTGCCGGGAGCTGACGGCGCCGGCGGGCGAAGGCATGCGGTTTGGTCATCGCGTGGCGCTGGCGCAGCGACAATCGCCCCAACGTTCGTGAGCGCGGCCGGATTTCGCCGCTCACGAACGCGGCGTCGACTTTTTCGCCGCAACGTTCGTGAGCGCCCGTGGAGCGGCGCGCTGACGAACGCCACGGCGATTAGGGCGGCGCCTAACGCCACCGCCCGCCGCGCAATCGCGCCTACGATGTGAGAGTGACCGAGCACCGCACCCGGATCAAGTTCTGCGGCCTCACCAATCTTGCTGACGCGCAGCGGGCCGCCGACGCCGGCGCGTGGGCGATCGGCCTGATCTTCGCGCGCGAGTCCCCGCGCCGCTGTGAGCTCGGCGCGGCCACGGAGATCGCGGCAAGCTTGAAGCGCCGGGTCGAAATTGTCGGCGTTTTCGTCAACCCGACGCTCGGTCTTCTCGCGCGCACAGCCGAGACCATCGGCCTGACGATGATCCAGCTGCACGGCGACGAGGGTCCCGCATTCTGCTCCGAAGCCGCCCGGCGCACAGGCTGCAAGGTGATCAAGGCAGCCCGCATCCGTAGCGGCGCCGACATCCAGGCGCTGGCGCCCTTTCACACCGACTTTCACCTGCTCGACAGCTACCGGCCCGGCGTGCGCGGCGGCAGCGGCGAAACGTTCGCCTGGGAGCTCGCGGCCGCTCATCGCGGGAGCGTCCCGATGATCCTCTCCGGCGGCCTGCGTCCCGACAACGTCGCCGAGGCGATCGACGTCGTGGGGCCGTTTGCGGTCGATGTCGCGAGCGGCGTCGAGCTCAGCCCCGGCCGCAAGGACCCCGAAGCGCTCGAGGCGTTCTCGAGTGCAGTGGCCGGGGCGCATGCGCCCCGGCCTCGACCCGCGCATGCGCGGGTCGACGGAGGCGCGCATGCGCGCCTCCGGACAACACCTTCACGATGACCACGAGCGTCGCTCATCGCTTCGGCCCCTACGGCGGGCAGTACGTCCCCGAGACGCTGATGCCGGCGCTGAACGAGCTCGAGCAGGCGTGGGTCGAGGCCTGGGCCGACGCCGGCTTTCGCGCCCAGCTCGATGGCCTGCTGCGCGACTATGTCGGGCGGCCCTCGCCCCTGTATCGCGCGGCGCGGCTGAGCCAGGCGGCCGGGCACGAGATCCTCCTGAAGCGCGAGGACCTCAACCACACCGGCGCGCACAAGATCAACAACGCCCTCGGCCAGGCGCTGCTGGCCCAGCGCATGGGCAAGCGGCGGATCATCGCCGAGACCGGCGCGGGCCAGCACGGTGTCGCCACCGCCACCGCGTGCGCATTGCTCGACCTCGAGTGCGTCGTCTACATGGGCACCGAGGACATGCGCCGCCAGCGGCCCAATGTCGAGCGGATGGGCCTGCTCGGCGCGCGGGTCGAACCAGTCAGTGCCGGCGCGCGGACGCTGAAGGAGGCGGTCTCCGCGGCGATCCGCGACTGGGTCACGAACGTCGAGACGACGCACTACATCATCGGCTCGTGCGTCGGGCCGGCGCCGTATCCAGCCCTGGTTCGAGATCTTCAGCGGGTGATCGGCGACGAGACGCGGGCCCAGGTGCTCGAGCGCGCCGGCCGGCTGCCCGAGCGCGTGATCGCCTGCGTCGGCGGCGGTTCGAACTCGATCGGCATGTTCATCCCGTTCGTGGAGGACACGGCCGTCGAGCTGATCGGAGTCGAGGCGGCGGGGGAAGGGCTCGACACCGGCCGTCACGGCGCGCCGCTCACCGCCGCCGGCCGCCCGGGGGTGCTGCACGGGGCCTATGCGGCGATCATGCAGGACGAGGACGGGCAGATTCTCGAGGCGCACTCGATCTCCGCCGGGCTCGACTACCCCGGCAGCGGCCCGGAGCACGCCTGGCTGCGCGACTCCGGCCGCGCTCGCTACGTCGCCATCAGCGACGCCGAGGCGCTCGAGGCGTTTGCCCGGGTGGCTCGGCTCGAGGGCATCATCCCTGCGCTCGAGAGTGCCCACGCGCTCGCTTGGACGCTGTCCGCCGGCCCCAGCGAGCTCGACGTGGTGTGCCTGTCGGGTCGCGGCGACAAGGACCTCGCCGAGGCGCTCGAGAAGCTCGGCTAGTGGACCTGCGATGAGCGGCGTCGAGCGGATCGCCGAGGCGTTTGCCTCGGCGCGCGCCAGCGGGCGCCGGGCGGCGCTGATGCCGTATCTGATGGGGTGCTTTCCCGACCTCGAGACCTCACGGCGGATTGGACTCGCCTACGCCGACGCAGGCGCCGACCTGGTCGAGCTCGGCGTCCCGTTCTCCGACCCGCTGGCCGACGGACGGGTGATCCACGCCGCGGGGACGGCGGCGCTGGCGGCAGGCGCGAAGCTGGATCACGTCCTCGACGTCGGCCGCTCGATCGGGGAGCGCGTGCCGGTCGTGGTCATGTGCTACGCGAACCCGATCCTCGGGCGCGGCGTCGAGCGCTTCGCCGACGCGCTCGTGGCCATCGGCGCGAGCGGCCTGATCGTCCCTGATCTCCCCTACGAAGAGGCGCCCGCGGTCGGTGCCGCGTGCGAGGAGCGCGGGCTGGCCCTCGTGCCGCTGGTCGCGCCGACCACGCCGGCGGAGCGGCTGGCGGCGATCGGGGCCCGCGCGCGGGGGTTCGTCTACACGGTCGCGCTCACCGGTACGACCGGCGAGCGGGCGGGGCTCGACGGGACGGTCGCGCAGGTGATCGAGCGGGCCGCGGCTGCGACCTCAGTACCGGTGGCGATCGGCTTCGGGATCGGTACCCCGGAACAGGCCGCCTCCGCGGCCGCGGCCGGGGCCGCCGGCGTGATCATCGGCAGCCGGCTCGTGCGGGCGGCGGCCGAGAGCGAGGATCCACCGGCCGCGGTGCTGGCGCTCGTGCGCGAGTTCGCGGCGGCGCTTGGCGGCTAGTCCGGGCGCGGGCGGGTCGGGCGCCTCCGGCCGCAGTCCGGCTCAGCGCCCGTGGCCGCAGCCCGGCGCGGCGCCCGTGGCCGCAGCCCGGCTCGGCGCCCGTGGCCGCGATACCCATTAGCATCCCTCGGCGATGGGCGTGATTCTCACCGCCACCGCCGGGCTCTCGCTGTGGATCATCTTGTGGTCGCTGGGCATCTCGGGCTTCGACTCGATCCTGATCGCGGTGCTGATGGTGCTGATCGCGATCGCGCTGCGGACGATCCTGCCCTCCCTGCCGGGCCGGCGGGACTGACGAAGTCACGATGTCCGGCCGGGTGCTCGTAAGGCGCCGCGCGCGCGTCCGTGGGCGCGCGCAGATCGCGGTGGGACTGGCTGCGGCTGCCAGTCTGCTGGCGGGCTGCGCCGCCGCCGGCAGCTCGAGTATCACCGCGAGCGGCAACTCGCTGACCGTCTACCTGAGCGCGCCGATCGGTGCGGCCGCCGATCCTGGGGCGCAGGACGTGCTTGCGGCAGAGCAGCTCGCGTTCGGGCAGAAGCAGAATGAGGTCAGCGGCTTCCAGCTCAAGCTGGTCATTCTCCGCGGCGCGAAGCTCTCAGACCATGCCCGCGCCGCGATCAGCGACACCCACGCGATCGCCTACATCGGCGAGCTCTCGCCCGGAGACTCGACCGACAGCATCGGGATCACCAACGCGGAGGACCTGCTGCAGGTGAGCCCGACGGACACCGCCCTCGAGCTGACTCAGTCGACGCCTGCCGTCACCGGCGCTCCCGGTCGCTACTACGAGTCGCTCAAGACCTACGGGCGCACGTTCGCGCGAGTTGTACCGAACACGGCGCAGGAGGCGGCCGCGCAGGTCCAGGTGATGACCTCGCTTGGCGTCAAGCGGCTCTACGTCAGCGACGATGGCAGCCAGTACGGCGCGGCGGTGGCGCAGGCGGTTCGCGGTCGTGCGCCTTCGGCCGCAATCACCGTGGCGAGCAACTCGGCGGACGCCGACGGCGCGTTCCTGGGCGCGACGAATGCCGGCTTTGCGGCACGCACGTTCACCCGGCTGGCCGCCGCCAACCCGGCGCTCAAGCTGTTCGGCCCGTCGGCGCTCGAGGGTCCGGGGCTGACCTCGGCGCTCGGGGCCTCGCCCGCGAAGCTGAACCTGGTCATCTCCTCGCCCGGCTTCCTGGCCCGCGATCTGAATGCGACCGGACAGAGCTTTGTCAGCGGTTTCAAAGCCGCCTACGGCCACGTCCCGGCGCGGCAGGCGATCTTCGGCTACGAAGCCGTGGCGGCTCTACTCGACGTGCTGCATGAGGCGGGCACGCAGGCGAACAACCGCGCCACCGTGGTCAAGGACTTCTTCGCCATCCGCAACCGGGCCTCCGCTCTCGGCACCTATTCGATCAACTCCGCCACGGGCGACACGAGCCTGAGCGCGTTCGTGTTCAGCCGCCTGCGCGCCGGCGTGCTGGTCCCGTTCAAGTCGGTGCCCGCCGCGGGGTGATGCGAGACGGGAGAGGGCGCTCCGGATGAGATCCCGGCGCTGGGGCGCGAGCCGGGCCGCGGCGCTGGTAGGGGCGGTGATTGCGGCGGTGGCGCTGACGGGCTGCGGCTCGAAGACGCGTGACGATGACGCGATCTCGGGCAAGACCGTCACCATCTACTCGAGCGGCCCGATGAGCGGGGCGTCGCGGACCTCAGCCCAGGCGGTTCTGAGCGGCGAGCAAATTGCCCTCGAGCAGGCGCGGGGCCGCATCGGCAAGTACCGGATCGTGCTCAAGCCGCTCGACGACTCGACGCCGCAGCGCGGCAAATGGGACCCTGGGCAGACGAGCGGGAACGCCCATCTGGCCACGCAGGACCCGACCACGATCGGCTATCTGGGGGAGTTCAACTCGGGTGCCAGCGCAGTGTCGATCCCGCTGTTGAACCGCCTCGGCATTCCCCAGGTGAGCGCCACCAACACCGCCGTCGGGCTGACGTCGAGCAACGCCGCCACCGCTCCCGGCGAGCCGGATAAGTACTACCCGACCGGCGTTCGCACGTTTGTCCGGATAGTTCCGAACGACGCGGTGCAGGCGGTGGCGCAGGTCAAGCTGCAGAAGCGCCAGCGCTGTACGAAGACCTACGTGCTGAACGACGGCGAGGTCGACGGCCAGGATTCGGCCAACAGCTTCGCGCTCGCCGCGCAGCAGGCCGGCTTGACCGTCGCCGGCCTGCAGACGTTCGATCCGCGCGCGACGGATTACAGCGCGCTCGCGCTGTCGGTGGCGCAGACGGGCGCCGACTGCGTGCTGATCAGCGCGATCACCGAGAACAACGCCGTGCTATTGACCAAGCAGATCGCCGCCGCGCTTCCGCACGCGACGATCTTCGGTGACGCGAGCATGGCCGAGTCGACCTACACCGATGCCTCGGATGGCGGCATCCCAGACGCCCTCGATCGCCGCGTCATGCTGACCGTGCCGACGCTGGCGCCGTGGCTTTATCCGGCCGCCGGGCGCGCGTTCTACGCCGAGTACGAACGGCGATACGGGTCGCCCCAGCCGTACGCGATTTACGGCTACGAAGCGATGAGCCTGCTGCTGAACGCGATCGCCGTAGCCACCCACGGAGGCGCCGAACGCGCGCGGCGATCACGGGTGGTGGCCGCATTGTTCGCGACGCGCGATCGCAACAGTGTCATCGGCACGTACAGCATCGACAGCAACGGTGACACCACGCTGGGTCGCTACGGTGTCTACCGTGTGCGCGACGGGAGCTTGACCTTTGTCAGCGCGATCCCCGCGTAACGTGACGCGGAGAGGACGGCGGGGTCGCGGCGCTACGGCCGCGATGGCGCTTTGCGCCGCGACGTTCGCCCTCGCGGGTTGTGGCGGCGGCGGTGCCAGCAGCGTGCAGGGCAACGTTCTGAATCCGGGCGCGGCCAACACGGTCCACATCTACTCGAGCCTGCCGCTGCGCGGACCGGCCCGTGAGCATGCGGTTGCGATCGTCGGCGGGATCAAG
>JAFAZV010000044.1 GCA_019239445.1 Solirubrobacterales bacterium
TGCCCTCGACGATCACGCTCTGCTGCTCATCGTCCTCGGGCACTTCGACGCGGCCCTTGTCGGGTCCAGCCTCTCCCTGCGCGCCCACGAGCTCGCGCGCCGCCGACATTGCGCTCTGAGCCGGGCGCCCCAACCACGCCTCGAGGACGATCGTAGCCTCGATGATGTCGCGCGGCGAGCGCCTCAGCCGTGCCTCGACCACACCTGCGGCGTGCTCGTCGCGGGAGGGGCTCACGCCGCCGCCCCGGCGACCAGCTCGTCGATCAGCGTCCCGTAACCCTGCGCGCAATGTCGCAGCGTGTAGCGCTCGTGGAGCCGCTCGTGGCCACGCCGTCCCAACTGCGCCGCGAGCTCGGGGTTGCGCAGCAGCGTCACGACGGCGGTCGCGAGCCTGTGCACGTCGCCCGGTGGCTCGACGATCCCGCAGCCGCGTAGCACGCCCGGAACTCCGCCGACGCTCGTTGCGACCGCCGGCCTGCCCTGAGCCATGGCTTCGAGGAGCGTCATCGGCATCGCTTCCGAGATGCTCGTCATCAGCACGAGATCTCCGCTGCGGATGACCCCGTGCGGGTCGGTCGTCCGGCCCATGAAGCGGAAGCGCTCGCCGAGTTCGAGCTGGCGGAGCATCCGTTCGCAGGCGCGAGCGTACAGCTCCTCGCCCGGCGTCGGCGGTCCCCAGTACTCGAACCGCGCCTCCGGCAGGCGGCGAATGACCTCGTCCGCCACCAGCAGCATCGTCTGCACGTCCTTGAGCGGGTCGACCCGCCCCATCGCGATCACCCGCTTGGCGTTGGGCAGCGGGGCGGGTTCGCCGCGCGGATGGATGCCGTTGGGGATAACGCGGATCTTGGCCGGGTCGGCACCGAGGCCTTGCTCCCACTCCTGGTTGGCCTCGGTCACCGGCGCGATCACATCGGCGGCCGCGTACGCGGCTCGCGTCAGGCCGAGCGCGACCCGCGTCGCCATATGCCGCTCGCCGCGCGAGACCGTGGGGTTGCGTACCGAGGCCAGGTATGCCTCGCGCACGTACACCCCGTGCTCGGTCAGCAACAGCGGCGTGCCGTGCAGCGCCTTGTGAACGAGCGCCGGGATCGTCGCCCAGCCCGCGGCGGTGACGTGCAGTAGCTCGCACGGCGGCGTGGGCACAGCGGCCGTGCGCGCTACCCAGTACAGGAGCTGATAGAGCCGCGCCGCCTCGATCGCGTCATAGACCGGCGCCGGTGCCGCGTCCACGTGGGCGAGCGCCAGCGTTGCCTCGAGCGCAGCCAGATACCTCTGCCACGAGTCACGGCCGCGGAAGGCACGGCGGATGTCCGCCGGACAGCGGCGGCAGTGAACGAGCGCGGCCGTGAGTTCCGCGAGATCGCCCTGCCATGGCAGCAGTCCGCGCAGCAGCTTCTCGGGGATCGACGCAGCGGGGCGATGGCTTGAGTCGGGCTGGCGCTGAAGGCGGCGACTCGCCCCAGCGCGGCCCGGGCGGCGTCGCGGGCCGGGATCCTGGGACCACAGCTCGATCGGCCGCCGCAGCCGCGCGTTAGCCGGGAGCTCGAAGCTCTGCTGCCGGCGCTTGCTGCCGGCCACGATCGGCAGAACCTCCCAGTCGATATGCCCGAGCCCGCCAATAACTGCATCGCACCACGAGCTCACTCCGCCGACGGCGTATGGATACGTGCCCTCCGTGATGATCAGCACGCGCGGGCGAGCTGGTGGGAGCCGAGACGGCGCTGCCGAAGCCGGCGTCTTTCCCGCGAGTTCGCCAGCAGGAGGCGGGACGTCGCTGCGGCCGCGCGGGAGTCGGATCACGTTGCGAGCTTGTGTGGCCATAGATCAACGGAGGTTCTTCTCCGGCCCTCCGCCACCGCGCGTCCACCTTCCCCGACGCTGGAGGATTGTCGACGTCCGAGCGGGACCTCCCCATAGGTGACGGGCCCGGTTTCTGTTCAAGCAGGTGAACAGCAGCGGGCCAGTTCGCCACTCGTGCAGCCTCGCGGCGCGTGGAACCATCGCCCGGGGCGCATGGTTGGTATTCACACAGGCGCGGCTGGACAGGCAGTCGAAATGAGGATGGCGCTGGTCGGCATTACGGGCGCCGAGCCCTCACTCGCGTCGTGGCGAGTGCTGCTCGACCGAGCCGGAGCGCCGTACGAGGTGCTCGCCCTGGAGCATCCAGCGGGCCCTCGCCGACTCCTCGCGGGGATGAGAAGTGCCCGCTTCCAGGCGCTGATCGTCGCCAACGCCGAGCTGCCCGAGGTCGCGCTGAGCTCAGCTGAGCGCGACGAGCTCGCGGCGCTCGAGGCGGCGTTCGGTATCCGGCGACTGGTGAGCTACGCGTATCCGCAGGCCGCGCTCGGGCTGCGCGCGCCGGTTTGGGCCGGCCGTTTGGATGGTCTCGAGGCGCGCCTCACGCGCGGAGGTCGACGCGTCTTCCCCTACCTGCGCTCGCTGGAGCTGGACTGCGACACCTGGGGTTACCTCGCGAGCCCAGTAAGCGCAGCGCGGTTCGAGCTGCTGCTCGCCGCCCCCGACGGCTCGGCGCTGCTGGGCGTTCATCGCGACGGTGACGGACGCGAGACGATGGTGCAGACGTTCGCGGCCAGCCCTACGCAGCGTCACGCACTGTTGCTGCGCTTCGGGCAGCTGGCCTGGCTCTCGCGCGGGGCCCACCTCGGGTTCGAGCGCAACTACCTGCCGCTCCACGTGGACGACGTTCTGCTCGGAAACCACTCTTGGGACCTCACCACTCACAGCAGTTGCGCCGATCCACGGGCGGCTATACGGATGACGGCGGAGGATGGCGTGTACGCGGCGCGCTGGGCGCGAGCCCGCGGGCTGCGGTTGGACCTGGTCTGCAACGGCCACGGAAGCGAGCGACATCGCACCGAAGCCGGCGTGCCGGAGGACGGGCTCCTCGACGCACTGCTTCGCTACCGCCAGCGCTTCGGCTGGATCAACCACACCTACGCGCACCGCAACCTTGACGCGGCTCCCCGCAGCGTGATCGAGGACGAGATCAAGCGCAACATCGCGTGGGCGCGGCGGTTCGGGATCGAGCTCGAACCGGACGCGCTGGTCACCGGCGAGCACAGCGGTTTGGCCAACCTGGGGACGACCCCAGAGCGTGCCGAGAACCCTGAGCTGCGGTCGGCTCTGCGGGAGGTGGGAGTTCGCTACATCGCCTGCGACGCCTCGCGCCCTTACCGGACCGCCGGAGCCCCCGCGGCGAGTGAAATCGCGCCTGGGCTGCCGTTCGCGATCGGTCCGGCGCTCGCGATCCCGCGTCATCCGACCGCCCTGCCGTTCGACGCCGCCACGAAGGAGCAGGCGATCGATCGCTGGCGATCCTCGGAACGCGACGATGCCAGTGCCCCATGGGAGGAACTCGTGCGCGCGGAGGCCGCACGCATCTTCATCGCCATGCTCAGCAACGACCCCCGGCCTCACTACTTTCATCAGAGCAACCTCGTGACCGCGACGCACGGAGCTTCTCCCGAGGGGGGACTTCTGTACGAGCTGATCGATGCCGTGCTCGACCGCTATGAGCGCTTCGTGCTGGACATGCCGATCGTGCAGCCGACACTAGGCGCGATCGGCGGCCTGATCCAAGACCGCGCAGCATGGGGCGCCGCGCGCGCCGCGGGCTCGGTGGTGGCTTACCGAGAACAGTCGGCGGTCAGGATCGAGAACCGCTCGAGCAGCGCCGTGCCGGTGCCGCTCACCGGCGTGCAGGGTGGCACGCGGTATGGCGCCGCCCGCTCCGGCTGGGTCCTGGCCGAGCCGGGCAAGACCGTGGTGGCGCTCGCCCGCTCGCCGGCGGCGGCGCGAGCGGCTTGAGCCGCGCAGGTCGCGAGCGAGATTCAGCCCGCGTTGAGCAACTGAAGCGCGCTGCGCCGGTCGCGAACTCCGAGCTTCTGGACGATCCCGGAGACGTGGCGCCGAACCGTCACCTCGGAAATCCGACAATGCTCGGCAATCCTCGCGGTCGGCTCGCCGCGACGCATCCGCTCGAGGATCTCAAATTCCCGCGCGGTCAGCTCAACGCTCTGACCGGCAACCGTGATCTGCAAGCGGCGGTGGCTGCCACGGGTGCAGAACTCGCGGATCAGCCGCGCCGTGAGGCGCCGGGACAGTGCCGCCTCGCCGTCGGCTACGCCTCGCAGCACATGCGGAAGGCGAGCCGCGGAGATCGTTTTCGCCAGGTACCCGTCCGCACCGGCGCGAAGCGCCGCAAACATCTCCTCCTCACGCTCGGCGACCGTGAGGATGACGATCTTCGTCTCAGGAACCGATTGCCTGATCTGCTCGGCGGCGAGGATCCCGTTTCCTGGAACCTGCGCGGCGATCAGGCAGATGTCGGGCCGATGAGCCAGCCCCACCGCGATGGCATCGGCGGCGTCAGCCACGTCTGCGCGCACGAGGAAGCCCGCCGACTCGAGCACGCGCCGGGCACCGATCCGGGTGCCGAGGTCGTCATCGGCGATCACCACTGTCAGCGGAGAACGGTCAGTGACCTCGTGCAGCCCCGGATCGCGCCCCTCCTTGGGTTCGAGATCCATATGTACGCACTGTATCGGCACGAGGCCCCGACTCGATGACCCATTCGCGGGATTCGGGTTCAGTCGGTGAACGCAGCAAGGGCGGCCACGGTCATTGCTGATTCCGGCTCGCGACGCTCACACTGTTCCCGTTCCATGGCACGCCATCGCAAGCGCACTCACCGGGCTTCAGCGTCGATCCTCGTGCTCGCGGCTGTCGCCGCCACCGGTTGCGGCGGAGGCGCCCAGCACGCCACCACAGCGGCGAGCGCGCCCGTGCCGAGCCCCCGCCAGTCCGGCCCCGCGCGAGCGCCCATTGCGGCCCCGCGGCCGCCGGTGATCTCAGCCGGCCGAACGATCAGGAGCTTCTCCGGGGCGGGCGGTCGGGAGATCGGCTCACTGTCCGAGAAGACGCCGATCGTCCTGCAGTGGAGCGCGGCCGGCTCGCACTTTCAGCTCTTCACCGCGCGCGGCGTGATCCTGTTGGATAGCCACGCCCGCGCCGGCAGGATTCGCCTCGCCCCCGGCAGCTATTCCAGGCTCCACGTCGCCAGCCCCGCCTCCTGGACGCTGCTGCTCCGCGCCTCCGCCTGAGGCGTCGGCGCTCATCCGCGGGCGGCAGCGGCCGCGGTGTCCGGTCCGCGCGCATCTCACACCGTGCGCTCACGTCGCCGGAACCCCGGATCGACCCGAGGTTCGTCGCAAGTTCCGTCGACGATCGCGATTTGGCGACGAAACTCGCCCAAACCGAGTATCCCGCCAAGCTCGCCTCGTCCCGGGAACTTTGTGACCTTACTCGGGTGCTTCCGAGCGCAGACCGCGTCCTTGCGTGGCGAAAACGGACAGTCACGGCTCGCTGCATGCCATGCCGCACCCGCTGGTCGTTCACAGGTGAACGGAAAACGGGCGAACGAGGCCATTGTTGGTTGCGCCGGCCTTCTCCACAGTGACGTCCGGTCGTATCCCACGCCGAGATCCGGCGCGTTCTGGGGGTCCCGCGAGCGCGTCAGAGCATGGAGGTTCCAGTGACAGTTTCAACTTCGTTTCCGAGCCAGGTCGTTTCCTGGTGCCGAGGCGCCTCGAGGCGAGCAGCTCGGCTCGGCGCGCTGATCTGCGCTCTGGCCCTGATCGGGCTGATGAGCACTTCCGTCGCCTCGGCGGCCTCACCGCCGCGGATCGATTTGAAGGTGCTGTTGCTCGGAACCTCCACCACCGAACCTGATTTCCAGGCCTGGCAATCGGCGCTTCAGCGCGAAGGGGTGAAGTTCGACACCCTGGTCGGGCCGACCCACGCTCCGATCACGGCCTCGACACTGTCGAGCACGCTCAGCGATGGAACGCTCGAGGCGAAGTACGACGCGATCATCGTGTCAATCGGCAACCTGACCGATTGTTCCAGTGGCACCTGTGTCTCGGATCTCTCCTCGGCGGAAACGACCGCGCTCGAGCAGTACGAGCACAAGTTCAACGTTCGCCAGGTCACCGGCGACGTGTTCCCGGGCACCGCCTACGGGATGAACACGCCCGCGGTTTCGGGCGCTCTGGACGGGACCTCGGGGACCCTGACCACGAGCGGGCAGCAGGTGTTCCCGTATCTCAAATCCACCGCGCCGATCAAGATGGACACTGGTACCTACGGATACGAGGCCACACCGATCAGCACGACCAACTTCGACACCCTTGTCAGCGGCCCGAACGGCTCCGCGCTCGTCGGCGTCTACAGCCACTCCGACGGCGTGCAGGAGATGGTGCAGACGTTCAACCAGAACCAGTACCAGCTGCAGTCGGAGCTGCTGCGCCACGGCGCGATCGCCTGGGCGACCCGCGGCGTGTACTTCGGCGATCAGCGCAACTACCTCGAGACCCACATCGACGACAACTTCCTCAGCGACGACGCATGGAGCACCACTTCGCACACGACGGATTTCGATCCGGCGCACGCGCTACGCGAGGTGCCCTCCGACGTCACGACGGCGGCGAATTGGTCGCGAGCCAACAACTTCAGGATCGACATGCTGTTCAACGGGGCCGGCAGCGTCGCGGTGGCGAACGGCAGCAGCCTCGTCGGTGCCGGAGATAGCGGCAGCGGAACCACCGGCAGCACGGGGGGCACAGGCGGCTCAGGCAGCTGCAGCACCGCGAACCCCTGCCCAGATCCGCTGCTCGCGGCGTTCCAGTCATCTGACGCAGCCGCGGGTGGCAAGCCCTTCACGCAGGACTTCGGGTGGATCAACCACACCTGGGATCACCCGAATGTCGACGAAGGCTGCGCGACGCAGAAGTACATCCAGGCCGAGCTCAACCAGAACACCAACTGGGGCTCGACAGCGGCCGCTTCGGGCAATCCGATCAAGGGCGGACTCGGCCTCGCGTCGAGCGTCGATCCCGCCGCCGCGCTCGGCACCGAGAACCCGAACGTGGTCGTGACCGGAGAGCACTCCGGGCTGGCGAACCTGATCCCGGGCAACCCCGGGCAGGTGGACCCGCCCAGCCTGAACGCGGCAAATCCCGCGAGCACGACGTCGGCAACGCTCACGCCCGGGCAGTACGTGTACGCGATCAGCGACCAGTTCAACACCGCGGGCCCAGGGGCTCCGGCAACGCCGGGAACCGGGGAATCGGCAGGGTCGGTGTCGGCACCGGTCACCGTGGGGGCGGCGCAGAACTCCGTCAGCCTCAGCTGGACCGCTGTTTGCCACGCCGCGGACTACAAGATCTACCGCGCGCCCTACACGCCGCCGGTGGCGCCTTCGACGACGGGCACGGTCGGCGCCTGGTCGCTGGTCGGCACGGTCACCGCCGACACCGCCAAGGACTTCACCGATCCGACCTCGACAACCGACACTACCGGCGGTGGGCCGGTGGAGAAGACGTTCACCGATACCGGACTCACTGGCACGGCCGCGGCGCCGCCGACGAGCAGCAGCGCGAACGAAAGCGCCTACGAGCAGAACCCCGCTCTGGACGCCGCCTTCGCGAACACGCTGAGCGGTGGAATCAAGTACTTCGGCGCGGACGCGTCGAAGCCGTACCCGAACCCGGCCAACGGCACGTTTGCCACCGGAGCGGCACCGGCGAGCCAGTACACGGCCGGGTCGACCTTCCCTGACAGCGGGGGGACAGGGATCCCGCGCTACCCGACCAACATCTACTACAACGTCTCGACCAACGCTCAGGAGGTCGACGAGTATCAGACGCTGTACGACCTGCCGACGTGCAAGCCGGTCACCGGGGTCACGACCTGTAATCCGGCCGGCACCGCGTTCACGATCGATCAGATCATCGCCAGCGTCGACCAGGGGATGTTCCAGCACATGATGGGCAACGATCCCCGTCCGCATTACTTCCACCAGACCAACCTGATGTCGTCCACCGCGAGCGGCGCCAACGGCAACGGCGACGGACTGTTCTACGAGACGATGAACCCCCTGCTGGCCGAGTACAACCAGTACTTCGCCGGCAACGCCCCGATCGTGCAGCCGACCATGGCTCAGATCGGTGCGCTGCTGAGCGAGCAGGCGGCGTGGTCCGCGAACACTCAGGTGAGCGGCTACATCCAGGGTAACCAGGTCACGATCACCAACGCGGCAGGCGCCGCGGCGCAGGTGCCGCTGAGCGGGATCACCACAGTCGGCTCGCCCTACGGCGGCTCGCAGTCGGGCTGGGCCAGCGTTCCTGGCGGCACGACCACGTACTCCGCCAGCGTGACCTGGCCCGTCGACACCGCCACGGTTGCGTTCTCACCGACGTCAGTGGTCGCGAACGGCACCTCGACGAGCACCGCAACCGCGACGGTGAGCGCCGACGGAAAGCCGGTGGCAGGCGATCCGCTGACGTTCACCTCGAGCGATCCGGCGCAGAAGCTGAGCGCCGTCAAGGACAACGGCAACGGCACCTACGCGGTCACGATCACCAGCTCGACCACGCCGAAGCCGGCCACGATCACCGTGACCGATCCCGTCGTGGCCCCGGTGGCCACCGGTCAGGGAACGCTGAACCAGACCGTCGGGCAGGTGTCGGCCGTGAGCGTGTCGGTCTCACCCGGCTCGATCGTCGGCGACGGAAGCGCCGCGGCCACGGCCACGGCGCGGCTCACCGACCCGCAGGGCCACCTCATCCCGGGTGAGAAGCTCGGCTTCTCCTCGAACGACGGCGGGCAGAAGATCGGCTCGGTGTCCGATCACGGCGACGGGACTTACTCCGCCACGATCACGAGCTCGACGACTGCGCACGTGGTCACGATCACCGCCACCGACTTATCGGTCTCCCCAGCCGTCTCTGGGACGGCCAGCCTGACCCAGACGCAGAAGCCGTCGAACCCGGTCCCGCCGTCGAACCCGACGCCGCCTCAGAACACGAAGCCGACGCCGCCCGTCAACCACGGCGCGCCCTCGATCTCGGGAACGCCCGCGGTGGGACGCAAGCTCACCACGTCGCCCGGCAGCTGGTCCGGCACGAGCCCGATCAGCTTCTCCTACCAATGGGAACGGTGCACGCGAAGCTGCTCGCCGATCACGGGCGCCCGCGGCAGCTCCTACACCCTGGCGGCGGCCGACAGCCACACGCGGCTGATGGTCATGGTAAGCGCCGCCAACGGCGCCGGAGCGGGACATGCGAGCTCGCCTCAGACGGGCACGGTCGGCGCCTCCGGGCCGAGCGCGGCTCAGCTGAAGCGACTGCTCACGAGCCTGCTGGCGCCGAGCGGGAAGGACGCGACGATCGCGGCCCTGCTGAAGCACCACGGATACTCGCGGTCGGTCACGATGCCGGCGGCCGCGCGCGTCTCGGTGGCCTGGCGCCTGCTCGGCGGCAAGGGACGTAACACGATCGTCGTAGCCAGCCTGACGACCCGCATCCGCGGCGCTCATCGCGCGACGATCAAGGTGGCGCTGACCAAGCAGGGCCAGCGACTGCTGGCGCAGGGCAAGCGCCTGCGGCTCAGCGCCCGCGGCACCCTGACGGTGGCTGGAGTCGCCCCGATCACGGCGTCGAAGACGATCGTGATCGGGCCGGCGAGGCACTAGGGCCCGGGGCAGCCTGGCCAGGGGGCGGCCTGGCCGGGGATCCGCGTGACGCGAGTGCCCGCGCGCGCGGATCCTCGACCCGGCCGTCGAGCCAACGCCGGGGGCGCCGGTGTCTTCCGCGACTGCCAGCGGTCGCCGGGAACCGTGCCCGGCGCGCAATCGGCGTCCGGCTGACGAGCGAAAACCGAGGCAGGCGCGGACGCAGCCGCAGGCAGAGCAGCGCTATGTCTGCGGCGAGGACAAAGCCTGGCGAAGGTTTGCAGCCGGCAGACGGGCGCCTAGGGCGCCCCGGGTACGGTTACCAGCGATAGTGGGCGAAGGCTTTGTTGGCCTGCGCCATGCGGTAGATGTCGTCTTTGCGCTTGTACGCGTTGCCCTGCTGCTGCTGGGCGTCGAGCAGCTCATAGGCCAGGCGCTGGGCCATCGTCTTCTCGCGCCGTTGGCGGGCATACTGGACGAGCCAGCGGACCGCGAGCGTGCGCGCGCGCGGTCCGGGAACCTCGACCGGCACCTGATAGGTGGCGCCGCCCACGCGACGTGAGCGCACCTCGAGCACCGGGGTGAGGGCCTTGATTCCGCCCTCGAGCTGCTCGACCGGATTCTTGCCACTGCGCTCGCCGAGGATCGCCAGCGCGTCATAGACGATCTTCTCGGCGGTCGACTTCTTGCCGTCCAGCATGACCTTGTTGATCACCTGCTGGACCAGGCGGTTGCGATGGACGGGATCAGGCTCGATCCGCCGGGGCTGGGCTGCGGCGCGGCGCGGCACTACTTAGCTTTGACGCCGTACTGCGAGCGTGCCTTCTTGCGGTCCCCGACACCGGCGGCGTCGAGCGTGCCCCGGATGACCTTGTAGCGGAAGCCCGGCAGGTCCTTGACGCGACCGCCGCGGACGAGCACTACGGAGTGCTCCTGCAGGTTGTGCCCCTCGCCGGGGATGTAGGCGCCGACCTCCATGCCGTTGGTCAGGCGCACGCGTGCGACCTTGCGCAATGCCGAGTTCGGCTTCTTCGGCGTGGTCGTGTAGACGCGCGTGCAGACGCCGCGCCGCTGGGGCGCGGCGACCTTGCGCTTGCGGCCCTTGCCGGACTTCAGGCCGGGTGTCGCGAGCTTCTTCTTCGGCGCCGTGCGACCTTTTCGGATGAGCTGGCTGGTTGTCGGCATGCGCTGCGCAGCGTAGCAGGGGCGCCGTCGCCGGCGATCGTCGCCCGCGGTGGCGCATCAATCGCCGCAGCGTTCGTCAGCGGCGGTGGTTTCAGCCGCTCGCGAACGCCACGGCGATCTACGCGACGTGGTGTTCGTCAGCGCCGGAATCGGCGCTCGCCTTCGAACGCTGCGGCGATCGAATCGAGCAGCCATCGCGATCGAATCGAGCAGCCATCGCGATCGGATCGAGCAGCCGTCGCGATCGACCGCGGACTCTTCCTGATCCAATCGTGATGCTCCTACGTGATCCAAGCGTGATGCTCGTACGTACACAGAGGGAGAGCTGGGGGTCAGCGCACCTCGGCCGGGCCGCCGGCGGCGCAGGGGCGCCGCCGGCCGGCGGCCGGCGCCGGCCGCTATCGAGCCGCCCCGACCTCGACCAGCGCCTCGTTCACGCTCACCGACTCCACACCGACCGCCTCGGCGACCGGCGCATAGGTGACCTGTCCGCCGGCGACGTTGACTCCGAGCTTGAGCCCCGGGTTCTCGGCGGTGGCGCGCGTTAGGCCCGTATTGGCCAGATGCAGGACGTAGGGCATGGTGGCGTTGGTCAGCGCATAGGTGGAGGTGATCGGCACCGCTCCGGGCATGTTCGTCACGCAGTAGTGGGTGATCCCGTCGACCTCGTAGGTCGGATCGGAATGGGTCGTCGGGCGCGAGGTCTCAAAGCAGCCGCCCTGATCGATGGAGACGTCGACGAGCACCGAGTGGCGTTTCATCAGCCCGAGCTGCTCGCGCGTTATGACGCGCGGCGCCCGCGCCCCGTGTACGAGCACCGCCCCGATCACGAGGTCGGCGGACGGCAGCCGCTCCTCGATCGACAGCGTCGTCGCGAAGCACGTATCGGCGCGCCCGCCGAAGATGATGTCGAGCTCGCGCAGCCGGTCGATGTTGCGGTCGTACACGTACACCGTGGCCTCCATCCCGATCGCGATGAAGGCGGCGTTCATCCCGACCACGCCGCCGCCGATGACGATCACGTTGGCCGCGGCGACGCCGGGGACGCCACCGAGCAGGATGCCGCGACCCCCGAGGGGCTTCTCGAGCATGAACGCGCCGGCTTGGGTGGCGATCTTGCCCGCGACC
>JAFAZV010000179.1 GCA_019239445.1 Solirubrobacterales bacterium
CCGAGCTCGCCCGTGAACTTGGCGTGGGCGCAGGCCATGAAGGCCGCCATCTCCTCGTGGCGCGTCTGGATGAACTCCGGCCGTTTACCGTTGCTCGAGCGCGTGAACGCGCCCATGATCCCGTTGATTCCGTCGCCCGGATAGCCATAGATCCGCTCGACGCCCCACGTCGCCAGCCGGTCCAGCAGATAGTCGCCCACTGTGTCGCTCATGTCTGCTCGGATCCTTTCGTTTCGGCGACGCTTGCAGGTTCGAGGTACCCCTCGGCCGCGCGTCGCAAATCAGACTTGTTCGTATGCCTACGTTCGCGCTCCGACGGCGGCCAAGCAGACCGCCGCGTCGATGTGGGCGAGGTGCGTGAGGCCCTGCGGGAAGTTGCCCAGCAGCTGGCCCGAGCCGGCATCCAGCTCTTCTGAGAACAGGCCCACATCATTCGCTCGGCCCACCGCCTGATCGAACACGGCCCTGGCGTCTTCCAGCTCGCCCTGATGCACGAGCGTCTCGGCGAGCCAGAACGAGCAGCACAGAAACGCACCCTCGCGTCCCGCCAGTCCGTCCTCGCGCCGGTAGCGGTAGAGCAGCCCGCCACCGGCGTCGAGCTCCTCGCGGACGGCCCGGGTGGTGCGGATCATCCGTTCGTCGCGCCAGTCGACGAATTCCACCGTCGGCAGGAGCAGCAGCGCGGCATCGAGCTCAGGCCGGTCGTAGGCCTGCACGAACACGCCGCGGTCGTCGTCATAGCCGTGGGCCTCGATCGTCTCTCTAAGCTCGTCGCGCGTCTGCTTCCAGCGCCCGATCGGTGCGCGGCGCATGCATGCCTCGGCGAGACGGATGCCGCGGTCGAGCGCCGCCCAGCAGAGCACCTTGGAGTGCACGAAGTGATCCGGCTCACCTGGCCACTCCCAGATGCCGCGATCGGGCTGCGTGCAGTGCTCGGCGGCGTGATCGATCAGCGAGAGCAGGAAACGCCAATCGTCGTCGCTCGGGGCATGCCCGCGCCCGTACCAGCGCCAGGTGAGGTTGACGAGCTCGCCGTAGGCGTCGAGCTGGCGCTGCCCGCGGGCATTGTTGCCCACCCGGACCGGACTAGAGCCGGCGTAGCCTTCAAGCCCGTCGACGAGCAGCTCGCCGATCCGCCGCTCGCCTCCGACGCCGTACATGATCTGCAGATCGTCGGCGTGACCGGCCGCTGAGCGCATGATGAAGGCGCGGAAGGCATCGGCTTCGGACGTGCAGCCGACCTCGGCGAACGCACGCGAGCTGAAGCTCGAATCGCGCACCCAGGCGAAGCGGTAGTCCCAGTTGCGCTGACCGCCGAGGACCTCGGGCAGCGACGTCGTCGGCGCCGCCACCACGGCCCCCGTGGGGTCGTGGGTGAGCGCCTTGAGGACGATTGCCGAGCGCCGAGCCGCGGCCTCGTCGCGGCTGTCGAGCTGCACCGAGCGCGACCACTGCCGCCACCACTCGATCGTCCGCTCGAGCTGCTCGTCGAGGTCACGGACGGGCGCCTCGAGGTCATCGTCCTGCTCGACCAGCTCCGGCGGGTGGTAGCGCAGCGACAGCCGGACCCGGTCCCCCACGCCGACCGTGACTCGCGCCGCGAGCTCGTGCTCGCGATCCTCCTCCAACGCCGCATCGCACCACACGACCAGCGCGTCGTTGCCGCCGATCACGCTGTGCAGCCGGTGGCCGTGGCGGCGAAGCCACGGCCGAACCTGGCCGTAGTCGAAACGCGGTGCCACGCGGACGTCGAGCTCGACCGCGCCGCGGCGCCCTTCGATCACGCGCAGGATCTGGCGGGCCGGCGAGCGATCGGCGTGATCGCGCATGAGAAAGCAGTCGACGAGCCTCACCTCGCCGGCCGGGCCGTGCAGCGTGGTCTCGAGCACGAGCGTGTCCTCGAGGTAGGCCCGCGCGTATTCCCAGTCCCCCTCGGCGGTAGGGGAAATCGAGCAGTGACCGCCGTGATCGCGATCGAGCAGGCGCCCGAACGCGCTGCCGGCGTCGAAGCGCGGCAGGCAGCACCAGTCGATCGAGCCCCGGCGCGAGATCAGCGCCGCGGTGTGGCAATCCCCGATCAGCGCGTAGTCGCCGATCGGGAGGTAGTGATCCTTCGCGTTCACCGCCTCCGACATACCCGCATCCGTTTATGGATGCGCGCCTCGGGTAGCGCTTTTGTATGTGGCTTTACCTCATCGTGGGTGCGCTGGTGGCGTTGGGGCTCGTCGGTGGCGTGTTCGCCGGCGGGATCTTCACGATCGTCTTGCTGCCGATTGCGGCGATCGTGTTCATCGCCGGACTGGCCTATACCTCGCTCGGCCGCGGCGCCGAGCAGAAGGAGCAAGCGGCGACGCCGGAAGAACCGGGCCTGCCGCACAACGTGGAGCGTTCGTCGGGGCATGCGCCAACCTCGCCCGAGGGGCTGGCCGACGCCCGGCGCGTACATCAGTAACCGCCACCTCCGCACAAGAAGAACGCCGGCCGCTACTCGCCGGGGAGCGTCCCCACCGGCGGCTCTGAGACTGGTGTGCTCGAACGATCGGGGTGGTCGGCGAGCACGCTGACTGATCCATCGCTCTCGCGCCGGACGACCTCCCCCTGCCAGGCCCGAAGCGGATGCCCTTCACTGCGTTTCAACGCTCGGCACACGGCTCGGGTGATGAAGAAGACGATGATCGGCAGCACCCAGATCCCGACTCGCCAGAAGTGGATCTGCGCAGAGTAGGAGATGTGCATCCGGTAGAACAGCCGGTCCGTCGACCCGACCGCGAACACGATCACCACCCAGCTCAGGAACGCGGCCCCGATCGCCGTCCGCAGCGGACGGTCGCGCGGGCGGTCGAGCAGATCGTGGCGTCGGCGGTCATGCGTGAAGCGACGCTCGAGCGCCGGCCACGCGAACATCACCGCGAACACGAAGAGCGGAAACAGTGCCCCGCCCCAGAACGGGTTCGGAACCAGCGTGTGGCCGCCGATCGTCGGCTCGAAGTTCGGCATCAGCCGCAGCGCCCCGATCAGCCAGCCGATGTACCAGTCAGGTTGCGCCCCGTTCTCGGATAAGTAGGGGTGGAACGGGCCCCACTGCCAGATCGGGTTGATCTGGATCAGCCCTCCGATCAGCACGAGGACCGCCCCGACCGCGAACAGAAGGCCAACGGACCGCAGTGCGTACGCCGGCCACATCGGCGTGCCGACGACGTTGCGCTCGCGCCGGCCGGGTCCCGGGAACTGCGAGTGGTGCTGGCGCACGATCATCGCCAGATGGAGGCTGATCAGCACCGTCAACACGATCGGGATCAGGAACACGTGGACGATCTCGAGCCGGGGCAAGAATTGGCTCGATCCGGGAAACGGCCCGCCCCAGACGAGGTAGGAGAGCTGCGCCCCGATCAGCGGGATCGAGAACGCCACCGAGTAGGCGATCGCCAGGCCCATGCCAGACAGCAGGTCGTCGGCGAGCGAATAGCCGGCGAAGCCTTCGAGGATCGCCAGCATCAGCATCGTCAGGCCGATG
>JAFAZV010000396.1 GCA_019239445.1 Solirubrobacterales bacterium
GATGAGGAGTCCACGGGAGCCGGCGGGCTCGCCGCAGCGCGCATGCTGAAGGCCGATGCCGCGATCGTCCCCGAGCCGAGCAGCCTCCAGGTTGCCATCGCGTGCCGCGGATCGCTGCTGCTCGCGCTCACGGTCGAGGGCCGGCCCGGCCACGCCGGCACGCCGCCGGGTGACCCGGCCCTCGGAGGCGCCGTCAACGCGGTGGAGAAGACTGCGTACATGATCGAAGCCCTGCGGCGCCTACGCGAGGAGTGGGCGCTGCGCCCGCCGCATCCGTACCTTGCGGCCGCCGACTGCGTGCCGACGGTGATCAGCGGCGGCGAGTGGATCGTCAGCTATCCCGGCCGGTGCCGGCTGGAGTGCCACCTGGAGTACCTCCCCACGCCCGGAGGCGGCGACCCGGCGCCTCGGGTGCGGCGCGAGGTGGAGGAATGGATCGCGCGCGCGGCGGCGGCCGATACATGGCTGCGCGAGCGCCCGCCCGCGGTCGAGTGGCTAGGGGGTAGCGTGCCTCCGGCGCAGGTGTCGCCGGACGAGCCAATCGTGCAGACCTTGATCGGCGTAGAGCGAGCCGCCGGCCGCGCGGGGCGGATCTCCGGCTTCGACAACTGGCACGACGGGGCGTGGCTGATCCTCGAGGCCGGAATTCCCACCGTGTGCTTCGGCCCCCGCGGTCTGAGCGTCGCCCACACCGTGGACGAACACGTGCCGATCGCCGACCTCGTCAGCTGTGCGCAGGCCATCGCGCTGAGTGCGTTGCGGTTCTGCGGCGTCGCGAACGCCTCGCCGGTGTGAGCGCCCGGTCAGCCCGCCGCCACTTCGCGGCAGGCGCGCGAGAGCACCGATCGCAGCACGGTTCCGATCTGCGCAATCTCCTCCGGACCGGCAATCAGCGGCGGCGCAAGCTGGATCACCGGGTAGCCCCGGTCGGCGGCCCGGCAGATCAAACGGTCGCGCGCCAGCGCCGGCGTCAGCACTCCCTCGATCAGCGCGTGGGCCTCGTCGGGAGCGAATGGCTGTTTGGTCGCCTGGTCGCGTACGAGCTCGATGCCCCAGAAGTAGCCGGCGCCGCGGACATCGCCCACGATCGGCAGCTCGTAGAGCGCTTCGAGCGTGTGCTGCATTCGGGTCTCCTGGACGCGGACGTGGCCGAGGAGCTCATCGCGCTCGAGCAGCTCAATGTTGGCCAGGGCGACGGCGGCCGCGACGGGATGACCGCCGAACGTCAGGCCGTGTTGGAACACGACATCGCCGCTGAGGAACGGCTCGGCCACGCGGTCGGACGCGATCACGGCTCCCATCGGAGCGTAACCCGACGTGAGGCCCTTAGCCGTGGTGATGAGGTCGGGCAGGCAGCTGAAGCGCTCAGCGCCAAACCAGGTGCCCAAGCGTCCCCACGAGCAAATCGTGTCGTCTGAGATCAGGAGCACTCCGTGGCGGTCACAGATCTCGCGCACCTTCTCGAAGTAGCCCGCCGGGGGCGGGATACAGCCGCCCGAGTTCTGCACCGGCTCGAGGATCACCGCGGCGACCGTTTGCGGACCTTCGAACTCGATCCGGTGCTCGATCGCCTCCGCCCCGACGAGCGGATCGGCACCTTCCGGCAGCCGGTAGCCACCCGTGTGGGGCACGTGACAGGTGCCGGGCAGCAGCGGCTCGAACGGAGTCCGCACCGACGGCAATCCGGTCGCGCTGAGCGCGCCGAACGTCGTGCCGTGATAGGCGAGCTCCCGGGCGATGACCTTCACCCGCTCCGGCTCGCCACGGGCGCGGTGGTAGCTGCGGGCGAGCTTCAGCGCGGATTCGACCGCTTCCGAGCCGCCAGAAGTGAAGAACACCCGGTTCAGATCGCCCGGCGCCAACTTCGCGACTCGTTCGGCCAGGGCGATTGCCGCAGGATGCGTCGTGCCCCAGGTGCTCGCGTAAGCGAGTGTGCGCGCCTGAGCGGCCGCCGCTTCAGCCAGCTCGTGCCGTCCGTGACCGGCGTTCACACAGAACAGGGACGACAGCCCGTCGAGATAGCGCCGGCCGTCGGCGTCGTAGACATGGCACCCCTCGCCCCTCACGAAGATCGTCAGGTCCTCGTCGCCCTGCAGCGGCGCGAAGTGCATCCAGAGGTGCCGGCGCGCAGCCTGCTGCAGCTCAGCCCCGCCGAGCGCCACGTCCGGCAGTGCGCTCACGGCCCGGGCTTCGCGAATGCGACGTGTCGGTCTTCGTCGGACGGCGGCCCAGGCGCCGGCCCGGACGGCGGCCCCGACAGCGGCCCGAGCCCCTCGGGCAGCCAGCCGATCTCGCGGGAGAGCTCGAAGGCGACGTCTCTGATGCGCCGGCCGGCTTCGGTCAGGCGCTGGGCGAATCGAAACGCCGGAGCGGAGACGTTGAGAGCCGCGACGATCTGGCCGCGATGATCGCGTACCGGGGCGCCGGCTGCGACGAGGCCAGGCTCGGACTCCTCGACCACCGTCGAATAGCCGAGGACGCGGGCGGCGACGATGCGTCGATGCAGCTCGCCAACCTCGAGCGGCGCGTTCGGCCCGGCGGCTGGGAATGTGCGACGACCGAGTACGCGCGCCAGCGCGGGGAGATCCTCATCGAGCAGGAGGGCGCGGCCGGAGGCTGTGCAGTAGGCGGCGATCAGCCGGCCCACCGAACCGGCAGCGCTGACCGCTCGCGGTGACGGGCTGGAGACCACGGTTAGCACTTCGGCCCCGGACAGAACCGAAAGGTGGGCCGATTCCTTGAACTCATCCATCAAGGCCTCGACTCTGGGCGCGGCCGCCGTGAGTAGCTGGGCATTTCCGGCCCGGCGCGCCAGCGTGTATACGCTCCAACCGAGCCTGTAGGTCAGGGTCACCGGATCGCGCTGCACGAGCCCGTATTCCTGGAGCGTCCGCAGCGTGCGCGAGACTCGGCTCTTGTCGTCCTCGAGCAGCTGAGCCAGCCGCTTGACGCCGAGGCCGCCGGCCACGAGTGCCTCGTCGTCCGCAAGCGCGAACAGCAGCCCGAGCGCGCGACGTACGCTGGTCGCTTTCTCGGCAGCGGCATCCACGCGGTTGATGGTAAGGAAATCGAAATTATGCGCAACTGAGGTTGCGCCGAAGCGCGTGGACGCTCCCCCTTGCCCTCGGCGGCAACGCGGACTAAGCTCTCCGCCGCAACCGATGATGCGCATATAGCAACCGCCATGAGTGACGCCAGCAATCCACAAGATCGCGGTCTTCTCGCCCGCCTGGCCGAAGGACCTGTGATCTGCGCCGAGGGATACCTGTTCGAGCTCGAGCGCCGCGGATACCTCCAGGCGGGCGCTTTCGTGCCCGAGGTCGTGCTCGAGCATCCTGATCTCGTGGCTCAGCTGCACGAGGAGTTCGTCCACGCCGGTTCGGACGTCGTCGAGGCGTTCACGTACTACGCCCACCGCGAGAAATTGCGCCTGATCGGCCGCGAACAGGCCCTGGAGCCGATCAACCGGCAAGCGCTCGCCCTAGCCGCCAGCGTGGCCCGGCGCCACGGTGCGCTGCTGGCCGGCGATATCTGCAATACCAACATCTACGACCCCAACGATCCGGCCGCAGCCGACATCGTTCGGTCGATGTTCGAAGAGCAGGTTGGGTGGGCGATGGAGGCCGAGGTGGATTTCGTCATCGGGGAGACGTTCTCCTGGGCCCAGGAGGCGCTCATCGCACTCGACGTGATCAAGGCCACGGGACTTCCAGCGGTCATCACGCTGGCCATCCACCGCGAGCCGGTGACCCGCGAGGGCTGGACGCCCGCCGAAGCGTGCCGGCGCCTCGAGGCGGCGGGCGCGACGGTCGTCGGCCTCAACTGCATCCGCGGCCCTCGCACGATGCTGCCGCTGGTAGCGCGCATCCGTGAGTCAGTCGACTGCTACGTGGCGGCGCTGCCCGTCCCCTATCGAACTCACGAGGCCGAACCGAGCTTTCAGGCGTTGACCGATCCCGATTGCGACTGCGTTCCCGGTGGGCGGCCGTTCCCGACCGCGCTTGATCCGTTTACCTGCAACCGCTTCGAGTTGGGCGAATTTGCCCGCGCAACGCACGATCTCGGCGTCGACTACCTCGGCGTGTGTTGCGGAGCGGGACCGCACCACATCAGGGCCGTGGCGGAAGCGCTCGGACGTCGCCCGCCCGCGAGTCGTTACAGCCCCGACATGTCGCGGCACGCGTTCCTGGGCCAGGATCCGAGCCTCAACCAGCGCAACCTGGACTACGCCAGCCGCCTCTAACTCGCGTCCTCATCGCACACCGGATGCAATCTCCGACGAGCGAGCACGAGACCTACGTCGAGCTGGTGATGAACGAGCACCCAGCCGCGATCAGGCGCACGCAGGCGTGGGGATATGAGCGCATGCGACGGCTGTTCGCGCAGTTGGCCGGCGTGCCGGTACGGAGCCGCGGCTACGTCGAGGTAGATCGCTTCGATGACCCGGCGGCTCTGATTCTCAGCGGCTCGTTCGCGCCGTGGTCGCATCACGATCAAGCGGCGCTGCGCCGGCTGGAACGAGGCTTGTCGGGTTACGGCGGGCCCGTGCTGGGAATATGCGCTGGGATGCAGTTGCAGGTGATGTTCGCGGGCGGCGCGATTGCGCCACGTCGCGATCCGGTGGTCGGCTTCAGACGCATTGAAGCCCCGGCCCAAACCGACCTCCTCCGGGGCATGAATCCCACGGCAACCGTGTACGCGCACCACTCGGAGGACGTCGTCGCGCTGCCGTCGAACGCGCGCGTGCTCGCGCGCAGCGAGCGCTGCGCCGTCGAGGCGCTGAGGCTCACCGACCGTCGCTGGTGGGGAACTCAATTCCATCCCGAGATCTTCACCACCCGCCGTCCTGACGGCCGGCGGGTGCTGGAAAACTTCTTCGCGCTCGCCGGCCTCGCGCGCCACCCGAGCGACTCAGCGCACGGGTTCAGCCTTGACAGCGTCCAAGCGCCAGGGCTAGAGTCATTGCCGGTCTGCTGATGCAACGTCTCGGGAGGAGCGTGCGACCGGTTAAGCGCCGGCGCTGACACTGCGGATGACCGACCACCGTCAACGGCAGGTGGACGCGCTTCGTTCCCGCATCGGCGAAGTAGAGAACGACCTCGTCGATGAGCTCGCGGCCGGACGGATCGATCGGCGGGAGTTCGTGCGCCGCGGCTCCGTGCTCGGGTTGTCGCTGTCGGCGCTCGGCGTCCTCGCCGGCTGTGCGCAACCGAACGTGCAGCAGGTTTCCGCACCGCAGACCAAGCCGCCAAGGCCGGGCGGGACGATCCGATCGGGGATCGTCGCACCCGCGGCGGCGTTGGATCCCGTTCAGGTCAGCGACGAGGGCGGGCTCGCCGTGCTCGGACAGTCAGGTGAATACCTCGCCTGGTCGGACAAGAACCTGACTCTCCGCCCGATCATCGCCGAGAGCTGGAAGCACGACAGCACCGGGAAGCTCTGGACCTTCAACATCCGCCGCGGCGTGCACTTCAGCGATGGTACGCCGCTCACGGCGAAGGACGTTGAAGTCACGTTCAACCGGCTGGCTGATCCGGCCGTCGGGTCCAACGCCCTGTCCACGTTCGCCGGCGTGCTGAGCAAAGGCAACGTGAAGGCGACCGACGCTTACACGGTCGAGTTCCGTCTCGATTCCCCCAACGGGAACTTCCCCTACCTGGTCAGCTCTGACAACTACAACGCGATCATCCTGCCGAAGACCTACAACGGCGGCTGGGACAAGACGTTCATCGGGACTGGCCCCTGGAAGCTCCAAAGCTTCGTCGCCAACCAGGGCGTGACCTACGTGAGGAACCCTCACTACTGGGGTCCACCTACCGTCGCCGACCGCTCGCAGGTGACGTTCTATCCCGAAGAGCAGGCTCAGACGCTGGGGATCCAAGGCAACCAGGTTGACTGCCTCGCCCACTACTCGGTTTCGGGCGGCCGCGCATTGCTCACCGACCCGAACATCAGGACGATTCAGTACCGCTGCTCGGCGCATCGACAGATCCACATGCGCAATGACAAGGAGCCGTTCGTGGACAAGCGCGTTCGCCGCGCCGTGGCGTTGCTCGTCGATCGGGTCGGCTTGGTGGAAGGGCTTCTCGCCACCAAGTCCGACTACGGCAACGACAGCCCGTTTGCGCCCGTCTTCCGCTCCACCAACCAGGCCGTGGCCCAGCGACAGCGCAACGTCGCCGAGGCCAAGCAACTGCTGCAAGCTGCCGGCAAGGGCGGCGGCTTCAGCACCCAGCTGACCACCTTGACGCACTTCGAGCTGCCTGATCTGGCGCAGGTGGTACAGAACGACGTCTCGGACGCCGGGATCAAGCTGAACATCAGCATCCTCGACCCGGGTACCTACTATGGCTCGTCGAAGTTCGGCACGTCACCGTGGCTGGACTCCGAGATGGGCATCACCGACTACGGTCACCGCGGCGTCCCCAACCTGATCCTCACCGCTCCGCTTGAGAGTAAAGGGCCTTGGAATGCGGCGCATTTCCACAATCCTCAGTACGACAACCTGGTCGCCGAGTACGTCGCCGCGCTCGACATCCAGGCTCAGCGCTCGGCCGCAGGGAGGATCCAGAGCTTGCTGCTCGACGAGTCCCCAGTCATATTCCCGTTCTATTACTACTTTCTCACCGCAACGCGGCCCAACGTGTCCGGAGTGGAAAGCACGGCGATGGGCCACTTGAACGTTTCCCGAGCGGGGTTCGTCTCCTAGTGGTTCCTCCCGAAAATACACTCGCATTCGAGGCGCCCCTGACGGCGCCTGCGCGGGCTCGCGGCCCGCTCGGCATCCTGCCTCGCTTCTACGGGCCGCGCCCGCGTCATCCAGCTGTCCTCGGCGGCTCGTGCAGCGCTGCTGCCTCGTGGACGGCCCGCTCGGCCTCCAGCCTCGCTAGCGGCCGGGCCGCCCCCGAGTCGTCCAGCTGCCGCCTGCGTCCTTGCCCGGCATCCGTCAGTGACGCCCCTCGGTGCGACCGCACTTGCGGGAGGAACCACTGCATGCCATCACTTCCCTTCTCGGCGGCCTCGTCATGACGAAGTTCGTCGGACGCCGGCTTGGCCTCGGCCTGATCACGCTGTGGCTCCTGAGCGTGCTCGTGTTCTTCGGCTCCCAGGTCTTGCCCGGCGACGTCGCGCGCAGGGTGCTCGGACCGTTCGCATCTCAGTCCGCGGTGAACGCGCTGAACAAACAGCTGGGCACGGACAAACCCGTGATCGAACAGTATTTCCAGTGGATCGGTCACCTGTTCCAAGGCAATCTCGGCACCTCGATCGCTACGCGTACCTCGGTCTCGTCGATCATCTGGCCGGCCTTCGGGCACTCGATAAAGCTGGCGATCCTCGCCTTCGTGCTCGTCGTTCCCCTGGGCATCGTCGGCGGTGTGTTCGCCGCGCTCAACGAGGGGAAGTTCCTGGATCGCCTGATCTCGGTCGGCGGCTTGTCGGCCACCACCGTGCCGGAGTTCGTGTGGGCGGTGGTGCTGATCCTGCTGTTTGCGTTGCTGATACCGATCCTTCCCTCGACGGCCCAGCCGCCGCCAGGTTCTGGCTTCCTGAAGCAGATCGAGTACCTGATCTTGCCCGCGCTATGCCTGGTGTTCGTCCTGTTCGGGTACATCGCCCGAATGGCCCGCGCAGGGACGATCGAAGCGCTTGATGCCGATTACACGCGAACGGCTCTGATTAAAGGGGTGCCATACACCACCGTGGTTCGCCGCCACGTGCTCCGCAACGCCCTGCTGCCGACGATCGCGGTCGTGGCCACGCAAGCGGGTTACCTGATCGGCGGCCTGGTGGCGATAGAGCTTGTGTTCAACTACCAAGGCATCGGGCAGACCCTGTACCGCGCGGCCACCCAGAAGGACTTTCCCGTTCTGCAGAGCGCGGTGTTGATCGTGGGCATCGTCTACCTCGTTGCGACGTTGCTGGCCGACCTGGCCTACTCGATGCTCAACCCGCGGCTGCGCCTGGAGAGTTCCTCGTGAGTTCGATCGGGCAGCCAGTCGGAGCCTCCGTAGGCACGACGGCGGCTGCGCCGGAAGTTGAGAGCACGACTCAACCGGGACCCGACGATGCCCGCGTCATCCGGCGCGAGCGACTCAAGGTCCTGCTTCGATCGAAGACCTTCATCGCCGGAGTGACGATCCTCGGTATCTGGATCATCTGCGCGATCTTCGGGAAGCTGATCGCTCCGAACGATCCGCTGCTGACCGATCCGATCGCGGCGCTCAAGGCGCCTTCCTCGGCGCACTTGTTCGGCACCGACCTCCTCGGCCGCGACGTCCTCTCGCGCGTGATCGTCGGCGCGCGCGACATCTTGATCGTGGCGCCGCTGGCGACGCTGCTCGGCACGGTGCTCGGGACCGTGCTTGGCCTGGTCATGGGCTACTTCCGGGGAGCCACCGATGACGTCCTCGGTCGCATCGTCGACGCCGTCCTGGCCGTGCCGGTCGTGATCGTTGGGCTGCTGAGCTTGGTGGCTCTGGGACCCTCCACGGTCACAGTCATATTCGTGATCGGCATCGTGTTCACACCGGTGATCGCCCGCACCGTGCGCGCCGCGGTGCTGGTCGAGCGCGACTACGAGTACGTCGCGGCAGCGCGGCTGCGCAACGAGAAGACCAGTTACATCCTGTTTGGCGAGATCCTCCCGAACGTGCTCGGGCCGGTACTCGTCGAGTTCACCGTGCGCCTCGGATATGCGATCTTCACGATCGCCACGCTGAGCTTCCTGGGCTTCGGGATCCAGCCTCCGGCGCCGGACTGGGGACTGCAGATCTTCCAGCACTACGGCTTGATCAGCGGCGGCTACTGGTGGCCGGTGCTGTTCCCGGCTCTCGCCATCGCCAGCCTTGTCGTCGGCGTCAACCTGCTCGCGGACGGCATCAGTCAGGCATTCGAGCGATGACCGCAACGTCCCCAAGTCCAGCTTCGGTCGAGACCGCGCCGGCGCTCGAGCTCCGCGACCTCGAGGTCTCCTACCGCGTCCGCGGTATCTGGCGCGAGGTGCTGCGCGGCGTCACCCTGTCCATCGGGCAAAACGAGGCCTACGGGCTGGTCGGCGAGTCGGGGTGTGGAAAGTCCACGGCCGCGTTTGCCGCCTTGCGCTATCTGCCCCGCAATGGCCGCGTGATGAGCGGCTCGATTCGTATCGACGGCGAAGATCTGCTGTCGCTGAGCGAGGACGACGTGCGCAAGATGCGAGTCGACAAGGTTTCGATGGTCTACCAGAACCCGACCGCAGCGCTCAACCCGTCGATCCGCATCGGAGACCAGGTGGCGGAGGTGTTCACCTTGGTCGGCGTCCCGGGCAAGGACGCTCACGAGCGCGCGCAGGAGATGCTGGCCCAGGTGCAGATCTCCGACCCGGCCTCGGTCATGCGCCGCTATCCCCATCAACTGTCCGGCGGCATGAATCAGCGCGTGGTCATCGCTATGGCGCTTGCGACCCAGCCTTCGCTGCTGATTCTCGATGAGCCGACCACCGGTCTCGATGCCACCGTGGAGGGCGAGGTACTCGATCTCATCACGGGGCTGCGCGAGGAGTTCAAGACCAGCCTCCTGTTCATCACCCACAACCTCGGGATCATCACCAAGATGTGTGAGCGCATGGGCGTGCTCTACGCCGGGCGCCTGGTCGAGGAAGGGCCGGTGGAGGAGATCTTCAAGCGGCCGAGTCATCCCTACACGGTGGGCCTCCTGCGCTGCATCCCCCGCGCGGGGGCGCGCAAGGATCGCGAGAAGCTGGACACGATCCCGGGCTTCCTGCCACAGCTCGGCGCCGAGCTGCCGGGGTGCGTGTTCACAGACCGCTGCGGGCTCGCGCAGGAGGTGTGTCGTCAGCAGGAGCCACCCTTCCACCGCGTCACGGAAGGTCACTGCAGCCGCTGCCACTTCTACGACAAAGCGCAAACCGTCCCGCGCGCGACCGACCCGGTGCCGGTGGCGCGTGAAGCGCTGCCCGATGACCCGGTGCTCCGCGCCGAGCACGTGCAGAAGACCTTCCAGCAAGAGGGAAACGCGATCCGCGCGCTCGCCGATGTCGAGTTCACGCTCCGAGAAGGCGAGACTCTCGGGCTCGTCGGCGAGTCGGGGAGCGGCAAGACGACGCTGGCGCGGCTGCTGATCGGGCTCAGCTCCCCCGACGAGGGATCGGTCGTCGAGCTCGACGGCGATCAGCTGGCGCCTACGGTGAGAAAGCGAAAGCGCGACCAGGTCAGAGCGCTGCAGATCGTCTTTCAGAATCCGGACTCGGCGCTGAATCGCCGCTTCTCGATCCACCGGATCATCGGGCGCGCGCTGACCATGCTGAAGGGCGAGAAAGGGGAAGAACGCGAGGAGCATCTCCGGCAGCTGGCGCATTCGGTCCGCTTCGACGTACGGCTCATCGGAGCCCGGCCCTCGCAGCTCTCGGGCGGACTCAAGCAGCGGGTGGCGATCGCCCGCGCATTTGCCGGAGACCCGCGGATCGTCGTCTGCGACGAGCCCACGTCCGCCCTGGACGTATCGGTGCAGGCGGCAATCCTGAACTTGCTGGTCGAACTGCAAGCGGAGAAGAAGGTCGCCTATCTGTTCATCTCGCACGACCTGGGCGTCGTCCGCTACCTCTCCGACCGGATCGCGGTCCTCTATCTCGGCCGCGTGATGGAGCTCGGACCGGCGGACAAGGTGTTCGATTCGCCTCAGCATCCGTACACCGAAGCGCTGGGTTCAGCGGTACGGACAATCGAAGGTGAGGAGGATCTTCGGATCCGGCTGACGGGCGAAGTTCCGAGCGCCGCCTCGCCACCGTCCGGGTGCGTGTTCCATACGCGCTGCCCGCGCTACATCGGCGATGTCTGCAAAACGCAGGTTCCGGAATTCAAAGAGGTGGAGCCTGGGCATTTCTGGCGCTGTCACTACTCCGCGGAGGAGCTGCGAGAGATCCAGAGGACGCGACCGACGGCCCGGTCGCCCGCCGACACGACGGCGGCGGGCAGCGCGGCCGCACCGGATGGCCCGACGCACTCGGGCGACGGCGCCGGGAGCCCACGCATCGAGGAATGAGCGGCTGAGTCCTGGTCCCAGCGGGACTGGAAATGCAGGCCGCGGTGCTGCGCGAACCCGGCCAGCCGGTGCGGACGGAGATGGTCTCGCTCGAGCCTCCACGCCAGGGCGAGGTGCTCGTCCGCGTCGCCGCCGCCGGCGTCTGCCACTCCGACCTGAACCTGGCCGACGGGTTGATGGGCACCGGCCGCTGGCCACTCGTGCTCGGGCACGAGGGAGCAGGTGTCGTGGTCGCGGTGGGCGACCACGACACCGAGCCACGTCCCGGTGATCAGGACGCCGAGCTACGTCCCGGCGACCACGTCGCGTTCTGCCTCGTCCCCTCGTGTGGGCGCTGCCGCGCCTGCCGCGCCGGCCGCCGGACCCTTTGCGAGCCCGCCGCCCGCAGCAGCCTGTTGGGCACGATGCTGGACGGCAGCACAAGGCTGCGCGACGTTCGCGGCAATCGACTCGGCCACGCGTTCGTCGTGGCCTGCTTTGCCGAATATGCCGTTGTCCCGCTCGCCGGGGCGGTCAAGTTGCCGCCGTTGATCCCGCTCTGGCAGGCCGCTCTGCTCGGCTGTGGAGTGGTAACAGGATTCGGAGCGGTCAAGAGCGCCGGAGTCGGTCTCGGAGACAGCGTCTGCGTGATCGGCTGCGGCGGCGTCGGGTTGCAGGTCGTTGCCGCTGCACGCTTGGCGGGAGCGGGCATGATCATCGCTGTCGACCGAGATGCCGAGAGCCTCGAGCGAGCTCGACGGCGCGGCGCGACCCATCTGGTCAACGCCACGTCGGGCGATCCGGTTGAAACTGTCATCGCGGCGACGGGCGGCGGCGCGCGGTACTGCTTCGAGGTCGTGGGGAAAGCGACGACGCTCCGCGATGCCTTCGAAGCGCTGGCGCCGGGCGGCACGGCGATCGTGGTCGGGATCGCGCCGCGGGGGACCGAGGTTTCGCTTCCGGCCTCCGGCTTCGTGTCCGAGAAGACGATCAAGGGCTGCTATTACGGATCCGGAGAGACGCATGCCGCCCTCGGTGCCTACGCACAAATGGCAATCGACGGACGGCTCGAGCTGTCCGATGTCATCTCCCACGTGATCGCCCTCGAGGAGGTTGAGGAGGCGCTTGGCCGGCTGCGGCGCGGCGAAGGATCGCGCAACGTCATCGTGATCGATGAGCAAGTGGCGGGCCGGGCCTCGTGAGCGCCCCACACGCGGCCGATCTCGACGGTCGTATCGGAGAAGGCTACGGCGGACCGCCGGGTCCGAATGGGAGCCACGTCAACCTGGTGCTCGCCGAGCGCGGATCTCCCACGGCTGCGGCGATGCTCTCAGCGTTCGCTCATCCGGCGCCCGGCCATACCCCAATTCTGGTCGTGGTGGGCGAGGATCAGCCGAGCTACGAGCCGGTCTGGCCGCCGACGATCATGGTCAACAAGGCGACTGCGCTCGAAGAGCGCCATCAGACCATCACCTGGGGCGCCGGGCAGCTCGGGATCGCCCAGGGCGTGCTCGATGCTGTCGCCGACGGCTTGCTGGAACCCAGCGGTGACGTGCTCGTGCTGGTCTGCATCTGGATTGATCCCGCCGCCTCCGACGAGGCGACCGTGCGGCGCGCCAGCCGCGAGGCGGTCCGCAAGGCACTCGGCGTAGCGATCGAAGGGCGCGATCCTCGTGCGGCGGCAGCGCTGGTCCAAGGGCGCGAGGCTCTGACGAGCCCGTTCTACAGCGACGAGCGAGGCCGATGAGGATCACCCGGATCCGAAGGCAAGAGCTCCGCCTGCAGCTGGATCCCGCCGTCCATGCCGCCTGGGATCCGAATCCACGTCGGGAGTTCGCGGCGACGATCGTCCGGGTCGAGACCGACGCCGGCGTCGCCGGTATCGGCAGCGGCGACACGATGGTCGGCTTTGGGGAATTTGAGCACCTGTTCATCGGCCAGGATCCGCTCGCCATCGCGCGCCATGCCCGGACGCTCGAGGGGATCGCCTTCCACGCCGGGCGCTACTGGCCGCTGGAGACGGCGCTGTGGGATCTCTACGGCCGGGTTTGCGGCCTTCCGCTGGCGATGCTGCTCGGAGGTGCGCGCGACAGCGTCCCGGCGTATGCCTCGTGGTGCGAGCACCGATGCGGCGAGCAGCGAGTCGAGGATGCGCACGCGTTGCTTCAGGCAGGCTTCCGAGCCGTGAAGATCAGACTCGGCCGAGGCCATCTGGAGGAGAGTCTCGCGGTTGTGGCGGCGGTGCGCGATGCAGTCGGCGAGCGACTCGATCTGATCGTCGACCTCAACCAGTGGTGGCGGATGCCAGGGGACACCGAAGCCAGCCTCGACCCCGCGGCTGCGGAGCGATTGATCGAGCGCCTGCGCGATCACGACGTGCTCTGGGCGGAGGAGCCGCTGGCCGGCGCGGACCACGCCGGGATGCGGCGGCTGGCGAACCGGACCGGCATGCGCATCGCGGGAGGTGAGATGGCCCGTACTTTTGAAGAGCTGCTGCTGGCATTGGAGCACGACGCGCTCGAGGTCTTTCAGCCTGACGTCGTGCTCGCACTCGGGATCTCGGCCACGCGAACGCTGGCCGACCTGGCGCTGCGTCGAAACCGCTGGTTCACCCCCCACACCTGGACGAACGGAATCGGCCTCATGGCGAACCTGCAGGTCTGCGCCGGCGTGGGCGGCGGACCGTACATCGAGTTCCCATACGACCCGCCGGCGTGGACTGCCTCGAAGCGCGACTTCATGCTCGCCGCGCCCATCGAGGTCGGACAAGACGGGCTGCTGCGCGTGCCGGATGGCCCGGGCCTCGGGGTTGAGCTGGACGAGGAGCGTGTGGCGGCTCAGTTGGTGGCCGACACCGAAGCGCGTGGATGAGGACCGAAGCGTTCATCGATGGCCGCTTCGTGCCCGCCGCCGATGGGCGCACGTTCGACGACCTGGCCCCGCGCGACGGCGAGGTACTGGCCGCGGTGGCTCGAGGCGGCGCGGCGGATGTCGACCGGGCCGTCGGCGCGGCACGCCGGGCGTTCGAGCGCGGTGGGTGGGCGCTCTCGGCGCCCCGGGAACGCGGTCGCGTCCTGCTGCGGCTGGCGAGCTTGATCGAGGAGCATCTCGACGAGCTGGCGGGGCTCGAGTCCGCCGATGCAGGTCATCCGATCGGCGATGCCCGGAGCGTCGACGTGCCCGGGGCGCGCGACTGCTTTGCCTGGTACGGGGAGGCGATCGACAAGCTGTACGGCGAGATCGCGCCGACCGGGCCGGAGGCACTGGCGCTGATCGTGCGCCGGCCGCTCGGCGTAATCGGTGCGGTCGTTCCCTGGAACTACCCACTGATCATCTCGGCTTGGAAGCTCGCGCCCGCCCTGGCGGCCGGCAATTCGGTTGTGCTCAAGCCGGCCGAGCAGACGCCGCTCACTGCGCTGGCGCTGGCCGAGCTCGCCGCAGCGGCCGGCGTCCCGGACGGCGTGCTGAACGTCGTGCCCGGATTTGGCGAGGAGGCGGGGGAAGCGCTGGGACGCCATCTCGATGTGGACAAGATCGCCTTCACCGGCTCGGTTGCGGTCGGCCGCCGCTTCTTGCGCTACGCAGGGGAGTCCAATGGCAAAGGGGTTTCGCTTGAACTTGGCGGCAAGACCCCCCATGTCGTCTTGTCCGACGTCCCCGATCTCGATGCCGCGGTACAGGCCATCGGCTGGGGGATCTTCTACAACGCCGGCCAGACCTGCCACGCTGGATCCCGGGTCGTGGTGGCGCAGGAGCGCGCGGAGGAGGTGTCCGAGCGGCTGGTCGCCTTCGCCTCCGCGCTGACGCCCGGTGATCCCCAGCTCCGGGAGACACGCCTCGGTCCGCTGATCGCCGAGCCGCACCTCGATGGAGTCCTCGAGCGGGTGCGGCG
>JAFAZV010000441.1 GCA_019239445.1 Solirubrobacterales bacterium
CGCCGACCCCGAACCGCAACAGGAAGAAACCCACCTATGGCTTACGTCATCGCCGAGCCCTGCATCGGCACCAAGGACAACTCGTGCGTCGAGGTCTGCCCGGTCGACTGCATCCACCCGACCCCGGACGAGCCGAACTACGACGACGTGGAGATGCTCTACATCGACCCGGAGGAGTGCATCGACTGCGACGCCTGCGTCGAGGCCTGCCCGGTCGACGCCTGCTTCGCCGAAGATCAGCTCCCGGAGGAGTGGCAGAAGTACATCCAGATCAACGCCGACTATTACGCCACGCGTAGATAAGTCGGGTGGCTGGCGCGCATGCGCGCCAGCCCGCTGGCCGCATGCGGCCAGCGTGGGGTCGGCGCATGCGCCGACCCCTAAATAATCTCTCAGGCCATGGGCAGCGACATGCCCACCGGCTTGGGCGCCGCCGCCGGCGAAGGCGCCTGCATCACCGGCAACTCGAGCGGTGAGAGCGCGATCAGGCCGCGGGCGGCGTGCTCGAGCGCCTGCGCGGCGGGGTCGTCGGGGTCGGCGTAAACGAGCGGCAGGCCGGCGTCGGACTGCTCACGCAGGCCCATCGTCAGCGGCACCTTGCCCAGCAGCGGGACCTCGAGCTCCTCGGCCAGCAGCTGGCCGCCGCCCTCGCCGAAGATTTGGTAGCGCTCGCCGGTGGGGGTGACGAAGCCGGACATGTTCTCGATCACGCCGCCAATCTCGAGCTTCAGCTTGCGAGCCATCTCGGCAGAGCGCCGAGCCACCTTCTGCGCTACCGGCTGGGGCGTGGTGACGATCAGGAACTTCGCCTGCGGCAGCAGCTGCGCGAGCGTCATCGACACGTCGCCGGTACCGGGAGGCAGGTCGATCAGCAGGTAGTCCAGCTGACCCCAATCGACGTCCTCGAGGAACTGCTGCAGCGCCTTGTGCAGCATCGGGCCGCGCCACACGACGGCCGCATCCTGCTCGACGAAGAAGCCGATCGACATCACCGCGATGCCGTCGGGTCCGCTCAGCGGGACGAGCTTGCGCTCGGCGTTGACGCGCGGGCGCTCGGCTCCGAGTCCGAACATCCGTGGCTGCGAGTAGCCCCACACGTCGGCGTCGAGCACGCCGACCAGCTTGCCGCCCGCGGCCAGCGCCGCGGCCAGGTTGGCGGTCACGCTGGACTTGCCGACTCCGCCCTTGCCCGACCCGATGCAGACGACGTTCTTGACCTGGGCTAGCGCCCCCTCGGGCAGCGTGCCGCGGCCGAGCTTGCGGCCCAGCGACTGCTTCTCGGAGTCGGACAGGACGTCGAAGCTGACGTTGACGCCGCTCACTCCATCGAGGTCGCGGACGGCGTGGGCCACGCCGGTCTGGAAGTGGCTGCGGATCGGGCACCCCGGCGTGGTCAGGGAGACCATCACGTCGACGACGCCGTTCTCGTGCAGGTCGATCGAGCGGACCATCTCGAGCTCGACGATGTCGCGGCGAAGCTCCGGGTCGATCACGGTGCGCAGGGCGTCAATTACTTGTTCTCTGGTCGGCATAAGTCCATTCTGGCAGACGGCTTCGGGCCTCCCGCCGGCGCCGGGTCCGAATGCGGACGCGGCCGCCCGCTCTCGGCACGACTTTGGAGAATTGGTTCGGAGGGTCCGAACCAATTCGCCAGAGAACGCGGGTGAACCGATCGCGCCGGCGCTTAAACACCGACGGGGCGCCACTTGCGTGACGCCCCGGCGGTTGAGGGAGGAGAGGGTGCTGCATTCGCCGGCGAGATATGGGGCCGGCGAACCTTTCCCGCCGCCGGCCTCTCCTGGCTCCGGCGCGGGGTAAACCTTGGCTTTAGCCGATTCGGCCCTGGGTGAGCTTCTTCGACTGCCGCTCGAAGTCCCGGCGTACCGTACGGACCTCGCGCTCGAACCGGCGGCGATTCTGCCGCACCGTGCGCTCGAAGCGGGTGCGGGTCTTGCGCACCTGGCGCTCGAAGCGATTGCGGGCGGTCGCGCCGCGGCGCTCGTAGCGCTTCAGTTCGCGCTCGATGCCGTCGCGGGTGCGGTACTTCGTCGCCAGGCCGTGGACGGTCGAGACGACGTTGTCACGCGCCAGCAGGCTGGCGCCGAAGGGGACCAGGACGGCCCGCTCGGCGAGCTCCTGGACCTGCTCGACGGTGCTCCTCGCCTGTCCGACGGTGGCCTTGGCCTGCGTCGACGTGGCCTTGGCCTGCGTGCGGGTGGCCTTGGCCGCCCGGGTACCGGAGGTCTTCGCTTGCCTACCGGTGGCCTTCGCCTGTCCGGCAGTGCGCTTCGCCTGCGTCAGGGTCGACTCAGGCGTAGCGGTGGGCGTGTCGGGTGTCGTGGCGGAACTGTCTCCGCTGGGGGTGTCGTTGATAGCCATCAAATGCTCCGCTGCCGTAGGAATACGAATTGTACCGATGCTGATTGCGTGTTAGGCGAACACATGTTTGTAAACCACCTCGGGCCCTTCGTTACAGTGGCGCTCAAGGC
>JAFAZV010000272.1 GCA_019239445.1 Solirubrobacterales bacterium
GGTCAGATCGTTTTGAATCTTCCCCGGCCGCAGCTGATCCAGCTGCGGACCAGTGAGCTCGGTCACCTGCGCGGGCAGGTAGACGAGCGGCTGCTTGGGGTGGCGTAGCGCCGTCGACTTGTAGTCCGGGCAATCGAGCGGCGGCTCACGCATGCAGCACGACCGCCAGGCCCTGTCCGACGCCGATGCAGATTGCCGCGACGCCGTAGCCGCCGCCGCGTCGGCGCAACTCGTGCGCGAGGCCGCTCAAGATGCGAACCCCCGAGGCGCCGAGCGGATGGCCGATCGCAATTGCGCCGCCATTAGGATTGAGCCGCTCGGGATCGAGCTCCTTCCACTCGCCCAGGCAGGCCAAGGTCTGCGCGGCGAATGCCTCGTTCAGCTCAACGACCTCGACGTCGTCCCAGCCGATGCCCGCGCGCGCGAGCGCCTGGTTCGCCGCCTGCACCGGGGCGATGCCAAAGATGTCCGGATCGACCGCGTGGCTGCCGCGGCCCACGATCTGCGCCAGCGGCTCGCCCGGTAGCGAAGCGTCGCCGATCAACATCGCGCCGGCGCCGTCGTTCAGCGGCGACGCATTGCCGGCCGTGACCGTGCCACCGCCGTCCTTGACGAATGCCGGGCGCAGTTTGGCTAGCTTCTCGAGCGAGGTGTTTCGCCGGAGGTTCTCATCCTCGTCGAGGTCGATGTCGGGCACCGGTACCACCCACTCCTGGTAGAACCCGTCATCCCAAGCTCGGGCGGTCAGCTGATGACTGCGGACGGCGTACTCATCCTGTGCCTCGCGTCCGACGCCATGAATCCCCGCGAGCTTCTCCGTGCTCGCGCCGAGCGAGATCGTCCACTGTCCGGGCATCCGCGGGTTGACCATCCGCCAGCCGAGCGTGGTCGAATGCAGCGTCTGATCGCCGGTGGCGTACCCGCGCTCGGGCTTGAGCAGCACACCGGGGGCACGCGACATCGACTCGACGCCGCCGACCAGGACGCACGCGGCATCGCCGCATTCGACCATCCGGCTGGCCTGCATCGCGGCGTCGAGCGAAGAGCCGCACAGCCGGTTGATCGTCGTGCCCGGGATCGTCGTCGGCAGCTCGGCCAACAGCACCGCCATCCGCGCCACGTTGCGATTGTCCTCGCCGGCCTGGTTGGCATCGCCGAAGATGACCTCATCGATCCGCTCCCGATCCAGATCCGGATTACGCGCCAGCAGCGCCGACACCGCGTGCGCCGCCAGGTCATCGGGCCGCACGCCAGAGAGCGCGCCGCCATAGCGACCAAAAGGCGTGCGGATGCCGTCGTAGACGAACGCCTCAGCCACGCGCCACCAACCCGCGCAACGCGCTCAGCTCCTCATCGGTCGGTGGCGCGGTGATCTCGAGCTCGTCCAGGACCCGCAGCGGCCACCCCGTCGCCTCGCGCGCCTGCTCGACCTCGATTCCGGGATGCAGCCTCGTCAACGTCAATTCGCCGTCCAGCGGCTCGAGCACGCCCAGATCGGTGATGACCTGGGTCGTTCGCCCGCCGGTGGTGGTCAGGAAGTCGAGCCGCTCGACGAACGTGCGAGGCGAGTGCGGAGCGATGACCATGACCTCGCTGCAGCCGGTCGCGATCTCCGGCGCGCCACCGGCACCCGGAAGCCGGGTGCGAGGATGCTCGTAGTCTCCGATTACGGTGGTGTTGAGGTTCGCGTGGCGGTCTATCTGCGCCGCGCCCAAGAACGCGACCTGGATGCGCCCCGGCCCGATCCAGTAGTTGAACATCTCAGGCACCGAGACGACGGCATCCGCGGTCTCGGCCAGCTCGCCGTCGCCGATCGAGAGCGGGATCCGGTATGGCTTGGCGCCGATCGTGCCCGACTCATAGACCAGCACGAGCTCTGGGTTGTGCACCATCCGGGCGAGGATTGCGGCCATGCTCGGCCGGCCCACGCCGATAAAGCACGAGCGCTTGCCGACCAGGCTCCTAGCCGCCGCGACCGTCTGCACCTCTGCCGTGGTGGGCTCGGTCTCGACGCTCATCTCACGCCCGCGCCTGCGAACACGTGCTCGTCCATCCAGGCCGAGAACGTATCGCGATCGCGGCTGATCGCGTCCCACGCGCGGTAGAAGTCGTTGTCACGGCGCGTGATCCCATGGGCATAGGAAGGCTGCGAACCGCCCGGCGCCGGCGCGACGAAGTCGATCGTCCAGCTCGGGATCACCACCGCCGCCCGCTTTGGCTCGAGCTCATCGACGATCCGCTCCACCGTGACGAGCGAGCGCTTCGCCGCCAGCACGGCCTCTTTCTGGACGCCCGGGATTCCCCATAGCTGCACGTTGCCTGCCCGGTCGGCCTCTTGGGCATGCACGATCGCGACGTCAGGAACCAGCGCCGGCACAGCGACGAGCGTCTCCCCGGTGAACGGACAGATCACGCGCTCGACGCGCGTGTGCGCTTCCAGGTCGGTGCCGATATAGCCCCGCATCAGCGCGCACGGCAACCCCGACGCCCCGGCAACGTACATGTTGGCCATCCCGGCGTGCGAGTGCTCCTCGATCTCCAGCGGTACCGGCCAGCCATGCTCGATCGCGTCCCGCAGCCGGTGCAGTGAACCCACTCCCGGGTTGCCGGCGTAGGAGAACACCAGCTTGCGCGCGCAGCCAACCCCAACCATCTGGTCATAGAGAACGTCAGGCGTCATGCGAATCAGCTCGAGATCGCGACGCCCCTGCCTCAGCACCTCGTGCCCGGCTGCGAACGGGATAAGGTGCGTGAAGCCTTCGAGCGCGACGCTGTCGCCATCGCGCACGAGCGCAGCGATCGCCTCCGGTACGTTCGTCAGGTCAGCCATACTGCGTGCAGACTACGCAACTGTAGACACTTCTGTCCTGGACTGTATAGGATCGTCGCGACGTGGAGACGCAGATCGGCATCGTCGGCGCGGGGCCCGCCGGACTCATGCTGGGATTACTCCTCGAGCGGCACGGCATCGACTCGGTGATCCTCGAGACACGCGACCGCCAGTATGTCGAGCAGCGTGTCCGAGCGGGCGTGCTCGAGCAGAACACTGTCGACCTCATGCACGAGCTCGAGGTCGGCGATCGGCTCGAACGCGAGGGGCTCGAGCATCACGGCATCAATCTGCGCCACCTGGGCGAGACGCACTACGTGCCGATGACCGAGCTGACCGGTCGGTCGATCACCGTCTACGGTCAGCAGGAAGTGGTCAAAGACCTGGTCGCGGCACGACTGAGGGGGCGCGCGTCGCTGCTCTTCGAGGTCAGCGACGTCGCCCTGCATGACATCGACTCCGGGCGGCCGCGGATCAGTTTCGTCCACGACGGGAGCGAGCACGAGCTCGCCTGCGACTTTGTCGCCGGGTGCGACGGATTTCACGGCATCTGTCGCTCGGCGATCTCACCGGAAGTCCTCACGGAGCTCGAATACACCTACCCGTTCGCCTGGCTGGGGATCCTGGCCGAGGCGGCGCCCGCGACCGAGGAGCTGATCTACGCCTGGCATGAACATGGCTTTGCGCTCTACTCGATGCGCTCGCCGCAAGTCAGCCGCCTCTATCTTCAAGTGGCGGCCGACGAGGATCTGGCCGCGTGGTCGGAGGACCGGATTTGGAACGAGCTCGAACTGCGGCTCGGCCACGTCAACACCGGACCGATCTTCGAGAAGGGCATCACGCCGATGCGCAGCTTCGTCGTCTCGCCGCTGCAGCACGGCCGCCTGTTTCTCTGCGGCGATGCCGCGCACATCGTTCCGCCGACCGGCGCGAAGGGACTCAATCTGGCCGTCAACGACGCGCGCCTGCTCGCCGCCGCGCTCCACGACCGCTTCGAGAGCGGAGACGAGGCCAGGCTGGAGGCGTACAGCCGGACCGCGCTGCGCCGGGTGTGGCGCGCGCAGGACTTCTCCAACTACATGACCCAGCTCCTGCACAACCTGGGCGGCGGTGCGTTCGAGCACGGGCTCCAGGTCTCGCG
>JAFAZV010000198.1 GCA_019239445.1 Solirubrobacterales bacterium
GCGCCAGCGTCAAGCTGGGAAACCGGCGGCTCGAGGCCGAGCCCACCTGGGTGGTCTCGACCCCGCCGAACTACGCGCCGGCGATCTCAGCCGGGCTGGTCACTGCCTACGATGCGGTGCGCTCGGCGCTCGTGGACGCCGGCATGCTGGCCTCGGGCCCGGTCAACTTCACCGAGGACATCCTGCCGATCTTCGCCCGGCTGGTCGACTTTCAGTGGGTCAGCTCCGGTTTCTTCGCGTCAAACGGCTGGGGCAGCCAGAACGACTTCCTCTCCGAAGAGATGCTCGAGCGGCTCAGCGATCCCTCGCCGGCGAACGGGAGGTTTCGCTGGCAGATCTTCAAGACCTTTCGCAACCCGTCATTTGCCCGTTCACAGCCCGACGCCGTGCCCCAGCTCTATGGCGATCACGTCGGATTTCCGTTGGACAACGCTCGCGACTGGGTCGCGATCACACGTCTGCAATATCGCCAGCTGCGCGCGTGGGCCGACGGCGACTTCAGTTGCGACAGCGCGAGGACACGGTCGCCCACGTCGTTGCAGGCGCTGCCGTTGCAGCACCGGCCGGCGGCGCTGGATCGCGCGGCGCTCGAGTCCGTCCTGGGCGGAGCGTTTCATCCGGCCATCGAGGTCCCGTGGACGCTGCGGACGCGCCAGATCTGGGAGAAGCCGTTTCGGCTACGCGTGCGCAGCGACCGCTTCGAGCCGCAGGACTACGGGAGCGAGCTCACAACCAAGATCGTCTACTCCCCGGGCGGACCTCTCCATGGGGTCTCGCCCGGCGACCTCACCCATTGGTTGGGCGAGCCTTGGCACGCCGATGCCGCGAGCTGCCGTTCCGGCTATCAACGGAGCATCTCGCTCATCCTGCCGACTTTCTGGCCGGCCCGAATCCCGACCCAGGTGCTCCGCGACTCTGACTACAAGATCGTCATGGATCGGACGCGGCCGATGTCCGAGCGGCTTCAGGCCTTCCACCGTCGCCGCGACTGGGAGCGCTTCATCGCGCAGCCGACACGGCCGCCAACGCTGGAGTTGATGGTCAAAGACTGGCCGAAACTCGGGATGGTGACCGAGCGGCCCGGACCCGGCGACCCCCAGTTTCCCCGCACGTTCAAGGTCGAATCGTATGTCGGCTTCTCGAAGGAGCCGAGCCACGATTACGGCGCGTATCTGTGGGTGACGCAGTACTAACGGGTCGCAAACCGGCGCGGGCTGACCTCGTGGTTGTTGGCGGCGGCCCGGCCGGAACCGCCGCCGCGGCCACCGCGCGCGCCGAGGGACTCAGCGTCGAGCTGCTGTGTGCGCGGCGAGGGCATCGGCCGGCTCCCGGTGAGAGCCTGCCGCCGGGCACCGAGGGGCTGCTTCACGAAATCTTCGGCGCCTCGATGCTGGATGACCATCAGCACCAAGCTTCCTTCGGCAACTCGGGCGCCTGGGGAGGACCTGACGTCGAGGCGACTGAGTTCGTGTGCAACCCGTTCGGGCACGGATGGCATATCGATCGCGTGGCGCTCGAGGCCTCGCTTCACGATCGGCTCCGCACACTCGGCGTCCGCGTCCGCTCCGACGTTCGGGTGACCGGACAAGCGTGGAGCGCCGACGGATGGCGGATCGCACTCGACGATCGCGACACAACCGTGATCCGAGCCGGCGCGATCGTTGACGCGACCGGCCGAGCGGCACGAATCGCGCGCTCTCAAGGCGCTCGGCGACGGCGGCTTGACCGCCTCGTAGCGGCCTACTGGATGCTGGCCGCCGGCGACCCACAGGACGGCGAGTGCACGACGCTGGTGCAGGCCGCCCGCGAAGGCTGGTGGTACACGACCCCGCTCCCCGGCGGCCGCCGCGTCGTGGCCTTCCTGACCGATGCCGACCTGATGCCGGCGCGCGCGACCCGCATCGCGCGGGACTGGCACGAGCGACTCGAGCAGGCGCCTCACATCGAGGATCGCCTGGCGAGCAGCGGATGCGCTCTCCACAGCGACCCCGTGATTCTTGATGCAGCCGTGGCCCATCTCGACCATCCCGCAGGCCACGGGTGGGTGGCCGCCGGTGACGCGGCCGTCTCCTTCGACCCGCTGTCCTCCCAGGGAATGCTCACCTCCTTCGTGATGGGCTCCGGCGCCGGACATGCCGTAGCCGCCATGTTGACCCGCGGCGACCAGCAGCCGCTCATCCGGTGGGGCGCGGAGTACGCGCGGCTGCTCGAGGCGCACCTTCGCCTTCAAGCCGCGTACTACGCCCTCGAGTGCCGCTGGCCGACGGCGCCGTTTTGGGTGCGACGCCGCAACCGGGGCGCCTCGCCGGACGCGACCTCCCCTTAGTCCGAGGCGTCGATAATCACCTGAACGCCCCAAGGTTGCGGGGCGTTCGACTGACGCGCCCGGCACGATTCGAACGTGCGACCTTTCGCTCCGGAGGCGAACGCTCTATCCCCTGAGCTACGGGCGCGGGGGGACCTGCCTTTCGAGGAGGTTACCGTGCAGATCGCGATCATCTCGGATACGCACATGCCGCGCGCCGGCCGGCGCCTCCCGGAGGCCTGCGTCGCGCGCTTACGGGCAGCAGATTTGATCCTCCACGCCGGCGACCTGATGCGCCTATCCGTGCTCGAGGACCTGCGCGCGCTCGGGCCGCCAGTGCTCGCGGTGCACGGCAACGTCGACGATGCCGACGTGCGCCGGGGGCTCCCGCAGTCGCGGATCGTCGATGCCGCCGGCGCGCGGATCGCCCTAATCCACGATGCCGGTGCGCGCGCCCGCCGGCTGGCGCGGATGCGCGCGCGCTTTCCCGAAGCCGATGCCGTGATCTTCGGCCACTCGCACCTTCCGCTGCATGAGCGAGACAGCGGCTACGGGTTTCAGATCTTCAACCCAGGCAGCCCGACCGAGCGCCGCCGCGCCCCGGCTCACACCATGGGTCTGGCCCGGGTCAGCCCGGTTACCGGCCCCAGGCAACGCTCGAATGTCGAGTTCGAGCTGATCAGCCTCGACTGACAGACTCCTGAAGGACGTGGATCTCTCGGTGTTCTTCGCCGGCACCGCCGGCTCGATCCCCACCGCTCGCCGCGGTCTGCCGGCGATGCTCGTCCGGCGCGGCGCCGACCGGATCCTGTTCGACTGCGGCGAGGGAACCCAGCGCCAACTCGTGGCTTCGATCGGGTTGATGGAGCTGACCGAGGTGTTCCTCACGCACTTCCACGCCGACCACTGGCTGGGG
>JAFAZV010000448.1 GCA_019239445.1 Solirubrobacterales bacterium
CGGTCATCCTCCCGACGAGCGAGCCGAGCGTCTCTCGCCCGAGGAGTTTCGCGCGCTTGCGCGAATGCTCGCGGGATGAAGCTGAGAGCGTTCGGCCCGGGCAAGGTCAACCTCTGTCTGCTGCTCGGACCACCCCGCGCCGACGGCCGGCACGAGCTCGTGACCCTGATCGAGTCGGTGTCGCTCGCCGATGAGCTCCACCTCGAGACGCTCCCCGAGGGGCCCGACCACGTGCTCTGTCCGGATGTGGAGGGGGAGAACCTCGCGTCCCGCGCGCTAGCCGAGTTGCGGGCGCGCGGTTGGAACGGCCCACCGGTGCGCATCGAGATCGACAAACGCGTGCCGATCGCGGCCGGTATGGGCGGCGGATCAGCCGATGCGGCGGCGACGCTGCGTTTGGCCGCCGAACTTGCGCCTGGCCGGCCGGAAGAGGTGATCTCGCTGGCGACGCAGCTCGGCGCGGACGTGCCCAGTCAGCTCGCGCCCGGAGTGTCGCTGGCGACCGGGATCGGCGACATCGTCGAGGCTTGTGACCCGCTGGCCGCACACGGGTTGCTCTTGGTCCCCCAGCCGTACGCGCTCTCGACGGCCGAGGTCTACCGCGAGGCGGATCGACTCGGTCTGCCACGCTCGGCCGAAGATCTGGACGCCCGCTTCCGCGCCCTGACCGCCGCCGTGCACGATCGGGCGCGCCTGCCGAGCACACACATCGTCAACGACCTTCAGCCGGCTGCGCTCTCGCTGTGCCCGCCGATCGAGTCTGCGCTCGAAGCGGCGCGCGACACCGGCGCCGATGAGGTGCTCGTGTCCGGGTCAGGGCCGACCGTGGCTGGGCTATTCTGGGGCGCTGACGGGGCGGATCGTGCCGCCGCTGCGGCGAGGTCGCTGAGCGCACGGTGGGATCGCGCCAGCTCGGCGGTGCCGGTGAGCCCAGAGTTCGGTTTACCGGTGGTTGCGTAGACGTTCCGGGTCGAGCCCGCCTCGCCATCTTCGTGTTCCGGCAGAATTTCCGCACATGACCAACCAGGCGATCACGTACCTAGTCGGAGCCGTCCTCGCCGTATTCGGTCTGGCCGCGTTCTGCGCCCTCGTGGTCGCGCCGGCGATCACCTCCTACCAGCGGCGGCTCGAGCGCGTTGCGGTGGTGATCCTGTCGCTGTATGTGCTTGCGGCGTTGATCGGCGTCGGCGTGCTGGCCGGCGCCTTCGTCGTGTTCGAGTGGCCGCGGCTCTTCTAGTGCACGTGTCGCGGCTGGAAGTGGGACCGCGAGCTTGTCGGACGTGACCGGAAGCACCCCGCCAGAGCAGGCATCCGCGTCCGGCGCGCCGGATCTCACGGCGCTGGCCGCGATCACCGACGCCGTCGAGGCGGGCGCCGGCCTGCCCGAGATCCTGCGCGCCGCAGCGCGCGCGCTCGACGCCAGCCTCGTCCTCATCGACCGCTCGGCCTCCGTCCTGGCGGTTGCCGCGCGCTCGCCGGCCGACGAGCGTTCGCTGATGCGCGACGCCCACGACGTGAGCACGATCGAGCTCAAGGTGGCCGAGGCGCCGGTCGGGCGACTGCGGATGCGCAGCCGCGATACCGCGCCCGAACCTTCGCTGCTGCGGCTCGTCAGCACGCTGATCGCCTCCGAAGTCGAGCGCGTGCGTGCCCCCGAGCGCGCCTCGGAGGAGGTGGCCACCGCCTTTCAGCGCGCGGTGCTCGACCGGCGGATGCACGACCGCGACGACCTGGTCGCGCGCGGCAAGGAGCTGGGTACCGACCTGAGCGCCGGCGGAAGCGTGATTGTCGTGCGCGCCCATCCTCGCCGAGCGACCGAAGATGACTGGCGCCGGCGGCTGCTCGCCGTGTCCGGGCGCGGCGCGCGCTCGATCGCTCCGGGCACGATCGCGGCTCCTACCCGAGATGACGGCGGTGAGGTCGCGCTGCTCGTGCCCGACTCATACGGAGATGTTGCTCGGCGCGTGTGCGCCGCGATCCTGCGCGAGCTCGAATCGGGCCTGCCTGGTTTCGCGTTCGCGATCGGCCGCAGCCGGCGCGCAGCCGACCCGCTCGAGCTGCACCGTGCGCGCAACGAGGCGCTGCTCGCGGTCAACGTCGTCGAAGGCGACGCGGAGCGCTCGACGCTCGGGTTCGAAGAGAGCGGGACCTATCAGCTGCTGCTCCCGCACATGAACGATCCCGCCGAGCTGGGCCGGTTCTACGACGAGACCGTGCGGCCGCTCGTGGCCTACGACGAGCAGTACGAGACCGATCTGCTCGGCACGCTGGCCACATTTCTCGACTGCGACGCGAACGTGAACGCCACCGCGGCGCGCCTGATCACGCACCGGCATACGATCCGGTACCGATTCGAGCGCGTGCGCGAGCTCACCGGCCTCGACGTGTCGTCCACCGACGGACGCGAGAAGCTCTCGCTCGGGCTCAAGGCGATGCGCGTGCTCGGGATCGCCGCGCCGCGTGGGCCGGCCACCGAGCCGGGGGCCGAGGGCGGACGGGTCCCGCGCTAACCGCTCGATGGCGATCGGAATCATCACCGGCTCCGGTACCTACGCCCTCGAGGGGTTCACGGATGCGCAGTCGCTTTCGGTACCGACGCCATACGGGGACGCTGCCGTGACACGCGGACAGTACGCGGGCGTCGAGGCGATCCACATCTCCCGGCACGGCGAGGGCCATGTCCGGCTCTCGAACCACGTCACCCATCAGGCCAACATCTGGGCGCTGCGCGAGCTTGGCGCCAGCGCCGTCGTCGGCTGCACGGCCTGCGGCGCCGTCGACTCGACGCTGGAGCTCGGCTCGCTGGTCGTGTTCGACGACCTCCATTTTCCCGTCAACCGCCTTCCCGACGGGACGCTGTGCACGTTCTTCACCGAGGCCGGAGCTGGTGAACGTGGTCACTGGATCCTCCACGGTGGGCCGTTCTCGCCCGGAGTTCGCAGCGCCTTGCTTAGTGCCGCCGAGCGCGCAGGTCATGCCGTGCGCGACGGCGGAGCCTACGGTCATGTCGACGGCCCGCGCTTCAACACGCCGGTCGAGATCGCGCACCTCGCGGGCTGCGGCATTGTCGCGGTCAGCCAGACCGGCGGCCCCGAGGTCGTGTTGTGCGGTGAACTCGAGCTCCCGTTCGGGCTGATCGGCTTCGTCACCGACTACGCGAACGAGGTCAAGCCGGGCGAGACCACGCCCGTGCCTGAGTTCATCGCGCTGATGGGCCGCAGTTCGGCGGTCTTTGCCGACGTGCTAACTCGCGCACTTCCTGTGCTCGCCTCGAACCCACCCACGCCGGCAGGTACGGTTTACCGCTTCGAACAGGCTTAGTACGAGGGGGACAGCAGGGTGACCGGTGCGAAACCGGAAGGGCTGACGATTTCGCGCTCTGCAAGCGTCAACGATGGACGGGCGGCCGGGTCGCTCGACCGTCCCGCCGTGCTGATCATGGCGCGCGCCCCGCGCCGAGGCGAGGTGCTGCGCGCCCTCGAGCCGATACTGGGCGTCGAAGGCTGTATCGCGCTGCAGTCGACGCTGATTGCCCAGACGATCCAGTGGGCGCAGGCAATTGCTCCCGGGGCCGTGCACGTTGCGCACGATCCGCCCGACGCCGGGCGCGACCTGCGCCTGCTGATCGGCGCCAGCGCGGCTCTGTTCCCGCAGAACGGCGACGGCATCGCAGGGCGCCTTGCCGACGCCGCCGCCCGCGTCTTCGCCCGCAACAGCGGTCCGCTGCTGATCGTCTGGCCCGACCTGCCGCGCCTGCGCCCCGAGCACGCCGCCGGCGCGCTCGATGACCTAGGCGCCGGCTGCGACGTCGTCCTCGGGCCGGCGATCGACGGCGGCCTCTACCTGATCGGCCTGCGCCGGCCCCTCCCCAAGCTATTCGCCCTCCCCGAGCAGGTGTGGCGAAGCCCCGACGTCATGGCGATCGGCGTCGCCGCCGTGCGTGACGCGGATCTGCAGATCGGGATCCTGCGCGCTGAGCGCGCGCTTCACCGGCCGGCGGACGTGCGCGCGGCGCT
>JAFAZV010000007.1 GCA_019239445.1 Solirubrobacterales bacterium
CGCGAGCTACAGTGCGCCACCGGCCTGCGACGGCAAGGCCGGATCAGTGGCGGCGAGCGAACGAGGAGGCAGGGCATGACGAACGGCGAAGAGCTGGAAGCGCGCACCGAGGAGCAGATCCACGTTCGTCAAGTCACTCACGTGCAGGCGTCGTGGACGGAGAAGGAGCGGGGTGGAGCCGGCGCCTTCACGTTCCAGCTGATCCTCGACAACGGTGCCGATGAGTACGTGATCAGAGCTACCGCCGAGGACGCCGATGTGCTCATGCAGCTGCTCTCGCAGAGCAAGAGCGCGACCTTCGATCGCAGCCGCAAGGTTCTGATCTTCAACAACCTGGCGCTGACCTAGCCCGTTTTCGCGCTCGGGGGTCGGGTACACCGAGTAGTGCATCGCCCGTTCGGGCCGCCGGTGGGCCGTGAAGCGGTGCGGACGAACCCTAAGCACGAACCTTCGGAGGTCACGATGGCAAACGAGTTGCAAGGACGCCGGGTAGCGATCCTGGCCGCAGACGGCGTGGAGCGCGTGGAGCTCGAGAAGCCCCAAGAGGTCATTCATGACGCCGGTGGGGAGACGATTCTGGTGTCGATCAAGGATGGCTCGATCGTCGCGCGCAACAACGACCTCGAGGAGGCCGGCACGTTTGAGGTGGAGCGGGTGGTCTCGGATGCCTCGGCGGATGACTTCGACGCGCTCCTGCTGCCGGGAGGCACCGTGAATCCTGACAAGCTACGGATGAGCGACGATGCCGTCCGCTTCGTCAAAGACTTCTTCGACAGCGGCAAGCCAATCGCGGCCATATGCCACGGCCCGTGGACGCTTGTCGAGGCGGGCGTCGTCAGCGGCCGAACGGTCACCTCGTTCCCGAGCATTCGAACCGATCTGCGCAACGCTGGGGCGAACGTGGTCGACGAGGAAGTCGTCGTCGACCAGGGCCTGGTTACCAGCCGCTCGCCTGACGACCTTCCGGCTTTCTGCTCGAAGCTGGTGGAGGAGTTCGCCGAGGGCCGGCACGAGGCTCGTGGCTCGGCCGGCGCCAAAGCCGCCTAGACTTCCAGCGCGTGCTGCCGCTGCTGCGCCAGCACGGCGGCACCGGGCATTTGACGAGCCACGGGGGTGATGGGCCTGGCCAAAGTGGCAGGTCGGCGGATGACGGCAGAAATCGACGGCGACTTCGTCGTTTTCCTGATTGGCGCCCGCATCAACTCCAAGCTCGAGTTCGCGCGCAGTTTCATCGATCTCGGTGGCCGTCGCGGGATGAGGCACATGCTCGACTACCTGGTCGCCCATCCGGAGAAGGGCCTGCTCGCCTACGAAATCGGAATCCCGACGATCGTGCAGTACTGGCGCTCGTTTGAGCAGCTCGAAGCCTTCGCCCGGGATGAGGCCGACCCCCACCTCGAGGTTTGGCGACGATATTGGTGCCGGGTCGGGCGAAGCGGCCGTTCGGGGATCTGGCATGAGACCTACCTGGTGAAGGCCGGGGAATACGAGGCGGTGTACGGCAACATGCCTCCCCATGGCCTGGGCAAGGCTGGTCGGCTCGTGCCGGTCGGGCAGGCTTCCACAGCGCGGAGGCGACTCGAGGTCCTATGAGCCGCCGGCGTCCAAGCGCGCGAGAACCTCGTCGGCAAAGCGCTGGTTAGACGCCTCGACGGCGCGCGGATCGGCGTCGAGCGAGCCCGGTACGACGATCACGCGGTCAATCCCGAGCGAACGAATATCGATCAGCCGCTCTGCGACCTGGGCTGCCGTGCCGACGAGTGCGAAGCGGTCGATGAACTGATCCTCCAGACGCTGCGCGGCGACGGCGCCGGCCTGCCCATGACGCGTCGTCTCGTAGTCGCTGCGTAGTTGCGCCAGCGCCCGCGCGGTCAGCTCCGATATCCCCTCTTGCGGCGGCGCCCCGGCGGCGAACCGGGCGAACGTAGACACGCTGCCGCGCACGAGCTCGCGCGCCGCCTCCAAATCAGGATCGACCGCGACGTTGACGTAGGCGCCGAGGGTGAGCGGGCCTGCCGCCGCTGCTCGCGCCACGTCGATCGCCCAGCGCAGCCGCTCGACCTCGCCGCCCACCGAGAAGTCGACGCCGTCGGCAACGCGCGCCGCGGCGGCGATCGTGCGCGGACCTGTCGCCGCAACCCAGACCGGGACCTTCGGAAGCTCGCGATCCGGCAGCCACTTGATCGCGCTCACGCTGCCGTCCACCTCGGCGTCGGCACCTCGTAGGAGGTTCTGCAGCGCGCCCAGCGCGGCTTCGAGCTGGGGCACGCTGACGCTCGGGCGGCCGATCATGTGCACCGCCGAGTCGCCGCGCCCGAGCGCGAGCACGGCTCGCCCCCCGGTTTCGGCCTGCAACGTCGCGGCCGCCGAGGCGGTCACGGCAAGATGTCGCGTGACCGAGTTCGTCACCCCCGGCCCGAGACGCAGACGCGTCGTGGCCCCGGCCGCGAGCGCGAGTTCAACCCACACATCCGCGTTGAGGTTCTGGCTGTCGGCGATCAGCAGCCCGTTGAAGCCCCACCCCTCGGCCTGACGCGCGAGCTGCGCGACCCGGTGCGGAAATGAGAAGCCGTGCAGCCAGACCTCCACGGGGAAATGATGCCCCTCCGAGATCCGTTGCGAGTGATTTCTTGCGCCGGCGAAGTTCACCGCGCTCCGCCGAGGCATTTGCGCCGCATCGCGCCGTCTGCGACGATCCGCCGCGGGGAACTGGCGGGCGTGTAACCGTGGCTGACGTCGATCTCGAGCAAGCCGGACTGCCGCTCACCGTGGAGGACCGGGCGATTCTCGCCAAAGAGAGTGCGACCGTCGTCGGCCACATCGGCAAGATCGTGCTCGTGAGCTCGACTCTCGACACCGCTGCGCTGCGCAAGTCGGTGTCGACCCGCCTGACGGCCACGCCGTCCCTGACCCGGAAACTCGGTGGGTCGCCCTCCGCACCCTGCTGGGTGCCCGACGACGAGTTCGCGATCGACGAGCACATCGTCGAATGGCGCTACTCCACGCCGTTGGCGGAAGAGGAGCTCGCGGAGACGGTCGCAGAGCTGTTCGCGGAGCGGCTCGACCGGCGACGGCCCCTATGGCGAATGGACGTCATCCATCCGCTGTGGAACGGCGGCAGCGCGATCCTCTGGAGGGTCAGTCACGCGCTCGCCGACGGAGCGACCTGGGTGAAGTTTGCCGCTGCGCTGCTCTGGGACGTCGGCGGCGATCACGCATCGCCGCCTGAGGCCACGGTGGCTCGAGCCGCCGCTGCGGCTGAGGCGTCTCACCATCGCCATCGGCGTGACCTGGCCGGGCTCGTGCGCCGGGAGTTCGGCCGTGTGCACGGACGCTCACCGTTCGACGGCAGGATCGGCTCCCGTCGCGCGGTCTCGTTCGCCAGCACCTCACTGCCGGAGTTGCGGGCGGCGGCTAAAGGGGTCGATCGTGCCGCCACGGTCAACGACGCGGTGCTGGCGTCCGTGGCCGGTGGCCTGCGAACCTGGCTCGGCTTGCACGACCGCGCGGTCGGGCCGCTGCGCTGCAAGGTGCCGGTGAGCCTTCACCATGCCGGAGATGACCTCGCCAACCGCGACTCCTTCTTCTACGTCAACTTGCCGCTCGGCGATCCCGACCCGCGCGAACGCCTGCGCACGATTCGCCGCGAAACGAGCGTGCGCAAGCGCAGCCACGACGCGGAAGAGATGGACCGCCTGCTCGAGACCCTCGGTCGCATCCCCCACCTGAGGACGATGTGTGAGCAGCTGCTGTTCGATCCTCGACGTTTCGCGATCAACATCTCCACGGTCAGGGGCCCCGCATACGCTGTCTCGGTGCTCGGAGCGCCAGTTTCGGCGCTGTTCGCGATCGCCGATGTCGCCGAGCGGCACGCGTTGAGGGTGGCGGCTATCTCTCTGGACGACCAGATCCACTTCGGCTTCTGCGCCGACCCGCATCTGATCGAGGATCTGAGCACGCTCGCACGAGCCGTCGCCACCCAGGCGACCGAGCTCTCGCGCGCGAGCGCCGGCAAATCTGCCGCGGCACGGCCGCCGAACGGACACGGCGCCTGATCGCCATCGCGCATCCAAGTTCAGATAGGACCTGCGTTCTATTCAGAGGGGTGCGTCTGCCGGCGCTTGGGCAGCCGTTGCGACACCGCGATGGTCGAAGATTCACGATGCTTCGGATGACCCGAGCCCGACCATGCCTACCGAGCCCTCGAGGAGACAGCAGCCATGATCTTTCGCCAGATCACCCACGACGACCTCGGCTGCGCGTCGTACATCATCGGTGACGAGCAGGCCGGCGTCGCGGCGGTCGTCGATCCGAAGCTCGACGTCGAGGAGTACCTCGCGCTGGCGCGCTACATGGGCGTGCGCGTCGAGCACATCCTCGAGACCCACAACCACGCCGACCACGTCTCCGGCCACGGACGCCTCGCCGCCGCGACTGGAGCGACGATCCACATCCACCGGGAAGCCGCGCCCGACTACGACCACGAGCCGTTCGGCGACGGATGGGAGCTTGAGCTCGGCTCGGTCCGCGTCCGCGCGCTCCACACGCCCGGGCACCGCCCCGAGCACACGGCGTTCGCCCTGATCGATACAGCGCGAGGCGCCGAACCCTGGGCCGTCCTCACCGGGGACACGTTGTTCGTCGGTGACATCGCCCGTCCGGATCTGGCGGTCGACAAGGAGGAGGGCGCGCGGGGCATGTTCACGTCGCTGCACGAGAAGCTGCTGAGGCTGCCCGGCGCGTGCGAGGTCTGGCCGGGGCACCTCGGCGGCTCACTCTGCGGCGGCCCCGGGATGGACATGAAGATCTCCTCCACAATCGCGTACGAGCAGGCGAACAACGAGCTTCTCGCAGAAGACGACGAGGAAGAGTTCGTCGCCCGGGCGGTCGCCTCGTTGGCTCCGCAGCCACCGAACTTCCAGGCCATCGTCGCGCTCAACCGGGGCGCACTGCGCAGCGGGCACATCAACGTCGAGTCGCTGACGGCACGGCAGGTGGCGCTCAAGCAGGAGGAGGGAGCGCTGATCGTCGACGTCCGCACCGATCTCCAGTTCGACGACGCGCACATCCCCGGTGCCGTCTGCAACCCCGCCACCCGCGCGGGGTTCGGCACCAAGCTGGCGTGGATCGCCGACCGCGAGCAAGAGGTGATCCTCGTGGGACGCGACGATCAGGACGCGACGCGCGCCGCGCATCTCGCCGCCGCCGTCGGGATCACGCACCTCGGCGGCTACCTGGCCGGCGGGATGACGAGCTGGCGCGAGGAAAAACGCCCGACGGCCAGCATCGAGCGCATCGACGTCGCCGCACTCCACGAGCGGATCGACGAGCTGCAGGTGCTCGATGTTCGCGAGGCTCCGGAGTGGCAGGAGGCCCACCTGCCCGGCGCCGTCAACGTTCCCTACCACGACCTCGAGAACGTGCCCCACGACATCGACCCGCAACGGCCTGTGGCCGTGATCTGCTCCTCCGGTCAGCGCAGTGCCGTGGCTGCGTCGATTCTCGCTCGCGCCGGCGCGGCCGAGGTGGTTCACGTTGCCGACGGTGGAGTTGGCACCTGGCGCGCGCGCGGGTGGCCGGTCGAGCAGCCGGCGCCACCGGCGGCCGCCATCTAGGCCCTGCCGCCGCGCGGCTGTCACACCCGCAAACCTTTGAGCCGTCCTTCTCGGGTTGCGTTTCTCAGAAGTTTCAGTATTCTCTGAACTTAGTGGAAGAAGCCTTGTGGGAATTCGTCGATCGCACTGGCGACTGGCTGGCCAAGACCTACGGCACGCCGCGGATGATCGGGCGGGTCCTGGCTTGGCTGCTGGTTTGTGACCCAGCCGAACAGACCGCGGCACAGCTGGCCGAGGAGCTTGGTGCCAGCAAGGGATCGATCAGCGCAGCCACCGGGATGCTTGTCCGCATGCGGCTCGTCGACCGGCTCCACATTCGAGGCGAGCGCGCCGACCGGTTCCGGGTACGCCCGGAAGCCTGGGATAACCAGGTGCGCGATCCAAGCGTTGAGCAGACGCGGGCGCTGCTGGCGCTCGGACTGCGGGCGCTTGATCAGGCGCCGCCGGCCCGGCGGGCCCGGCTCGAGGAGCTCGATGCCTTGTACGCCTTCTACGAGAGCCGCATGAACAGCCTCTGGGACGAGTGGCAGGAGTACAAGCGCGCGAACCTGGGACGCGGCCGAAATGGCTGACGCGAGTGGGCTCGCGATCGAGGTGCGAGCGCTGACCAAGCGCTTCGGCACCGTGATGGCGTTGGACGGAGTCGATCTGCATGTTCGGTCCGCGACGGTGTTCGGGTTGCTCGGCCCCAACGGCGCAGGCAAGACCACCCTCGTGCGCATTCTCGCCACCTTGCTCGAGCCCACGCGCGGCCGAGCTTGCGTGCTCGGGCACGACGTCGTGACCCAGCCGCTGGCGGTTCGGAGGAAGATCGGGCTGGCTGGACAGTTCGCCGCCGTCGACGACGAGCTCACCGGCCGCGAGAACCTGGAGATGATCGCTCGCCTCTGCCGTCTACCCGCACGCGAGGCGCGGCGACGCGCCGGCCAGGCGATCGAGCGCTTCGGGTTGAGCGACGCGGCAGACCGGCGCCTGTCCACGTTCTCGGGCGGGATGCGGCGCCGGCTGGACCTCGCCGCCGGCTTGATCGGTCGCCCACCGGTGGTCCTGCTCGATGAGCCCACCGTCGGCCTGGATCCGCGTTCCCGCCAAGCGCTGTGGCGCATCGTGCGTGAACTGCGCGACGAGGGAACCACGATCCTGCTGACGACGCAGTATCTGGAGGAGGCTGACCAGTTGGCCGAGCGAATCGCCGTGATCGATCACGGGAGGATCGTGGCTGAGGGCACTCCGAGCGAGCTCAAGACCGCGATCGGCGGCAGCGTCCTCACTGTGCGCATCCACCGCCCGAGCGAGCTGGCGGTCGCCGCCGAGGCACTCACGCAGCTGGACGGCGGAGAGGCACCGCGACTGGACGCAGCAGCGCGCGCCGTTCATGTGAGCGTCAGCAACCCGAGTGTCTCCGCAGAAGCTATCCGTCGCCTGGATGCCCGCTGCGTCGCGCCGGCTGCCGTCGAGCTGCACCAGCCCACCCTCGACGAGGTTTTCCTCACCCTCACCGGGCGCACGCCTGAGCCCGAAGCGCATACCTCCCCTCGAGAGCACGCATGACCGACGCCGGCACCAACTCGCTGCACGCCAGCGAGCGCGAACGTCTCAGCCTGGGCGAGACCTTGTCCGATTGCCACGTGATGGCGACGCGCCAGCTGCGCAAGGTGCTGCGCCGCCCCATGTACGTCGTCTATCTGTTCGTCCAGCCGATCCTGTTCGTCCTGCTCTTCCGCTACGTCTTCGGTGGCGCGATCGAAACGGGCGGGATCAGCTACGTCAACTACCTGCTGCCCGGGATCATCGTCATGACCGCGGTGTTCGGCGCCCTCACGACGGGACTCGGCCTGAGTGAGGACATGGCGGCGGGCGTCGTCGACCGCTTCCGTTCGTTGCCGATTGCCCGCTCCGCGGTGCTGGTCGGCCGCACCGCAGCCGACCTCACCACCAACATCCTGACCCTGGTCATCATGCTGCTCGTCGGCCTCGCGGTCGGCTTCCGTCCGAACCAGCCGGCCTACGAGATCGTCGCCGCCTTGGCGCTCGTTTTGGCCTTCGCCTATGTCTTCTCCTGGATCAGCGCCTTCGTCGGCATCGCCGCGCGGAATCCCGAAACTGCGCAGTCGCTCGGATTCATCTGGGTGTTCCCGCTCGTGTTCGCTTCCTCGGCGTTTGTCCCCACAGCTCACATGCCCGCCGCCGTGCAGGCTTTCGCCAACGTCAACCCCATCACTCTCGTCGCCGACGCCACGCGCGCGCTGATGATCGGTCACGGCGATGCCCTCCGCCCGACGTTGGAGACGCTGGCCTGGCTCGCCGGACTTCTCGCTGTGTTCGTGCCCGTGTCCGTCCGCGCGTTCGACGCGCGTAACCGCTAACGCTGCCGTCCTCGGACCCCGGCTGAGAAATCTTCCCGGGCGGCGGAAAGGTTTCCCGCCGCCTGAACGTCCTACTCCACATGCGCGAAGACGTCAGACGTCTGGTCGCTGCGCCGGGCGGTACTTCGACGCCGGCAGGCCGGCGCTCGGCCAGCCCGCTGAACCCGACGCAACGACAGAACGGGAACACCATGAGCTCTACCTCCACTTTCGGCACGTTCGTGATCCGCCGCCGCGGCGGATGGCGTTCGGCCGACGCGCTACAGGGCGCAGCGGCCAAGTCGATCGAGGTCGCCGACAACGAATGCCGGCGGACATTCGATGGATCCGCTCGTACGTCATCCCCGAGACGGAAGGCACGCTCGGGACCGTCTGCATCTACCAGGCGTCGAGCCCGGAGAAGATCCGCGAACACGCCTCACGCGTCGGCATGCCGGCCGACGAGATCCTTGAGGTCGCCGACACCGTAATCGTGCGCCCGATCCGGTGGCGCAGCCGGCCTAACACACGGCGAGGCGGTGCGGCACTCCCCCCAGCCGCACCGCCTCGGCGACCATGCCGACGCAGGCCGGCGCGGTGCTGGCAGCAACCGTTTCGCCTGTGAAGGCGACCGACCGCCAGGATCAACGCCCGGTTGGTCAACCCCGGGTTAGGCGGCACTCGGCGGACGTGCGGTGCTTTCCGCACACCGTGGCGTTCGTGCGCCCCAGCCGATTGAGGCGCACACGAACAGTTGGTGAGGGCTTGGATTTGCCGGCGCCTTCGCATTCGAACCGCCACGGCGATTCGCGCGGTCCTGGCGGCCCGCTGGGGCGTGCGCTCGCGCCGCCGCGTCCCGTGCCCACCGGCGGCCGTCGCGCGCCACGACCAAAACGCATGCATTCGACGACCGATCGGGTCGATTGCGTGCGTTCTGGTCGATCTGTCGCCCAAACGCAAGAAATCGCGCCCGATGGCCGCCGCTTGCATGCGATTTGGTCCTCCCACGCTGACGCGCCGGCATTGGCCGGCGGGGCGGCCGCTGAGCAGTGACGCGCTCGCGCAGCGGGAGGACCGCGGCATTGGCGCTTTCAAACAGAACGTCACGGCAAAGTCTTCGCCGCAACGTGCGCGAGCGGCCAGAACCGGAGGCGCCGGCGAACCTACGGCGATTGAAGCCGCCGCCCGCCAACGGCGGCTGGTGAGCGCTGATAACCGAGCGGCAAGCTGGCAGGCGATCGATACGCCTCGTCGGGGAGAACCTGAGCCTACCTCGGCAAGCGAGCCGCAACTGTAGGAAGGCTCTCATGCAACGGCATCTTCCAGGGGCGGTTGCCGTCGGCCCGGCCTCTACAATCCAGCCGCTCAACGATCAGGTAGGAGCGGCTTCGGGTGGCTTGGGAAGGTAATGGGATCGACAGTCGGCCGGACTCCGGCGGGGGTTCTGGCGTGAGAACTACGCCGGAGAGGGCTGACCCACCGGCTGTCCCGGCGCCCGTGCTTACCGGTGCCAATTGGCGGTTGGAGCGGCGTGCGGCGGCGAAGCGCCGACGACGACGCCGGCGTTTGCTGATCGGGGCAGCCGTCCTCGTGCTGCTCTTGCCGATCTACTCGTATACGACGTGGATGCTACGGCCTTCAAGCGTGTCGTTTGGCGTAAACAGCGTCGAGTGGGTCAGACATAAGGTTCCTTTCGGCAACTGGCTGATGGACGAGATCGAGCAGGTCTACTACAGCGCCAAAGCGCCGAAGAAGGGCGGTCCGCAGCTGAAAACCTTGCCAACCGTTGGCGTCGCCGGATTGCACGCTGTGAAGGCCCAGGAACCGTGGCCGCGGCGGGTCAGGCCGGTGTTCGCTCACCCGCTGCCGGGCGAGGGCGTTTGGAGGCCGACCGGCCCGCGGGTTGACGGCGGTCCGCCCGTGCTGGTGACGACTTTCCGCCCCGACGTCAATTATCCGAGCGTCGTCGCCTACGTCGCCTGGTTTGACCACAAGCGCACCGCCCT
>JAFAZV010000100.1 GCA_019239445.1 Solirubrobacterales bacterium
ACGTTGGCGACGTGGCGCTGGCGCTCGAACCAGTCGAAGGCCTGCGGGAACAGCGTGAAGATGTCGATCTCCATTCACGCCTCGCCAAGAAAGCGCAGGTCGACGTCGATCTCGCGCCGTTCGAGGTCGACGTGGCGGACGGCGTCGCTGACGAGCGGAACCAGCAGGTCGCCGGCGTCCTCTTCGCGAGCAACTTCGAGTACCTCGCACGAGGGCAGCGCGAGCAGTCGCCGGACGACGCCGATCCGCCGGTCGCCGTCGCTGACGGCGCAGCCCTCGAGATCCTCGGCCCACCACTCGTCAGCTTCGAGCTCGGGCGCCTGCGCCCGGGCCACGAGCAGCTCCGCGCCAGCCAGGGAGCGCGCGGCGTCACGGTCCTCGCAGCCCTCGAGGCGCAGGATCGGCCGTGTGTCGGTGCCGGCGCGGCGCACGATCTTGCGCTCGCGCTCGCCGATGAGCACCGTACGGTCGAGCTCGAGCAGCGGCGCCGTCGCCTCGAGGACGTAGAAACTGCCGTCCAGACCGTGCGCGCGGCCGACCCTGCCGGCGCGTAGCCAGCCGGATGTCGTCCCCGCCATCAGCCGTCGACAATGTCGACGAACACGCGGCGCCTGTCCTTGAGCGCCGCGGTCTTGATCACGGTGCGCAGCGCCGACGCAGTCCGTCCGCCGCGCCCGATTATGTTGCCGTAATCGTCGTCGTCGACGGAGAGCTCGAGGACGGTGGTACCGTCGTCCTCGTTCACTTCCACGACCTGCACGGCGCCAGGGCGGTCGACCAGCCCGCGCGCCAGGTACTCGAGCAGGTCCTTCATTGCCCCCGCCGAGCTACGTGATGCCCTGGGTACGGAGCAGCTTGCGGACCGTGTCGCTGGGCTGAGCGCCGCGCGAGAGCCAGTCGCGGATTCGCTCCTCGTTGAGGACGATCGTCGACGGGTCGGTCTGGGCGTTGTAGTGCCCGACGGTCTCGATCACGCGACCGTCGCGCTTGCTGCGGCCATCGGCGACGACAACGCGCCAGATCGGGTTCTTGCGGCCGCCGATGCGGGTCAATCTGAGTCTGACTGCCATGAGCGCTTGACGAGGTTAGCGTGCCGGCCGCGGCGTCGCGGGCGCGGTGCCCTGCTAACGGCCCCCGCGCATCATCGCGGCGAGGTCCGGCATCCGCCCCTGCGAGAGCTGGCGCATCACCTTGCGCGCCTGCTCGAACTGTTTGATCAGCTGCTTGACCGCCTGCACGTTGGTGCCCGAGCCGCGCGCGATGCGCAGGCGCCGTGAACCCTTGATCAGCTCGGGGTGGCGGCGCTCCTGAGGCGTCATCGAGAGGATGATCGCCTGAATGCGATCGAACTCGCGCTCGTCGACCTTCATCCCCCGGAGCTCCTTGCTCATCCCCGGGATCATCCCGAGCAGCGACTGCAGCGGCCCGAGCCGGCGGATCTGCCGCATCTGATCGAGGAAGTCGTCGAGACCGAACTCCTGCTTTCTGATCTTGCGCTCGAGCTCGGCCGCTTGTTGGTCGTCATAAGCGGCCTGAGTTTTCTCGATCAGGGTCATGACGTCGCCCATGCCGAGGATCCGCTGAGCCATCCGGTCGGGGTGGAAGCGCTCGAACTGGTCGAGCTTCTCGCCCGTCGAGGCGAACAGGATCGGTTTGCCGGTCACGGCCTTGACCGACAGGGCGGCGCCGCCGCGGGCATCGCCGTCGAGCTTGGTCATCACGACGCCGTCGAACTGCACGACCTCCGCGAACTGCTCGGCGACGTTGACGGCGTCCTGTCCCGTCATCGCGTCGACGACGAGCAGCACGTCGTGCGGCTTGGTCGCCTTCTTGATGTTGGCGAGCTCCGCCATCAGCGCCTGGTCGACGTGCAGCCGGCCGCTCGTGTCGATGATGAGTACATCCTTGCCTTCGGACATCGCGCGGTCGCGCGCCCACGCGGCGATCTTGACCGGGTCGCGGTCGGTCCCCTGCTCGTACACATCGGCCCCGGCCTGCGTCCCCACCTTGATCAGCTGGTCGACGGCGGCGGGCCGGTAGACGTCGCAGGCCGCTACCGCGACGGATGAGCCATGCTCCTCGCGCAGGTAGCGCGCGAGCTTGGCCGTGGCCGTCGTCTTGCCGGATCCCTGCAGACCCGCCATCACCACCACCGTGGGGGGCCGGGGCGAGAAGGAGAGATCTCGGGCGGCGCCGCCCATCAGCTCCGTGAGCTCGTCGGAGACGATCTTCACGACCTGCTGGCCTGGGTTGAGCTGGCCGACCACGTCCGCCCCGAGTGCACGCTCCTTGACCGCGCCGGTGAACGACTTGACGACCTTGAAATTGACGTCGGCCTCGAGCAGCGCGAGGCGAATTTCGCGCATCGCTGCCGAGATGTCCTCTTCGGTCAGCGTGCCGCGCCCGCGCACGTCGGCGAGCGTGGCTTGGAGCTTCTCGGCGAGAGAGTCGAACATGTCCCGCCGAGGCTAGCGGACCTCCGGCACGCTTCTAGCGGGGTCGCACGCCGGCGTTCTCCGCCCCCGGAAGGCCGGGGCGCGCTGGCGCGCCGGCCTTCTCCGCCCCCGGAAGGCCGGGGCGCGCTGGCGCGCCGGCGTCCTCCGCCCCCGGAAGACCGGGGCGCGCGGACTTGACCGCGTTGTCGGCCCCACTGGCGTCGGGCGCCGGCGAGGCGGCGTTCGCATTGGCGGGCGCGAACGCACGGCCGATGCCGCCAAACGCGTCGGCGAACTCGGACGGGATCACGAACACCTTGTTCGCGTCGCCCTGCGCGAGCCGCGGCAGCATCTGCAAGTACTGGTAGGACAGAAGCTGCTGGTCGGGATTGCCGTCGTGGATCGCTTCGAAGACCGTCCCGATCGCCTGGGCTTCGCCTTCGGCACGCAGGATCGCGGCCTGCTTCTGCCCCTCGGCGCTCAACACCGCCGCCTGCTTCTGACCCTCGGCGGTGAGGATCTGCGACTGCTTGACCCCTTCGGCGTTGAGGATCGCCGCGCGTCGGTCGCGCTCGGCCCGCATCTGCTTCTCCATCGCCTCCTGGATCGTGCCGGGCGGGTCGATCGATTTGATCTCGACCCGATTGACGCGAATACCCCACTTGCTCGTCGCCTCATCGAGCACCCCGCGGAGCTGGGCGTTGATGTGGTCGCGGCTGGTGAGCGCGTCCTCGAGCGAGAGCGCCCCGATCACGTTGCGCAGCGTGGTGACCGTGATCTGCTCGATGGCTTGAAGCGGGTTGGCGACCTCGTAGGTGGCCGACTTTGCGTCGTTGACCGTGAAATACAGGACCGTGTCGATTTGCACGACCAGGTTGTCCGAGGTGATGACAGGCTGTGGCTCGAACGACACGACCTGCTCGCGCAAGTCGATCAGCGGCTTCAGCCGGTCGACGAACGGCGCGAGGATCGTCAGCCCGGGCGTCAACGTCCGGTGGTAGCGACCGAGCCGCTCGACAATGCCGGCGCGCGCCTGCGGGATGATCCGCACGGTGCGGGCGAAGAGGATCAGTAGGAAAACGACCACGACGATCGCGACGATCAATCCAGCCATCGCGTCTCCTTGTTCTTACGGGCTGTGTATCGGAGCGAGCAGGCGCTACTCGGCGACGAGCGCGGTGGCACCTCTGATCTCCATGACTTGCACGCGTTTACCCTGCTCGATCACTTCATCATCATCGTACGCCCGCGCGGTCCAGACCTCGCCATCGATCCTCACGCAGCCCACTCCCTCGTGGTTCGCGATCGTCTCGAGCACCACCGCCTGCTTGCCGATCAGTGCCGCCGCGCCGGTGCGGATCTGCGGCGGCGCCTTCATGTGCGAGCGCGCGATCGGGCGGACCAGGACGAGTGTGAGCAGCGAGACCGCGACGAACACGATCCAGGCCGCCAGCTCCGGTGCTCCGGCACCGTCGACGATCGCCGCCGCCGCCGCGCCGAGGGCGAACGGCGCGAGGAAGAACCCCATCGTCAGCATTTCCCCGATGCCGAAGACGCCAGCCGCCACAACCCAGAGCACCCAGCCTGACATCTCCCGTCGAGGTTACCGCGCGCGCGTGCCGGCTCAGCGGGCTGCTGGCGCCGGTCAGGACCGGCGCCGCGCCGGACGAGTCAGCCTGGTCGCCTCGCCGGCAATCTCTAGCTGACCAGCGCGCGCGCGAACTCCTCCGCCTCGAATGGGCGTAGATCCTCGAGCCTCTCCCCGACGCCGATCAGCTTGACCGGAATGCCGAGCTCGTGGGCGATCGCCAGCGCGATGCCGCCCTTGGCCGTGCCGTCGAGCTTGGTCAGGACGAGGCCGGTGACATCGATCGCCTCTGAGAACAGGCGTGCCTGACGAAGTCCGTTCTGCCCCGTCGTCGCGTCCACGGTCAGCAGCGTCTCGTGTGGAGCCTCGGGAATCTGCTTGGCAATCACGCGCCGAACTTTGGTGAGCTCGGCCATCAGCTCGTCCTGAGTGTGCAAACGACCCGCGGTATCGATGAGCACCACGTCGGCCCCGTCACGGCGGGCGGCGGCGATCGTGTCGTAGGCCACCGCGCCAGGATCGGCGTCGGTCGGCCCGCGCACGAAGGCGACGCCCGCGCGCTGCGCCCATTGCTCGAGTTGCTCGACACCCGCAGCTCGGAACGTATCGCCCGCACCAAGCACGACCGAGCGGCCGAGCTCCTGGCTCAGATGCCAAGCAAGCTTGCCGACGGTCGTCGTCTTGCCGGTGCCGTTGACCCCGGCCACCAGCATGACCGTCGGCGCGGCGGTGAGGTCGATGCGGTCGTCGGCGCTGCGCGCGATGCCCGCCAGGAGATCGACGAGGCGGTCGGTGAGCGCCTGCCCGCCCGTGATGTCGCCGGCAGTCGCCTCGCGTTCGAGCTGCTCCACGACCTGGGCGGTCGTGCGCGCGCCGACGTCGGCGTAGATCAGCGCCTCCTCCAGCCGCTCCCAAGTCTCATCGCTCAGATCCTCGAACAGCGTCGCCTG
>JAFAZV010000228.1 GCA_019239445.1 Solirubrobacterales bacterium
GGCACAGTCCGGGGTACCACCCAAGCTCCCAGGCCTAGTTTTGGGCGGCCTCACACGGCCGTTGCATGACCGGCCTCAACACGAACCGCGCCAGTCTCAACCATTTTCATCCGCCGGGGCGCACGCCAGCGTGCATGATCAGTTTTGTCGAGGACGTCCGCGGCGCAACCCTGAGCTTCCTCATCTGTTTGTGGCCTTGTTAGACCCACGGCCGACACGGGAGCTCCGGTGCAGGTGGATCGCACGACGATGCGTGGGGCATCGACGGCGCTTCTCGCTGCTCTCCTAGTCGTGCTGCTCTGGGTCCTCGCGGCTCCGGCCGCGCAGGCCCAGGTGCCGGACGCCGCGGCGCCGGTGACGATCGACGGCCCGGACCCGGGGATCGAGGCTCTGTCGGGCATGGACGTGGCGCGCGACGGGACCGGTGGCGTGGTCTACCTGAAGGACGTCCTCGGCGTCAGGCGCGCGTTCGTCTCCAGGCTCCTCGGCGGGGTCTTCCAGCCGCCCGAGCAGCTGGATGCGGGCCTGCCGGGTCCCTCCTCGCAGCCGGTTATCGCCGCCGGCAACGGAGGCCTTCTGCTGACCGCCTTCATCAACGGTGGTCAGCTCTACGTGGTCAACCGTTCCTCGGCGGCGGCTCCGGCCGTTGGTCCAGCGCCGCTGGCCGGCGGCGCGAGCGATCCGTCCATCTCGATCAGCAACTACGGCAAGGCCTACCTGTCCTTCACCGCACTTGGATCTGGTGGCCACGACGTGCGGGCGGCTTACTACTCCGGCGGGGTCTGGTCGGTGGCGCCGGCCCCTCTCGACGCCCAGCCTGGCGATGACTCCGGCGCCGGCACCGCCCGCTCGGAGGTAACCACCTCGGGTGACGGTGTCGGAATCGTCGCCTGGGGCGAGGCCGGGCACATCTACACCCGGCGGCTGCGCGGAACGGCTCCCAGCCTCGTGGTCGAGCAGGCGGATGTGCCGAGCCTCGGCGGCTGGAGCGAGGTGAGCTCGGATCAGCCGAGGCTCGGCACCGGGGGCGACTCCTCATACGCCGCCGTGAGCTTCCACGAGGTCTTCGCCAGTGGCGCGCTGCGGCAGTCCCGCGTGCTGTTGCGGCGGCTCCGCGGCTCGGAGTTCGAGTCCGTGACCGCGCCGGATGGCCTCTCGACGCCCGGAAGCTCGGGCGCCGTCCAACCGAACGTGACGGTGAGCGAGTACGGCCGCGGCTTCGTCACTGCGGTCCGCGAGAACACGAACCAGCTCTTCGCGATGACGCTCGGCAACAACAGCGCCAGCGGCCCGGTGACCGAGGTCGACAGCTTGAGCAACGCGAGCGCCCCTGACGCGGTGCCGGCGATGGCGGGGCTGTACTCGGACCTGATCGCTTGGCAGCGTGATCCCGGAGGCGGCGGGGCGCGCGAGGTCCGCGCACGCTATTCCGTCAACGGCACCGACCTCGGCGCGGAGCTGGTCCTCTCCGACCCAGGACTCGGGCCGACCGACGCCGACCGCGGCCTCGTCGCTGCCGGCGATGTCACCGGCAACGCCGCGGTGGCCTGGGTTCAGGGCAGTGGCGCCACCAGCCGGATCGTCGCGACCCTGCTCTACGTCCCGCCGGGGGCGCCGGCCCCAGCCCCCGGTTTCGCTTACTCCCGCGGCCGCCAGCCCGTGCTGAGCTGGTCGCCGGCGCGCGAGCAGTGGGGGCCGGTGCTGTACACCGTCCTCCTGGATGGTCAGCCGGTGGCGCGGACTGCGGGCACGTCCGTGCGCGTCCCGGTGCCGTTGGCGGACGGCCCTCACACGTGGGCTCTAACCGGAGCCAATCCTGCCGGCCTCGCCCGCAACAGCCCCGCTGCCACCGTGTGGGTCGACGCAGTCGCCCCGGTGGTACGACTCACGCTTCGCGGAGGCCGCCACGTCGGCGACACGCTGCGGGCGTATGTCTCGTACACAGATGCTCCCGCGCCCGAGCCGCGGCGTGCCGCCTCCGGCGTAAGCGAAGTGCTGATTCGCTGGGGCGACCGGCACGACTACCACATCGCCCACTATAAGGCCCATGCCTACAAGCGGGCTGGGCGCTACACGATCACGGTCGTGGTCAAGGACCGCGCGGGCAACCGCCGGGCGATCAGCCAGGTTGTGCGCATCACGCCGGCGCCGAAGCCGAAGGCCAAACCGAAGTCGAAGTCGAAGTCGACGGGCAAAGGCAACGCTGGCACGCCCGCGCCGGCTCCCACCGGCGGCCAGCCGACGCACGCCTCGCGTCGAGGGTCGGGTCGGTGAGAGGCGCGCTGCGGATGACGCTGATGGCGCCGGCGCTGCGGATGACCCCGGTCGCGCTGGCACGGCGCATAACCCTGGTCGCGCTGGCGCTGAGCCTCGTCGGCGCCGGCGCAGCCCGGGCTGGGGCGCCGGCGTACGTCGCACAGCCGCCATCGAAGGGCGCGTTCACCGCGGACGGCAACTGGAACCGCTACCTGCTGGGCGGAACCTGGCTTCTCCGCGCCGACCCGAGCAATGCCGGCGTCGACCTCGGCTGGTGGCGAGCCACCGCGACGACCGCCGGCTGGTCGCCCGTGACGGTGCCGAATTCCTACAACGCCGACGACTTCTCGAACGCCAGCATGAGCGGCAGCGTCAGCTGGTACCGGCGCGACTTCACGCTCCCGGCGCAGGCATTTCCGCGCTACGTGCGCTCGAGCGAGCGCCACTGGATTGTGCGCTTCGAGTCGGTCAACTACCGAGCCACGGTGTGGCTGAACGGGCGCCAGATCGGCTCCCACGCCGGCGCCTATGTTCCGTTCGAGCTCGACCTCACGGGCCTGCGCCCGGGGGTCAACCGCCTGATCGTGCGGGTCGACGATCGCCGCTCGGGGTCGGACCTGCCGCCCGGACCGGGCGGCGGCTGGTGGAACTTCGGCGGCATCCTGCGCGAGGTCTACCTGCGCCCGGTGGCGCGAGCCGACCTGGCCCAGGTGCTGGTCTCCCCGCAGCTGCCGTGCCCGACGTGCGCAGCGACCGTCCAGTTCAGCGCCGTCGTCCGCAACCTTACGGGCAGCCGCCAGGCGCTGCGTCTGAACGGACGCTACGGCGGCGCGCGCATCAATTTCGGCAGCCTCGTGGTGGCGCCGCAGGCCAGCGTGACCGTGCGTACAACGCTGCGCATTGCGCACCCGCGCCTGTGGTCGCCCGATCATCCGACCCTGTACCTCGCGCGGCTGGCGCTATGGGATTCGTCCGGTCGCCGGCAGCTCACCGGCTACACCGTGCACAGCGGCATCCGCAGCATCGCGGTCGTGGGTGGCCGCCTGACCCTGAACGGGCGAGCGCTCAACCTGCGCGGAGTCAACCTGCACGAACAGGACATCCGCCTCGGCGCCGCGCTCGACCGCGACCACATGCGCCGGCTGGTGGGCTGGGTGCGGAGCCTCGGCGCAACGATGATCCGCGCCCACTACCCGGTCAGCCCCTACATCGAGGAGCTCGCCGACCGCTACGGGCTGCTGATCTGGTCTGAGGTGCCGGTCTACCAGGTGAACGATCAGTACGTCGGCCAGGCCGGCTGGCGCGCGCGCGCGGCAGCGGCCCTGCAGAGCGACATCCTCGCCAACTTCAACCACGCCGCGATTCTCGTGTGGAGCCTCGGCAACGAGCTCAACACTCCCCCGACCGCGGCCCAGGCCGGGTACATCGCCGCGAGCGCGGCACTGGCCCATGAGCTCGACCCAACTCGGCCGGTCGGGATGGCGATCAGCGATTGGCCCGGCGTGGCGTGCCAGCCCGCGTACGCGCCGCTCGACGTCATCGGCGTCAACGAGTACTTCGGCTGGTATGACGCCGGCGGCGGTTCCACTGACGACCGGGATGCTCTCGGTCCATTCCTGGACAGCCTGCGCGCCTGTTATCCGAGCAAAGCGCTGATGGTCACCGAGTTCGGCTTCGAGGCCAGTCGTGATGGGCCGGTGGAGGAGCGCGGCACGTACGAGTTCCAGGCCGACGCCACCGCCTATCACCTCAGCGTGTTTGCCGCCCGGCCGTGGCTGTCCGCAGCGCTGTACTTCGCGCTCCAGGACTTCGCCGTGAAGCCTGGGTGGAGCGGCGGCAACCCGTGGCCGAACCCGCCGTTTCTGCAGAAGGGCGTGTTCGACCTCGCAGGCAACCCGAAGCCCGTGTTCGGCGTGCTCTCATCGAGCTTCCACGCCACGGCTCAGATCGCGCGGGCGCCGACGACCGCGGGCCGGCGCGAGGCGGTTCGGGCACGCGCGGCCGGCAAGGGCCTCTAGCTCCTGGCGGGCGCGCCCGGCGCATCCCGCCACCGCTGCACGCCGTTGTAGCCTGAACTCGAGTGTCGTCGCCCACCGCCCAGACAGCGCTTCGCCGCACCACGTTGTATGACCGCCACCGGGCGGCAGGCGCCAGGATGGTGCCTTTCGCGGGCTGGGAGATGCCGGTTCAGTACGCCGGCATCCGTCCCGAGCATCTCGCTGTGCGCCGGGACGTCGGCGTGTTCGACGTCTCGCACATGGGTCAGATCGAGACGCGCGGGCCCGATGCGGCTGCGTTCCTGCAGCGGATGCTCTCGAACGACGTCCGCCGGATTCCAGAGGGCGGCGCCCAGTACAGCGTGCTGTGCCGCGACGACGGCGGCGTTCTCGACGACCTGTTCACCTACCGGCTGTCCAGCACGTGCTTCCTCACCGTGAGCAACGCCGCCAACCATGAGAAGGACCTGCAGTGGCTTCAGGCGCACGCGAGCGACTTCGACGTCGACGTGATCGACTGCGCTGAGCGCTTCGCGATGCTCGCCGTGCAGGGGCCTCGCGCCCGAACGGCGGTGCGCCCTCTCGCCGACGGCGGGCTGCCGCCGCGGATGCACTGCTGCGAGCGCACGGTGGCGGGCGCGTCGATGCTCGTCTGCGGGACCGGCTACACGGGCGAGGACGGCGTCGAGCTCCTGCTCGACCCGGGGCACGCGCCTCGGGTGTGGGACGCGCTGCTCGACGCGGGTGCGACGCCGGTCGGACTCGGCGCCCGCGACACGCTGCGCCTCGAAGTCTGCTTTCACCTCTACGGCAACGACCTCAGCGAGGAGCGCGATCCGATCGGCGCCGGGCTCGGGTGGTGTTGCCGCGAGGCGACCGGCTTCATCGGCGCAGAGGCGATCGCCGCCGCGCGTGCCGCCGGACCCGCCGAGAAGCTCATCGCGTTCGCGATCGACGGTGCCGGCATCGCCCGCGCCGGCAATCCCGTACTCGAAGGCGGCGTCGTGACGAGCGGGACCTACTCGCCGTGTCTCGAGCGCGGCATCGGCATGGCTTACGTTCCCGCTGAGCGTTCCGAGCCCGGCACGGGTATCGAGATCGATGTGCGCGGAACCGTCCGCGCCGCG
>JAFAZV010000012.1 GCA_019239445.1 Solirubrobacterales bacterium
CGGATGAATCAGCCGCTCGGTCCGCGTGAGGTTCTGTGCGTGAGCCAGTTCACCCTGTACGGCGATGTCCGCCGCGGCAATCGCCCGAGCTACGCCGCCGCCGCGCGCCCTGAGCTCGCCGAGCCGCTGTACGCGCGGTTCTGCGCGCGCCTCGATGCGCGGCGCGGGATCTTCGGCGCGATGATGGCCGTCGAGCTGGTCAACGACGGTCCCGTGACGCTGCTGGTCGAGCGCGGTTGAGTGATCATGCCGGAGCGCGTGCCCTGTGGCCGGCGAGCCGTGTACGAACGCGCGCGCCGTGCACGGGCGCCACCGGGGCGTGCATCCTCGTCGATGGCGAGCCGGACGTCGACGGCTTCGAAATCGCCAAGACGGCTGTCAGTCGAACCCGCCTCTCACCTCGCCGTGTCCTGAGGTGAGTGGCCGCCGAAGCTCAGCACCTGCTGGATTCCGCTCGGCCGGTTCGTGTAGCGCATCGTCAGCGGCAGCAGGCCGGGCACGAACGAGATCCGCTCTCGGGTGGCGTCGGAGCGCCAGGCGCCGGGGTTCGGTCCCTGCGCGCGGGCGAGCTGCGCGCCGGCCGCGTCCATCGCCGCCCACAACTCCGCGCGGCAGCGAGTCAAGTTGCCGCCGCCGCAGTAGCGCACGGCGAACTTGCCCTGCACGCGCTCGCGCAGGAGCGTGCGCAGATCCTTGTCCATGTATATGTGCCAGCCGGTGTACTGGCCGCCGGGCGGCAGATCGAACCGGCTGACGAACGACGCCAGCTCATTCGACAGCGAGCGCCCCAGCACCGGCGCTGCCCAGGCGTTGGTGAGCAGCGGCCAAGCCGTGTCCATCACCGCGGCGCCCGGATCGGTGATCTTGCCGAACCCCGAGGGATCGGTCCGGTCGAGGCGGCTGGCGCCGTGGCGATACCAGGCGTCGAGCAGCGCGAGCATCTGCGCCGCGCGAGCACTCGGCGCGCGTCCTCCGTGCAGGAGCTTCGACAGCACCGGCTCGAACGTGATCTCGCGTACGTCTTGGGTGGCGGCGGCGTTCATCGCCGAGACGACGTGCTCCGGGGTGACGTTGCCCCCGTGGCCAAGGTTCCGGAGCAGCAGGTCGACGCGTTGGAGCGCGCCGAGCGACCAGTTGTCGTCGGGCGCCTCGTAGCCGGCCTGCGGGCGGTTGTTCCAGTTGACGATCTCCCCGTTCGGGGGGTTGATCCCTTGCGGGTGGTTGCGGGAGGACACGTAACCGCGCCACTCCTCGTGCCCGCGGCCGTCGACCGGGAGCGACGGGTCAACGTTTGCCGGGCGGATCGGGACCAACCCGCTGGTGAACACGCCGATGTCCTTGTCGTCCATGTAGAACGAGTTGAACGTCTGCGGAGTCTGCGCAGCGGCGCGGAAGAACTGGCGCACGTTGTGGACCAGGCCGTGCGCGAGGTCGTGGTAGAAGAGCTGGTCGCGGACGTCCTGGCCGTAGCTCGCGCGCTTGCGCGCCAGCGCCACCAGACGTCCGTGCACGCGCGCGTAGCCCACCACCGGGCCGTGCACGGTGCGGTAGAAGCTAATTTTGCGCGCCTTGTTCGTGCCGGCGCCGAGCGTGCCGGCGTCGAAGAACTGCATCGTCCGGCAGCGGCCGTCGAACATGTAGCGGTGCACGCTGTGCCCACACAGGGTCTCGACGTAGGTATCGATCTGGTCGAGCCCGGCTGAGGTTAGCGACCACGCGGCGTCCTGGCTTCGGCCGATGAAGATGTAGCCCGGAAACGGCGCGCTCATCGCGCCGACCTGGCTGATGCCGGGACCCTCGAGGTCCATCTCCATGGTCAGGCCGGGGTAGAAATAGCCGATCTGGGGGCCGGCGACCATGATCGGGTGGTGGGTCGCGGAGCGGGCGCCTGAGACGAGCAGGGCGTTGCTGGCGTGCCCGCGGGCAGCGCGCGCCGCCGCCAGCGCCTGGTTGGCCCCCGTGGACAGGCTGCCGGCGTCGAGCACGACGTTGCCGCTCGTGCTGCGCGGAGGAGCCTGGAACTGAACGTGGCCCGGCACGCTCGCCGGCGCCTCGGGGTCGTTCGGCTCGCGCAGGTCGTTCCAGACCTGCCAACCGCGACGCACCCCGAGCTTGCGCTGCAGGGCGGACAGGAACTCGGCGCGCACCGCTTCGTCGCCGCCGCCTTCGCCGACGAACTGATCCTTGAGCGCGTTGAAGGCATAGATGTCCGTGCGCGTGAAGTCGGCGACGTCCTTGAACGCGCCGAGGGTGTGGTTGTGCGCGGCCAGGTAGGCATTGATGCCCTGCAGGTACACGTCGATGTCGTGCAGCACGGCGCGACCTTTGGCGCCGGCGCTGGTCAGCGACCGCGTCTGCTTTGCTATCTCGCGTTCGGTCAGAGCTGAAGGCGTGAACGACTGCAGGCTCGAGACCAACCCCAAGGCGTCGACGCCGGGCGCGTCGATTGCCGCCACGCGCGAGTCGTAGCGCGCCTGCTGCAGCAGCAGGCCACGATCCTCCGCCACCATCCATCCGGCGCCCCAGGTCACGTCGTCGCGGGTGGTGCCGTAGATGTGCGGGACATCGAAGCTGTCGCGGAGGATGGTCAGCCCCGGATGGGGGACAGGGTCGACCGTCGTCGCGTCGCTGGCCGCCGATCCCACCGGCTCGGGCTTGAAGTCGCTGATGACGTCAGCCTGCGTGACGTGGTTGAACAGCGGCGTCAGCGCGTCGTACATCTTCGCCTGGCGCTCGGCCTCGGGCAGCGTGGAGGGATCCGGGAGGCCGCCGTACTCGCCGGAGGGGACGATGTCGCGGGCGATGATCGCGTAGTCCCGAGCCGTGCTCGGCACGGCGCCGGCGGGAACGGCGAACAGCAGCGGCAGGGCCGCGACGAGCAGGGTCGCGAGCGTAGCGAGCTTTCGGGGCAAGACTCCTCCTTGTCTCTCTCTCAGCCGGAGCCTCCCGGCAGGCTCGCTCCAGCGGGAGAGATTAGCGGGATTGCGCAGCTTTTGCGCGCCTGGTGGGCTGGTCAAACAGGTCGCGAGCTGCCGCGATCCGGCTGACCCTCCGCCGGCGCGTCGTCACGCGTCACCGCGGGTTCGCGCCGACCGCCGCGCCAGCCAGCGGTCGCTCGTGCCGCCTGCTCGTAGACCTCCCAGGTTGCCGCCGCCGCGTCCTGCCAGGTCCACTCAGGCGGCGGCGGCGCCGGGCGCCGCGCCGCCTCGGCGGCTTCGACCAGGCCTTCGAGGTCGCCCACGTCCCTCCACGCGGCGCGACCGTCCAGCACCTCGCGCACGGCCGGCACGTTCGACGCCGCCACTGGCGTGCCGCAGGACAGCGCCTCGACCGGCGGCAGCCCGAAGCCCTCGTCATCACTGGGGAACACGAGCGCGCGGGCGCCGGTGTAGATCGCGGCGAGTGCGTCGTCGTCAACCTCGCCGGTGAGGGTCACGTTCGGAAGCTCCCGCGCCCAGCGGCCGGTTTCCCCCACCAGCACGAGCGGCAGCCGCCTCGGAACCCGAGCCAGCGCCCCGATCCGCTTGCGCGGGTCGGGCGTTCGCAGGCCGCCTACCCAGAGCAGGTACTCGGATGGCAGCCCGAAGCGCTCGCGGACCGCCCGCACCTCACTCTCGCTGCGCGCGTGCAGCTTCGGTGCCGCGGCCTTGGCGATCACGGCGATCCGGTCGGCCGGGATCTCGAGCGTCTGCATCGCATCGGCGGCGACCGCGTGCGTGGGCACGATCACCCGCACGGCTCGCTGCACAGCCAGATAGCGCAGCCGAAACCGCACACCGGAGCGGAGGAATTCGCCGCGGCGTTTGAGCGGGATCAGGTCGTGCAGGGTGACGACCATCGGCACCGGCGAGTGCAGCAGCGCCCCGTCGATCCAGGGCGAGTGAAACACGTCGCAGCGGCGCGGGTTGCGCGTCTCGATGATCTCCCCGCGCCCGGATTCACGCAGCGCGTGCAGAAGCGAGCGCGCGTAGCGGCCGATGCCGAGCGAGTCCTTCGTCGGCCGGCTGTCGAATGCGACCCTCACCGTGGGGCGCGCACTCTAGTCCGAGCCGGTGGCTTCGTGTCGTGCGGCTGTACGGTCGCTCACGTGCGGGACTACTACGAGGAGCTGTGGCAGCGCGTGCCCGAGGACACGCCGGGCCCGGACTTCGAGCTGCGGCGCGACTTCCTACTCGCACACCTGGAGCCCGGCGAGCGCGCCCTCGACCTCGGCTGCGGCGCCGGCCAGTTCACCGCGCTGCTCCGAGCGGCCGGCGCTTACCCGATCGGCGTCGATGTCGCCGAGGCCGCGCTCGCCCGCGCGCGGCGCAGCTTCCCCGAGCTCGACTTCCGCCGCGTCTCGATCGACGCTCCGCTGCCGCTCGACGACAATACATTCGAGTTCGTGTGGGCGAGCGAGGTGATCGAGCACGTCGCGGACACCGCTGGCTGGCTCTCAGAGATCAGGCGCGTGCTCGTCCCGCGCGGGCGCCTTCTGCTGACCACGCCTGCGCACGGGCGCGTGCGCCTCGCGCTCGGAGGCATCGAGCGTTACAGCCCTCCGCTCGGCGACCACCTGCATCTGTACACGCGGCGGTCCCTGGGCGTGGTCCTGGGCGAGTTCGGCTTCGGCGAGATCTCCGTGCGTGCCGCCGGCGGTCCGCCGCTGCTGCGCCGGCTGTTGCTCGCCAGCGCCTGCCGTTGACGCGGAACGAGGCCGTAACTACGGCGGGGCGCTAAGCCGGCGTCAGGGCGCTCACCGCCGCCACGAACGCTCCCGCGGCCAGCAACCCGGCCGCGGCGCGCGCGGCTTGGCGCGGCCGGTGCCAGCGCTTCTCGAGCACGACGATGCCGGCGAGCGTGACCATCCAAAACACCATCGAGCTCGCCAGCCCCATCACCAGCATCATCGCCCAGCACGAGCGCAGGCAAGCTAAGCCGTTGCGGGCGGCGAAGCGGATCACGCCCCAGTCCGCCTGCCACCCGCGCGGCGCCAGCGGCGCCGAACGGTGGCAATCGGCGAGTGCTCGGCGCTTGTGCGGGGTCAGCTGCCACGCCGCCGCCAGCGCCAGCGCCAGCGCGCCGGCCACCGGCGCCGCGAGCACCGGCCACGCCCAGACGGCGATTACGAACACGATCCCGACGACGCTCCAGCTCGTTACATAAACCGCCACGAACAGCGACATCGCGCGCCGGCGTCGCCACCGCAAGCTATTGGCGCCGACGTGCCGGAGTGCGGGAAGCGTTGAGGGGAGCATCATCGCCACGACCATCAGCACCCACAGACCGCTGCCGCCGGCTACCCCGGCGCTCGCCAGCATCGACCGGCCGGCCGATCCCGCCGGGCTCATCCCGGGCATCCCGGGCATCGACGACATCGCGGCGCTGCCATGCGACATCGAGGCGTCAAGCGCGATCAGCGCCGTCCACGCGGCCGCGACGGCAACCGCGAGGGCGAACGTCACGGCGCGCGCGCCGGCCGGCGGCGACGCGGCGCGACATCCGAATCCCGCCGCGATCGCGCGTAACTGTGTCATGGGGCGTAGGCGACGCTGACGCGCCCGATCCGCACCGGGGCCTCTGATGAGGGTGGCGTCTCCGGCAGCGCGTGGGCGAGCTCGGGCTGGTCCTCGGGCACGAGCCCGAGCGGGCGGAACGTGACCTGGACGCGCTCGTCGCTCCACTCGCCGGCCGCTTCCAGCTCGTGGGCCAGCTCCGTGATGTCGACGCTGACGCGCAGATTGTGCGGCTGCTCGTCTCCGCGTGGGTTGCGTGCGCGCTCGATCCCGAAGAACGACACATTGCTCGCGTGGTGGCGCGCGGCGACCTCCGGCGGAGCGTCGGCGGGAAGGTTCAAATAGATCCCGTAAACGACGCCGGGGTTGCGCTCCCCCTCGATGTCTTCGACGTTCAGGTAGATGTGGCGCGGGCGGGTGGCGTCGGCGACCGCGGCGGAACGGGCCTGGGCGTCGATCTGAACGCTCACCTCGGCCGGGCTTCCGACGAGCTCGATCGGGCGATCCGAGGCACCCACGAGCTCGCCCTCCTGCTCGCTGCCGGATCCGGGGTTACCTGCGCCCGCGGCGGCCGCAGCGGCCGCCGGTACCGGCTCTGGCGCGGGCGCCTCGGCAGCGCTCGGCACCACTTGCGCCGGCGCCGTTTCGTAGTTGTAGCCCAGCTGGTGCAGGACGCGGATCACATCGCCACAGCTCTTCTGGACCTGATGCCCGTGAGCGTCGAAGAACGAGAACTTTTGCGTCATCCAGAGCTGATCGCTCGGATCCCAGTGCCCGGCGTTGTTCCACACCGACCAGAGCCGGTCGATATTGGAATGGTGCAGCCAGAAGATCGGATCCTCAGCCGCCTGGTCGGGGTCGCTCATCCAGCCGCTCGGACCGCCCACCGCGACATGCAGGTCGTTGTGTGGCGTCTGCTCGAGCTGGCCGGTTTGGTTCGAGAACTGCTGGGCCGGTGTGATCCCGCCGCCGAACTGTGCGGCGCCGGTGAACTGGGGCCGGCTCAGCGCGTGCGCGGCGGAGGCAATCGAGGATGGGATGGCCATGCCCGTGTTGATCCCGGGCGCGCGCTGGGAGACGTAGAGGGGGTTCGGGTTACCCCCCGCCGTCTGGTTGCGGAACGCGAGCGGCAGCGTCGCCTGCTGGCCGCCGGCGCCGTAGTCCCAGAAGGGCAGCGTCCACGCGGGCGAGCCGCCCGCTTGCACGACCGCCGCGCGGACGATCTGCTCGAAGTAGTAGAGGAACATCCGATGCCAGGGCAGGAAGAACCAGGTGCCGTGCATGCAGCCGTTCCACAGCGGCTTGGTCTGCTGGGCCAACGTTCCGTGCATCGCTGCCTGGTAGATCCAGCTCGTGGGATCGCTCGCATTGCGGGCTTTCATGATCGCGACAGCTTTGGCGTAGTCGCTGAGCGTGGTGTCGCCGGCAGGTAGCGTCCACACGTTGCGGCGGATGAGCGTCTGGGCCTGCGCGGTCATCATCGAAAGCGCACGCTACCGGGCAGCTTGCCCCGCTGCCTGATTGATCAACGTCTGCGTGCTCAGCGACCCGAGGTTCAGCTCTCGTGCGCGCTTCAGAGCGACCAAGGCGCGCTGCGACTGACGCTGCTGGAGGTCGAACAATCCCAGCTGCTGCCAGGTGTCGTAGTTGTCGGGCTGCATCGAGACGGCCTTGAGCAGCTGAACGCGCGCCGCGGTTTGATCGCCGATACGGCTGTACAAGGCCGAGAGCAGCCAGTGCGGCTGCACCGAGAGCGGGTCGCGCGCCGCCGCAGTACGCGCCTGAGCAAAGGCGGAGGCGGTGTCGCCGCCGTCCAGCGCGGAGATCGCCGCGGCCTGCGCGTTGCTCGAGCGCAGCGGCTGCCAGATCGCCCAGGCGGCGAGTATCGCCGCCGCCGTGAGCGCCGCCGAAGCGGCGGTGACCGCCGGGCGGCGGGTCAGGCGAAGCCGTGTCGTGCGGCGCCCGACGCGCTGCTCGAGCGGGCCACGCCCCGCCAGCCAGCCCGCGCACAGCAGCGACGGCACGGCGGTGCCGGGGATGAACCAGGTCCAGTCGATCGCCGAGTGCGCGCCGAAGGCGGCGACCACGCACAGGAGCGTGACCATGCCGATGTGCTCGTCGACGAAGGCCGGCGATGAAGGTCCGGCTCGGACGCGCAGCGTCCGCGCGGCCGCGATTGCCCACGCGATCAGCAGCGCCAGGTTCACCGCCAAGCCGAGCAATCCGAAGTCGGCCAGGGTCTGGATCACGTAGCTGTGGGCGTGGTCGACCGGCAGCTGGTCGTGGGTGTAGCGCGTGCGTGCGGTGGCGTATCCGAGTGCGCCGACGCCACGCGCGGGCGCATGCGCGAAGACCTTCCACCCCTCGCTCCAGTCGCGAGCGCGCGAGCTCTCGAGGGAGCCCAGGCGGCTGGGGTTGTCGCCGACGTAGTCGTGCGTGCTCGTGAGCGAGTTCCACACGTGCGAGACCTGGCCGGTGAGGCCGCGGCTCGAGAGCGTCAGCGCGCCGACGCCGGCGATCGCCGCCAGCGCCAGCCCGGCGAGGAGCGCTGCGCCAATCCGCCGGCGGGTTTCCGCGGCCAGGTCTGCGCGCTCGCTGGCGCGCGCGGCGGCAAAGCCGGCGGCGACCAGCGCGGCCAGCACGAGCACGAGCACGACCGCGAACGTGTGGCCGGCGCTCGTGCGGTCAGCCAGGGGGATCCGATCATGCGAGAGCGCGCGGGTCGAGAGTGCCCAGCCGCTCAGTACCGCCGCGCCGGCGAGCCCGAGCGCGAGCACCGCCGCGCCGCGCAGCCGCAGCGGCACGAACGCGAACCAGATCACGCCGGCGACGAGCGCGGCCAGCACCGCGCTGCGCGAGTAGGACAGCACGACGACGGTGATGAGGATCGCGATCGCTCCCGGCGCCAGCGCTCGGACGAGGCGCCGCGGAGCACGCCGGGCGCCGGCCCAGAGACACGCCGGGAGCCCGAGCGCGGCCATCAGCCCGGTCGCGTTCCAGTAGTCGAACGGGGCTCGGAGGCGGCCGAGCGTCCCCTGGGCATCGAGCGTGGCCGGGAACACCTTGACCAGCAGCGCGTAGCCGCTGACGGCGACCGCGGCTACGGCGACGCCACCGAGCAGCGCCGCCCAGCGCTCCGGGAAAAGCCGCGCGAGCGCAATCCCGCCCCCGAACACGGCCAGGTAGGAGAGCGTGCGGTTGGCCTCGAGCCACGAGTTGTCGCCCTGCACCGACCAGGCGATCGAGATCGCGGTCAGCGCCGCCAGGGCGACGAACAGCAACAGCGCCGCCAGGCCGTGGCGAGGTCCGGGCGCGCCGAGTACGAGCACCGCGATCGCAAGTCCGACGCCGGTCAGCGTGAGAACGATCTCGGTCCAGGTGTTGGGCGCGAGCTCGGTGCCGCCGGTGGTCACGAACACGATCGCGGTCAGCACCGCCGCGAGCGCCAGGGCCAGCATTGCGTCTCGGGTCGGGCGCTGCTGAGACGCCGCCGCTCGTGCCGCTCCGGGATCTCCGGGCGCGTGGCGCTCGGGCGCCGTGGCGAGAGACGACACGGCGGCGACTGTAGCAACCGGTTCTGGGCGCTTTCGCCGCATCATGGTGTCCGCCGAGCGATCAGCAGCAACGTGTGGCCGAAGGGGGCGGCGCGGGAGCGCGAGCCGAGCTCGTCGAGCGGAGCGAGAGCGGTCTGCAGGGCGGGCGCGAGACGGCGCCAGGTGTAGGTGACCGCGTGCAGCTCGGCCGGCCAGAGCCCAGCGGCGTGGGCCTCGACGAGGAGCCGGCGGGGCGACAGGGGCACGTCGTCCGGCGTGCCGTGGATCGCCGGCGCAATGCCGACTCGGTTGGCCAGGGCGAGGCCGAGGCCGACCGGATGCCAGGCGCCGGGCTCGATCGCCACCAGGGCGCCGCCGGGGCGCAGCAGCCTCGCCGCCTCGGTGAAACACGGCGTGAGGGGGCCTTGGAAGGCGATGTGGTGGAGCACGAGCCGGTAGAGCACGACGTCGAAGCTGGCCGGCGGCAGGGCGAGCTGGCCGGCGACGCCGACCAGCGCCGCGTCGGCGGCGTTCGTTTGTCGGATCCCAGCCACCTTCGCCGGGTCCGAATCGACCGCCGTGATCCGGAACTCGGGGCTCGGGAAGATGTGGCGGCCGGGATGCCAGCCGGCGCCTACCGACAGCACGTCGCCTCGTTGGACGCCGAGGCGGCGCTGGGTCAGCGCCCGTTCGCGGGCCATCATGTGCGCGTACTGACGCTCGAGCGTCGAGCGCCGGCTGACCCGGTCGAGCAAGTTGTCGGGGCTGTAGGGCTCGCTGGTGGCGGGACGCGAGGGGGAGCTGGCGCTCATCGTCGTTTCAGCGTGCGGTGAGCGGCCAGCGTCCGCTGGGCGTCGGCGGCTCTGGTGTAGGGGCGGGTGGCGAGAAACGTACGTGCCTCGTCGAGTGCGTCGGTGCGCGCGTAGGAGGTGGCGATCAGCCGCAAGCCGTGGCGGATCGGCGTGGCGTCGATCACGCCCGAGCGCCAGCCGCGTTCGCAGGCGAGCGCCGACCAGTGGAGGTCGAGGCCCCAGCCGACCTTGAGCGGGGGAAAGGGCAGGAGCACGTCGAACGTCGTAGCGGCGAACGCGAACACGGGACCGATCTCCACGAACGGTGTCTGGCGCACGAGTGAGCCCCGGCGGCGGCGAGTGATCTGCCACGCGGCGTGCGAGCGCTGGCGGTGCGCCGGCTGGGCGATCTGCAGCCCAAAGCGCTCGACCAGGAACAGGAAGCGGTCGAGGAAATTGCGCGGGAGCGCGACGTCGTCGTCGAGCACGAGCAGCCAGTCGCGATCGGTCGGCGGATGCTGGGCGAGCAGCGTCCCGAGGTTCTCGAACTTGCCGTGGCGACCGGCCGGCGCGGTCGCGATGCGCACGTCGTGGCGCGAGCCCATCAGCTCGGCTTGCGCCTCGGCGAGCAGGTTCGGCGTGTCCGTGCGCTCGATCGCGAGCACGAGCACGCGCCGGCGCGGCAGCGTTCTGGCCGCGCGGCCCAGGCGGTAGGGCTGAAGACGGGCGAACGCGGTGGCGTCGTCGAGCGCGTCGGCGAGGATCGCCTTCGCCGTGGTGCGAATCCCCGACACCTCGCCACTCGTGCCGGAGACGAAGTCGTCCTGCGGCGGAGCGCTCACCTCGATCCGGCAACTGCCTCGCGCAGGCGACCGGCGGTGTGCGCGCCGAACACGATGCCGAAGGCGCAGCGGCGACGGGCCGTATGCCAGGCGCAGCCGGCAAGCGTGCGCAGCTCGCGGTGGATCGCCGGCGCGGTGCCCTTGCGCTGGTCGTAGCGGCGCGCGGCGCGACCGTGGACGTAGGCGGCCTGCGTCAGCGCCCGCAGGTTCGAGTCCTCGGGCGCGCGCCGGTGATAGAGGCCCGCGCGGGCGAGGTAACGGACCTTGCCGCCGAGCGCGGCGTAGCGGCGCTGCCACTCCTCCTCATCGCCGCGCACGGAGATCGTCTCGTCGAATGCGCCCACGCGCTCGTAGGCCCGGCGGCGGATGGCCATGTTGGCGCCCCACACGAACTGGACGTCGCGGTCCTGTGAGCCGAGGTCGAGCGCCGTGATGGGCGCCATCTCGCGGCCGCAGGACCGCGGGGCGCAGCCTTCGAGCCGGGGGCGGATCGGACCGCCGAAGACGTCGCGGTCCGGTGTGCTGGCGGCGCCGGCGAGGAGCGCCTCGAGCCAGCCGTGCGGCGCCTCGACGTCGTCGTCGACGAACGCGAGGAGCGGGGTGTCGGTGGCGGCGAAAGCGGCGTTGCGCGCGGCGTTCAGGCCCCGGGTTGCCGGCAGCGTGAGCAGGCGCGTGCCGTGGCGAGCGGCGATCTCGGCGACGGTCGGGTCGGGTCCGTCGGCGATCACCAGGACCTCGGTGGCCAGATCGCGCGCTTGCGGGAGGATCGAGGCGAGCGTCACCTCGAGGTAGCGGGGTCGAGCGCGGGTGGGGACGACGATCGAGGTTCCGAGGGGCAAGGTTCCGGGGGACGAGCTCACGAGGGAATTCTCCCGGCCGGGCCAGGCTGCCGGTGGTCGCCGGCTTCAGCGAACGGGACGGAGGCGCTGCTCGGCGAGCTGACGCGCGAAGGCGCCGAGGAAGCGCGGGTTGTAGCGGAAGTAGCGGCGCCACAGCCGTCGCGGCTCGTGAGCGAGCCGGTACGCCCACTCGAGGCCCGCCTCTTGCAGCCAGTTCGGCGCCTGGGGGACGAGGCCCGCGTGGAAGTCGAATGCGGCGCCGACGCCGACCAGCACCGGCGCCTCGAGCAGCGGACGCATGCGAGCCATCCACTTCTCCTGCTTGGGCACCCCGATCCCGACCCACACCACGTCCGCGCGCGAATCGTTGATCTCCTCGACGATCGCGTCCTGCTCCTCCTCAGTGAGCATCCGGTGCGGCGGCGAATAGCCGCCAACGATCTTGACCCCCGGGTAGCGCGTGCGCAGGTTGAGCGCGAGCTGGACCAGCGCGCCCTGGTTTCGGCCGCCGTAGAGGTAGAAGCGATGCCCTTGCGAAGTCGCGTGAGCGCAGGCTCGGGCCATCAGCTCGGGGCCGTAGACCCGTCCGGTTAGGGAGTAGCCGAGCGAATTGATCGCCCACACCAACGGCTGGCCATCGGGCACGTTGAAGGAGGAGCCGAGCAGCGCCGCCCGCAGCTCGGGATCCTCGCTCGAGGACATCACCGTATGGACGTTGCAGACGCAGATGTAGCCCGGCCAGGGGCCCTCGATCATCTCGTCCATGAAGGTCACCGTGCGCGAATAGTCGGTCAGCGCCAGCGGCACGTCGAGGACCGACACCGTGCGCGGGTGCTCGATCGACGTTGGATGCGATTGGACGTAGCCCTCTGGGCGCATGAACTGCTCTCGGCCTGGCACCCACGCTTAACGTGGAACTGGCTGAACGTTAGGGCGGAAACGGTTTTTCCCGGGTTAGGTTTCGCTGTTGCCGTCGTTCTGGGCGGTTTCTTGCCTGCGGTGGCGGCTTGGGTGGGTCGGCTTGCCTGCGGTGGCGGCTTGGGTGGGCGTGCAAGGCGGCGTGCAAGGCGGCGTGTCGGCCGCATGCGGGCCGGACTGCAAGCCGAACTGTCGAAACTCCGCCGAAGAATTTGACGAACTTGCGCCTGTTCCGTAGCTAGGCGGCGCTATGCTGTCGCCCTGACACGGATGTCGCTCGGGCCCGCGAGCATCGCCCCCTTTCTCGCGGGCCTCGGACGGCCCCCAGCCCTACCAGGGTCGTCCTTAAGGTGGGCCCGTGCCCCAGCGGCGCGGGCCCACCTCTCTTTTTGGCTGGCGAGCCAGCTTGGAG
>JAFAZV010000087.1 GCA_019239445.1 Solirubrobacterales bacterium
CCGCGCGAATTGGCCGAGACCGCTCGCCGGCATCTGCGCAAGCTGTTCCTGAACGCGCGCGTCGGGGTCAGTGGCGTCAACTTCGCGGTGGCGGAGACCGGGACTGTCTCCGTCGTCGAGTCCGAAGGCAATGGGCGGATGTGCACGACTCTGCCCGACGTCCTGATCAGCGTGATGGGGATCGAGAAGATCATCCCGACCTGGCAGGACCTCGAGGTCTACCTGCAGCTGCTTCCGCGCTCGTCCACCGCGGAGCGGATGAACCCATACACGTCGCTCTGGACGGGGGTCATCGAGGGCGACGGCCCGCGAGAGTTCCACCTCGTGCTGCTCGATAACGGCCGAACGAACGTCCTTGCGGATCAGGTCGGCCGACAGGCGCTCGGCTGCATCCGCTGCTCAGCCTGTCTCAACGTTTGCCCGGTGTACGAGCGGACTGGCGGCCACGCGTACGGCTCGACCTATCCGGGTCCAATCGGCGCGATTCTCACCCCGATGCTCAGCGGGATGACGGCCGCGGGCTCACTGCCATACGCGTCGAGCCTGTGTGGGGCCTGTTATGAGGTCTGCCCCGTCAAGATCAACATCCCCGAGGTGCTCGTGCACCTCCGCCACGAGGAGGTTGCGCAGGCCACGCGCGAGGGCGCGCTGCGCGAGCGGCTTTCTCCCGAGCACGTGGCCATGCAGGCGATGGCGCGGGTGTTCGCCAACCGCCGGCTCTATGAGGCAGCGCAGCGCGCTGGCCGGGTCGGTCAGCTACCGCTCGTACACCAGGGCAAGATCTCGCGCCTGCCCGGACCACTTGGAGGCTGGAGCGCGCTGCGCGACCTCCGCCCGCTGCCGAAGCAGACCTTCCGGGACTGGTGGCGGAGCCGGCCGTGACGAGTGCGCGCGAGGAGGTCCTGAGTCGGGTGCGGCGCGCGCTGGAGGACGTGCCGGTACACGAGCGGCCTGACGACGTCGTCGTAGCACGCGCCTACCGGCGGCAATCGGAAGCGTCCACCCACGAGCGGATCGAGCGGTTCATTGACCGCCTGCGCGATTACAACGTGGACGTTCGCCGCATGGGGGCGGCGGACTTGGCCGAGGCACTGTCCGACGCCTGTGCGCGCCTGGAGCTTCACCGTGTCGTCGTGCCCTCATCGCTGTCGCGGGATTGGCACCCGGACGGCGTCGAGGTGGTCGAGGATCAGCAACTGACGCCGGCTGAGCTCGATGCGGTTGACGCTGCCGTGACTGGGTGTGCGGTGGCGATTGCCGAGACCGGGACGATCGTCCTCGACGGTCACGGCACATCGGGGCGACGGGCGATCACGCTCGTACCCGATCATCACATATGCGTCATCCACAGCGACCAGATTCATCCCGGAGTTCCGCAGGCGCTAGCAGCGCTTGAGCGCGCCGTGGCCGAGGACCGCGCGCCGGTCACCTTCATCTCGGGACCATCGGCGAGCTCGGACATCGAGCTGTCTCGAGTTGAGGGCGTCCACGGGCCGCGGCATCTGCTGGCGCTGATCGTCGAAAGCGACGAGCCAAGCCCGCCGAGGCAGGACTAGCTCACCACCGCAATTTGGGCGCTTCAGGTCGTAGGCCCGGACGTCCTCGAGTCAGAACGGATAGGTGGCAGGCTCAGCTCGTTCGGTCCGCCACTGCCAGACCAGGAACTCCTCGAGGTTGGCGGGGCCGCCGAAACGAGCGCCGTTGCCCGACGCGCCGTTGCCGCCGAACGGGACAGCGGGATCGTCGGCCACGGTCTGATCGCCAATGTGCACGAGCCCGCTGCGGACCTGATCGGCCAGCCGGCGCCCATGCTCCAGATCCGCCGTGTAGATGCCCGTGCTGAGCCCGTAGTCGGTTCCGTTCGCCAGCGCGACCGCCTCCTGGTCGGAGGAGAAGGTGATGATCGGCGCGACGGGGCCGAAGATCTCCTCCTTCCAAGCCCGCATCTCGGGCTTGACCTGCCTCAGCACGGTCGGCGGGTAGTAGGGAGAGTTCGCTTCGCCTCCGGCCACAACCTGCGCGCCGGCCTCCCGCGCGTCGCGCACGAGTCCGTCAACGCGCTCGACCTGTTGGGGATCGATCAGCGGCCCGATCGCGACTTCCTGCGTGTTCGGATCGCCAACCGGCAGGTGCGAAGCGCGTGCGGCCAGCGCCTCAACATAAGCATCTGCGAGTTTCTCGTGCACGAGATGCCGACCCGCCGTCATGCAGATCTGACCCTGATGTAGGAACGATCCCCACGCGCCCGCTGAGCTGGCCGCCTCGACATCAGCGTCTTCGAGAACGAGAAAGGCATTGTTGCCGCCGAGCTCGAGCGCGACACGCTTGAGGTTTCGCCCGCAGGCCTCGCCCACCAGGCGTCCGACTGCGGTCGAGCCCGTAAACGAAACCATGCCGATCTCCGGTACCTCGCACACCGCCTGGCCGGCGGCGGCGCCGCCGGGAAGCACGTGCAGCAGCCCGGCCGGGAGCCCTGCGGCGTGCAGCAGCGAGGAGAGGAAGAAGCCCCCCGACACCGGTGTGTGCGGGTCGGCCTTGAGTACGACGGCGTTGCCGAGCGCAAGCGCTGGGGCCAGCGAACGGATGGCAAGGATCATCGGGAAGTTCCACGGTGAGAGCACGCCGACGACGCCTACCGGAACGCGACGGATCACCGAACGCTGCCCGGGCTGGCCTGCGACCTCGTGTTCGAGCGGCTCCTCGGTCAGTGCCGCCGCGGCTTTGAGCTCGCCGAGGACGAGCTGCATGACCTCGAACCCGGCCTTGGGACGAATCGACCCCGCCTCGCGGACGAGCCACGTCTCGGCTTCCTCGTTATGGGCCTCGAGCAGTTCCGCGGCGCGCGTCATCACCGCGGCCCGCTCCGCCGCGGGCCGCGAAGCCCAATCAGGCTGCGCCGCGGCTGCATCGTGCGCGGCGCGAGCGACGTCGTCGGCGGTCGCCTGGCCGACTTCGAGCAACGTCTCGCCCGTAGCGGGCTCACGTACCCGAAGCGTTGCCGACGCGCTTTGCCACCTGCCGGCCCACAGCTTGCCGTGCGCCTCACTGGCGTCGAAGATTCGGGATCCGACAGCAGTGCTCACCGCCACTCTCCTCTCGCTTGTAGACGGTCTACGAGGCTAGCGCTGAATCAGCCGCTCGCACCACTAACCCCCCGGTCCTTCAACGGGCCCCGGCTCGCGTGACGGTGCCCGCGGCCGCTTCGAGGCCCGCCCCAACCGCCTCAGCCAGCTCGCTCCCGCGCGCCAGCGCGGCGGCCAGCGCCCCGGCGAAGGCGTCGCCGGCCCCTGTCGTGTCCACCACGGTTTCGACGGGATATGCACTCAGATGCCGGACGCCGTCGGCGTGGGCATAGACCGCGCCTTGCGCCCCGAGCGTGATGACGACGGAGCGAGGGCCGAGTTCGAGTAGCCGGCGGGCGAGATCGCCGGCGTCGGCGCCATCCGCCGCCTCGTCTCGAGCGTCGCCGAGGGCCACACCGGCCTCATGCTCGTTGACGAGCAAGGGATCGATGTCGGCGAGCACATCAGGCGGCAGCCGCGCGGCGGGAGCCAGCGTGAGGACGAGCCGTATGCCAGCTCGGCGGGCGACATCCATTGCCGCCGTCACCGCTTCGACCGGTATCTCGAGCTGCGCGAGCAACACATCGGCGCGCTCGATCTCGCCGCGGTGCGCCTCGACGTCCCCCGCCGAGAGCTTGGCGTTGGCGCCCTGATCGACGACGATGATGTTGTCGCCGTCGTCGGCCACAGTGATGTAGGCCGTGCCGGTTTCGACGTCCTCCAGCCTCTGGATCGAGCCAGTCCGCACTCCCTCGTCGCGAAGGGCATCGATCATCCGCTCTCCGGCCGCATCCGCTCCGACCCGCCCGACCATGTCAACCTGCGCTCCGGCCCGCGCGGCGGCCACGGCCTGGTTGGCACCCTTGCCGCCAGGGTGACGGGCGCGTTCCTTCGCCGTGACCGTCTCCCCGGCATGCGGCGCTCGAGCCACGCGCAGGACGACGTCCTCGTTGATCGACCCGACGACGAGAACCCGGCCGGGTGAGGATGCCGAGCTCACTGAGCGGTGAAGCCGCCGTCCACCGGCAGCGCGACGCCGGTGATGAACGAAGCCGCCGCGGAGGCTAGGAACAGCGCCGCGGCTGCGCACTCGCTCGGCCGCGCCAGTCGTCCCAGCGGCTGAGCATGCTCGAACTCCTCCCGTGAGCGCTCCGGATCGGGAAGCTGGCTGAAGAACTCTTCGAGCATCGGCGTCTCGACGATGCCCGGGCAGACCGCGTTGACGCGGATGCCGTCGGCTGCCCAGTCCAGCGCGAGCGCTCGCGCCAGCTGGATCGCGGCCCCTTTGCTGGCGCAGTAGAGCGGCGAATCGGGCTGGGCGACGAGGCCGGTCTTGGAGGCCATCACGACCATGCTCCCGGATGTGCGCGCCAGTGATACGCGCGCCGCCTGCGCGAGGTAGATAACCGCGCGCAGGTTCACGTCGAGCAGGCGGTCGATGTCCGCGTCGCTGGTCTCCTCGATCGGGCGGGCGAGGTTCACCCCGGCGTTGGCGACGACGGCGTCGAGGCGCCCGAACCGCTCGTTCGCGAGGCGCACAGCGGCCTCGTTGTCATCGCGGCGGGTGACGTCGCCGGTAAGCGTCAGCGCACGCTCAGAGCATGCGGCAGCGGTGGCTGCGAGCGCGTCGGGGTCACGATCGACGAGGACCACGCCCCAGCCCGCGGCATCAAACGAGTGTGCGCAAGCGGCGCCGATGCCTCGGGCCGCGCCCGTGATGACCGCGGCCGGTGCCTCGTTCATGCTCACCTGTCAGGTCCCTCGAGGGTGACCCGGCCGTCTCGCGTCAGCCGACGTCGACCTGACGCGGTGGGCCGCACCGGGGGGTGATGAACTGACGGACGACGGGATTGTTGAGGTTGGACTTCGTCACCATCACGGCGCCGGTGTTCTCATTACTCGGGTTGCCCTGGTGGCGCAATAAGGCGACCGCACCGCGGACACCGTCATAGCCCATGCGGAACGGGTCCTGCGAGATCAGCCCGGCGACCAGCCCTTCCTTGACTCCGCTGATCTCGTCGGGCGAGGTATCCCAGCCGATGATCTTCACCTTGCCCGCGCGATGCGCGATGCGCGTCGCCTCGACGGCGCCGATGTCGCTGGCCTCATTGGCGGCGAAGATGCCCTTGAGGTCGGGATTGGCGGTGAGTATGTTCGCCGTCACCGTCAACGCTGTGTTGTAGTCGTTCTGGCTGTACTGGACGCCGATCAGATGCAGCTTGGGGAAGCGTTTGAGACCTTGCTCGAAGCCCTGGACGCGCTGGTCGTTTGTCTGTGAACCGGCGTGGAAGGCGATGATCGCCACTTTGCCTCCGCCCGGGCCGACGGCTTTCGCAAGCTGCGAGGCCGCGAGCTCGGCCGCGCTTATGTTGTTGGTCTCGATGAGCGGCACGTTGCTCGGCTGCGGCGTCGTGCCGGAATCGATCGAGACCACTTTGATACCGGCTTTCGTGGCGCCGGTCGAGACCTCGTTCATCGCCGTGGCATCGGTGGCCGCGTAGACGAGCCCGTTGACGCCGGTCGCGATGTAGTTGTTGAGCAGGTTGAGCTGGCCGACGACATCGGTTTCGTCAGTCACCCCGTTCCAGGTGACAGACACTCCGGGCATCTGTCCGGCCGCGCAGGTTGCGCCGGCGTGCACCTTTGACCAGTAGTCGAGGCCTACTGACTTCGGTATCACCGCGATGTGGATCGGCGCAGTGTTTTCCAGTGAAATTTTGGCCTTGTGGTCTTTGACCACGGCACATCCGCTGGCGACACACGCCAGCAGCGCGATTACCGGCGCGAGCAGCCTATGCGGTCGCACTGGCGCCCTCCTGCTCGCCGCCTCGGCCTTCGCCGCCACGGCCTTCACCGCCATTGCTCTCCGCCGCGTCGGTGCCGCGCCGGCCGTGGGACTGCTCGGTGGCCGCGGCAAGCCGGCGCCGGCGCACCTGGTCCCACCAAACGGCCAGCCAAATGATGACTCCGATGATCACCTGCTGGTAGTACTGGGTGATGTTGAGCAGCACGGCGCCGTTGGTGATCACGGCCATCAGCAGGGCGCCGATCAGCGTCCCGCCGATCGTCCCGACGCCGCCGAACAGGCTGGCGCCACCGATCACGCAGGCGGCGATCGCGTTGAGCTCGAGCCCGACGCCGTAGTTCGGCTGCCCCGAGTGCACGAGCGAAGCGGCGATCATCCCGCCGAAGCCGGCCAGCGCGCCCGAGATCACATACACGGCCAGCTTGTAGCGGTTGAGCGGGATCCCAGAGATGCGTGCCGCCTCCTCGTTGGAGCCGATCGCGTACGCATAGCGTCCGAGCTTCGTCCGGCTGAGGACGATGTGACCGATGACCGCGATAACGATCAGATAGATGACCGGCATCGGGATGGGACCGATCTGCCCCTCGCCGAACAGCCGGAAGTTCGCCGGCAGGCCGTAGACCGCGTTCTCGCCGCCGACGATGAAGGTCAAGCCTCGCGCGACCCCAAGCATGCCGAGTGTGGCGATGAACGGCGGCAAGCGCATCTGCGTGATTAGCACGCCGTTGACGACGCCGATAGCGCCACCGACGAGCACCCCGATGATGACGCCGGGAACGATCGGTAACCCCGCCTTGGCGATCGCCATCGAGCCCAGGATCCCGCCGAAGCCGGCCACGGAGCCGACCGAAAGGTCGATTCCCGCGGTCAGGATCACCAGCGTCTGCCCCACCGCGACGATGGCCACGATCGACACCTGCACGCCGATGTTGAACAGGTTGTTCGACGTCAGGAAATAGGGAGACGCGAATGTGAGGGCGATGAACACGACGATCAGCCCGGCTGCTGCCGCGAGCTGAGAGATGACGTCGTTCAGCCGGTCACGCAGCCCCTCGGGCACTCCCAACGAGAACGTCGGGCGGTGTGGCGTTCCAACGTTGGTGCTCATGCAGCCTCTCTCTCCATGCCGGACGCGAGCGCCATGATGCGCTCGTCGTCGAATTCGTCTCGCTTTAGCTCGCCGACGGTCTGGCCGTCGCGCACCACGATGATCCGGTCGCACATGTTCGTCAGCTCGGGTAGGTATGAGCTGATCAGGACGACAGCGCGTCCTCGCGCCGCGAGGTGACTCATCAGCTTGAAGATCTCCGCCTTCGCCCCAACGTCGATCCCGCGTGTCGGCTCGTCGAAGAACAACACGCGGGCGTCGGTCTCGAGCCACTTCGCGACGACGACCTTCTGCTGCGTGCCGCCTGAGAGCGCCTCGACCGCGCGGTGCAACGACGGCGTGCGGATATCGAGCTCCTTCTGTCGGCCTTCGGCGACCGAACGCTCCTTGTGTCGGTCGATCCAGATGCCCGGACCGGGGATGTGCGCCAGCGTGATGTTCTTCTCGACCGACAGCTGCATGGCCAGACCCTCGCCCTTGCGGTCCTCGGTCAGGTAGCCAATGCCCGCCGCGATCGCTTCACCCGGCGAGCCCAGCGAGAGCTCCTTGCCGTCGAGCTCGATGCGGCCGGAGGCGATCGGATCGGCCGCGAACACCGCGCGCGCGAGCTCGGTGCGCCCGGCGCCGACGACGCCCGCCAGCCCGAGGATCTCGCCCGCCCGCACCTCGAAGGAGCAATTGAGGAGCACGCCCGGGCGAGTAACGCCTTCGACGCGGAGCACGGCGTCGCCGATCTCGGCTTTCTCCTTCGGATAGAGAGTGTCGATCTCGCGGCCGACCATCAGCCGCACGAGCTTGGACTCGTCGAAGTCACCCTTCGACAGCGTCTCGATGACCTCGCCGTCGCGCATCACGGTCACCCGGTCAGCGATCCGGACCACCTCCTCGAGGCGATGCGAGATGTAGAAGATCGCGATGCCGTCGTTCTTGAGCTGCTCGATCAGCTCGAACAGGTCGTCGATCTCGGCTTCGGTCAACGTCGCCGTCGGCTCGTCCATGATCACCACCTTGGCGTCGACCGCGAGCGCCTTGGCGATCTCGACCCGCTGCTGATCGGCTACCGAGAGAGACGAGACGCGACGCCCGGGATCGAGGTCGAGCCCAACCCGCTCGAGCAGCTTGCGGGCACGGCGCTTCTCGGTGCCGCGGACGATCAACCCGGCGTGGCTGTCCTCACGTCCGAGCGACAGGTTGTCGGCCACGGTCAGATGTGGCGCCAGCGCGAATTCTTGGTGGACCATCGCGATACCAAGTCGCTGGGCGTACCTCGGGTTGCGGAAGCGCACCGGCTTGCCTTCGACGAGGATCTTCCCGTCACTCGGCTTCTCGAGCTGCGAGAGCAGCTTCATCAGCGTCGACTTGCCGGCGCCGTTCTCGCCGGCGACGGCATGCACTTCACCTGGCTTGATGTCCAGGCTGACCGAGTTCAGCGCCTGTACGCCCGGGAACCGCTTACTGACGTCGCGGATCTCGACGACGGAGCCGTTGGCTTCTGACACAGCGCCCTCCCGGGCCGGGGACTCTCCTCTCCGGCCCACGTTCCCGGGCTAGCGTGTCTTCAAACGGGATGTGAACTTTTGAATGCTGCGAGCGCGCGCTGGCGACGCGCGAGGAACCTCATGTCACGATCGAACTGCGATTGCCAGTCATGCGACGCAGTGACCTGTCGCGCGTGGTGGTGATAGGTAAACGTGGTGACGGGGACATAGACGCTTGCCCAGCGGACGTCGACGCCGAGCATCAATCCGATATCGGAGCCACCGACGGTGGCGCTCCAGCCGCCGGCGGCCAACACCGCGTCGGTGCGCCACATCGCGCCGGCCAGATGCAGGGGCACCCAGCGCTCGACACTCCAGATACGGGACAACGCTCCCGGCTCGAGACGACCGGGCGCGAAGCGAACCTCCGGTGTCCACGGAGCACGGTCCGGCCAGAGCTCGATCCAATCCCCGAATGCGAGCCCGACGCTCGCATCCTGAAATGCCGGCGCCAGGCCATCGAGCGCCGCAACGGTCGGAACATCATCGCTGTCAGCGTTCAAAAGCAACGGTGCCGCGGCCCGCGCGAGGGCTCGGTTGCGCGTGGTCGCGATTCCGAGCTGCAGACCGTTGACCTCGACCCTGACGCGCTCGTCGAGAAGCAAGGTTTCGGGCAGCCGGTCGCGCGCCGGTCCGTCGAGTTGGATCAACCACTCCCATTGCGTCCGTGCCCTCACCAGTACGTCGTAGGTTTCCACGAGCCGGTGCCCGGCCCGGTCAGCCAACGCGGTGATGATCGAAACCGCTGGAATGGACATCTGGCGGCGCGTCACCATAAGGGATCGGAGTGCGCAGCGAGCGCTGGAATCACAACCTGCACCGGTGGCCGCTGATCGCAGCGGCGATGCCGCCCGAGTGCCGGCGAGCGCTGGACGTCGGGTGCGGCGAAGGCACGCTGACGCGTCAGCTTCGTCGGTCGGTGTCGTCGGTCACCGGCATCGATTGTGACCCGCCAAGCATCGCCGCGGCCGGTGCGCATCCTGAGGCGGGTGACATCGCGTACGTCCAGGCCGACTTTCTCACCGCTCGGTTCTCGCCGGGGTCCTTCGATCTGATCACGGCGGTGGCGTCGCTGCACCACATGGATGCGGATGCGGCACTGAGGCGGATGCGCGCTCTGCTCGCACCAGGCGGAGTCCTGGTCGCGGTCGGCTTGGCCCGGTCGCGGTACCCGGGCGACCTGCCGCGTGACGTGGCCTCGGTGGTGGTCAACCGCCTCTCGCGCCTGACGCGGAACGTCTGGGAGTCGCCCTCCCCGCCCATGCCGCCGCGGGCGTCCTACGCGGAGATGCGGGAGACGGGGCAGAGGCTGCTGCCCGGCGCGCGCTTTCGCCGTCACCTCCTCTGGCGCTACTCGCTCGTCTGGCAGCGTCCGCTCAGCTAGCCGCGGGCGGCGAGACAACCTCCGAGCTGCCGCAGCCGTCCGCGGTAGATCTGCATGTCGGCATGAGTCCAGTCGTCGTGCGTCTGGGTACGCAGCGCTGCAACTCGCTCGTGGTGGTAGGGACTGGTGAGGCTCTCGTTGTGGCCGATGACGTTGGCGATCGGGATGTGCAGGCGGCAGCGCAGCCAGCGCACGAGCCGGAGGCTGGCCTCTAGCTGGCGCCGGTCCGCGAGGATCTGCCGGTCGCTGTAGCCGACGTGCTCGACGCCGATCGCGGTCCAGTTCAGGCCGACGGTGTGGCGGCACATGATGCTCAGCGAGACCAGCTGATGGATGACGCCGGCGCCGTCGATGACGAAGTGCGAGCAAGTTCCGGGCAGCTCGTGCAGCTCGATGTCGGGTGTATCGGCCGCGAACGTGTCGAACGCTGAGGTGAAGTCAGGCCCGTCTGTGTAGTGGATCACGATCACGCGCGGGTCGATCAGCTTGTATGTATGGAGTCCGTAATGGCGCTCGGCGTAAGCCACCATCTCCTGCCGGCGGCTCGACCCGAACGGGATCGGGTCCCAGACGATCCGCGGCTCGGGGACGCGAGCCACGGCGCGCGGTCGCGGTGCTGGCGCCGGCGTCGGCCGCTGGCGCGTAGCAGAGGCGCTGGAGCTACGCGCGCTCGTTTCGGTAGTGCCGGCGCCGGCGTTTGCTTCGGGCGCGACCGCCGGCGCAGTGGCCGTCGTTTCGGCGACCGTGTTTACAGGCGTGGCCACGTGTCGCGTCTGCCCACAAGCCGCCAGGAACACGATCGAGGCCAGGAGGAGACCCCGGCCGAAGACCCGGCGCACCGACGGCCGGCGTCGCCGGCCTACCGTCGGTGTAGGCTCGCCCGTGGTGGCCGTCCGCAGGAGCACGCTCCTCCTCATCGTATTGTCGGCCCTGGTCTGGTGCCTCGGCAGCGCGAGCGCGGCGGCCGCCATGCGCGTCGTGATCGGCACCTCGGTGCAGGGGCGGCCGATCGTCGCCTGGACTTTTGGTTCCGCGCACGCCAAACGAAAGATCCTCGTGGTCGGCTGCATCCACGGCAACGAATGCGCCGGTCTGGCCATCACCTCCGCCCTCAGGCGCGCGCCGGTGCCGAACGGCGTGCAGCTGTGGATCGTGCCGGAGATGAACCCAGATGGCACCGCGGCCGGCACGCGCCAGAACGCGCACGGGGTCGACCTCAACCGCAACTTCCCCTACCGCTGGCAGCGCATCAGCGATCCCGTGTACCGCTCGGGGTCTCGTGCTGCCTCAGAACCGGAGACCCGCGCTGCAATGCGCTTGGTGGCCCGGATCCGGCCGGCGGGCACGATCACCTACCACCAGCACATGGATCTCGTCGACATGGCCGGCGGGGACCGCGGCGTCGCCCGCCGCTACGCCCAGCTCGCCGGTCTGCGGGCGACCTGCCTCACGTTTCTCGCCGGCGTCGAGACGGGCTGGTCGAACTCGAGCTTTCCCGGGACCACGTCGTTCGTCGTCGAGCTGCCGGCGGGTGCGGTTGGGCCGCGCGCGCTGGCGCGGCACCTGCGGGCGATCGGCGGCGTCGAGCTGGGCCAACGCTCCGGCTCAGCGACCCGCTGCGATTCGATCACGCAGGCGAGCTAGCCGCCGCTGTCAGCTGAGGCGCGTCTGCAGGACAGGCTCGAGCCGGAGCTCGTGCGGCGCTGGTCGCTCGAGCCTGAGATAAGCGCGTCGGCCGCGCAGCTCGAGCGTGGCGATCTGATTGTCGAAGTACGGACCCTGCACCATGCGCCACTCAAGCGAGGGCGCGGGCAGACCCGCCGAGCGCGCGAGCAGCCGAGAGGCGCTCGCCACAACCCGGCTGAAGGCAGCGTGGTTCGCCAGACGAAGCGAGGGGTCGAGCGAATGGCGAAACGGCGAACACACGACCTGCCAGATGCTGGACGCGGTAGACGCCCGCGGCAGCATGGCCTCGGCCAGATAGGCGAAGTGGACATCCCCGGAGAGCAGGAGGATCGACACCGGCCGGCTTCGTTGCCGCCTGCGCCAATCTCACGTAGCTGCCCGGCCAGCCGATCGAAGGACGACCCGAAGCTGGCCCAGTGCTCGAGATCGATGGCGTACCGGAGCCGCTCGCCGAGCTTGCTCGCGGTCGACCCCCAGGCGCCCGCACACACCGCCTCGTTCCAGCGCTCGATGTCGTGGATCGAAGTCGGAAGTAGAAACGGCAGCGAAGTGGCGAGGAGCAGGTGATCGGTCACGCCCCGCAGCTCGTCCTGGAGCCAGCGCCACTCCTCCTCGTCGAGCATCTCGCGCCGGCCATCGGAGAGCACGCGGCCGGCGCGGGAGTCGATCACGACGAGGCGCGAGCGCCCCAACTCGCGGCTGAAGCTCCAGCGCTTGCCGGCGGTAGTGCGGTCCGCGTGCAGCGCAAACTCCTCGAGCATGGGAGCCGCATCATCGGCGGCGCGCGCACGCTGCAGCAGCTCGTCTTGACGGAGCTGCTCCGGGGAGAGGTTGCCGAGGTGCTGATAGAGCCAGTAAGCCATGAACGCGCCGGCGATCCGCGCTCGCCACCACGGGTGCCGGCGCACCCTCGCCTTCCAGGCGGCAGAGATGTTCCAGTCGTCGATGACCTCGTGGTCGTCGAAGATCATCGCGCTGGGAACGGTCGAGAGCAGCCAGCGGATCAGCGGCTCGCGCCAGGCCTCGCGGTAAAGGCGGGTGTACTCCTCGAAGTCGGCGATCTCCTCACCGGGCGGCTCGTCCAGCGATCGCCGCGAGGCCATGAACTCGCGCGTGGCCGGCGAGACATGGTCGGCATAGACCTGATCGCCGACCATCAGCAGCAGCGATGGCCGCTGCGCCTCAGGCTGCTGTGAGACGCGGCGCGCCAATGCGAGCAGCGCATCGACGCCCAGCCCGAGGCGGTGCTCCTGTCGCTCGAGGTTGTACGGCGGCGACTGCGGAGCGGCTACCCGGCAGGACCCAAAAGCGATGCTCAACTCGTCGTGGGGATGCAGCGTGCGGACACGGCTCGGCGGCAGCGCGCTTCGCGGCTCAGGCCAGCGTCGCTCGCCGTCCAGCACAACGCCGTACTCGCGGCTGCGCCCCGGCTCGAGTCCATCGATCGCCACTAGCCCGTAGTGATGGCCTGCGACGTGAAACGTCCGCGCCCGGTGGCCGAGCACCTCGACCTGGCATGGCGCGTCGGTTTCGACCCACACGGTTGCCTCGCGCTCGCCGACGTAGCGCAGCAGCGGACCCAAGATCAATTCCGCCACGCGCGGCAGCCTATCCGCGTCTGCGCGGGGCGCGCGGCCTCAGGTAAGCGGGCGGTAGGCGAGGTAGACGACGCCGTTCCCGTACGTCTGGCTGGCCGAAAGCGACAGCTGTGCGGGCGGCGCGTCGGGCGCGAACAGTCGAGGCCCCGAGCCGCGAGTGAGCGGGTAGACGAACAGGTGCAGCTCGTCGACCAGCCCGGAGGCGAGCATCGCGCGCACTAGCGTGCCGCTGCCGCTGACGTACAGCCCGCCGTCGACCTCCTGCTTCAACCTCCTGACCGCATCCGGCTCGTACGGTCCGACGATCTCCGAGTTCCTCCAACTCGGGCTAGTTAGCGTCGCGGAGACGACGTACTTCACGGTGTCGTTGAAGAACGGCGCGCCGGGATCGTCCTCGACTGTGCGCGTGGACCAGGCCGGCTCGAACATCTCGTAGGTCGTGCGCCCGAGCAGGATGCCTCGGGCTCGCTGGGTCACCGCGGCGATCGCTTCGCCCATCTGAGGGTCGAAGCCGTAGTCGGCGGTCCACGTCGGCGTGTCGATCACGCCGTCGAGGGTCATGAACTCGTGAACGTGTATCTCTCCCATTGGCCGCCTCCGCTCTCAATCATTGCCCCTTAAGACCTGCGGACCAACGCGATCTCATCGAAATACGATTGCGGCTGCCGCTATGGAACACGTGCAGTTCGAGACGGGGGACGCCATCCTTTCCCCTAGAGCAAGAGTGCGGTCAGGCGGATCGGCTGCGGTAGGCGGGAGCGCCAGGCGGACACGGTGACGGTGTACGCGCCATGGGACAGGCGCGGCGGGGCGAACGCGATGGTTTGAGTCCGACGCCGCATGACGACGATGCGGCGAGTGAGTGAGGCTCCGCTGGGCCCGATCAACGACACAACAATCCGGCCCCGGCTGCTTACACCGACGCGCAGCGGGATTTGCCGGCCGGCTCCAAAGATCGGGGTCAGGATTTGGGCCGAGACCCCGTCGCACGTCGTCGCTACTTGCAGGCCCGCGCTGGGGCGCCCCCTTGCCGATGCGGGACCGAGCACGAACCGCTGATGCCAGCGATGTCCGGCAACGAACGAGCTCACATCGACCTCCGTCGGGCCTCCGCCCGTCCGGATCCGGATGGGTGTCGATGTGTAGGCGGCGGTGGTGGTTCCTACGTGGGTGAGCCTGATCCTCCGGCCTCGCACGCCCATCAGGTACGTCGTGAGCCGGAGATCTGCCGCGGGCGCGTTTGGCACGAACCAGAGGCTGTGGCGGATCTGTCGCAGCGCGCCGATATCCATCAGCCGACATGGCAGTCGCTGGTCGGTGGGCGGCGGCCAACCCCCACGGGCAGGGGCACACTTGCAGCTTGAGTAGCTTCTTCGCCGTCGCGCCGCTGCGGTCGGCGACGGTCAAGTTGATGCGAGCCGTGCCGGACCTGGCGGTGGTGGTGACCGTGGGCCCTTCAACCCCGCTTTGGTCGGTGGTCGCTGATGAGCCAGGGAGGGAGATCGTCCAGCGTTGGCTCGCGATCTGCCCGTAGGGGTCGGTCGCGGCGCTGAAATTGAGTTGCTGGCCGACTGCCGCCCAGCGCGCTGTCGCCAAGATGCCGGCGCTGGGCACGCAGACCTGTGGCGGACCGCGACTGGGCACGTGCGAGCGCACGAGGTCGGCAAGCGCCCGGGTCATCGCCGCCTGGAGCCGCGGGTCGGCGGGAGGCACCGCTGGTAGCCCCGGCCCGGTGTAGATCGCATCGCGCCAGTCATCGAGGCCCCACGCGAACTGCAGCGATCCGGCGCTGAACACCTCCGCCCCGGAGCACGCGGTGTAGCGGACGGTGTCCTGCCGCACGGGCGTGCCGTTCGGCAGCGGAGGCCCGGAGGCGCTGAACAGGCGCGTGACCGGCGGGACGTGGCAGCCCGGCATGACGGCGTCGGTCTCGCTGCCCCCAAGCCCCGAGAGCACCGACCCGGTGCTCAGGCCGGAGCCCGCAAACCAGGGGTCCCTTGGCACCGCTGAATCCGCCACCAGGTCGAGGTTACGGTGGTACAGGACATCGTCTTGGAGCTGCACTCCGAACAGCCACATTCGGGCCGCGCCGGACTCATTTGGCGAAACTGCGTTGTCTTCTGTCCCGGCTCGGGGTCGGGATCGGGCGACGCCTTATAGCCGACGAGGGTGCGCCCGCCGTCTTCATAGCCGACTTGCCAGTAGCTGTCATTCGCGCCCATGAAGGCCAGGTTGACGCCGGCATCACGGGCGGCCTCCCAAGCGTCGCGCATCGTCTTCGTCCAGTACTCGTCGTGCCCGGCTGCCATGTCGAGAGCATGGTGCAGCAGCAGCGCGGGATCGCTGGCATGAGTTCAAGATGCGCGCGCGAACGTCGCGCGTCCGTCATTGCTCGCCTGGATACGTGGACCTACCTCCTCGGGTGCCGAGTCTAGGTCTACAGGTCGGCCGAGGCGTCATTCGCCGCCGGCTCGGCGGACGGCGGCGAGGGGTTGGCGACGTTCGTCTTGCCCACCGACTGCAGCGCACTCGGAAGGATTGTCAGCTCGGCAACGTGGGCGCGCGGCGGCCTGGTCACCGCGAACAGGCACGCCTCCGCCACATCTTCCGGCGCGAGCATGTGGGCGCGCATTTCCGGCGACGGCGGCGTCGGTCGCCGGTCGAGCAGCGGCGTGTCGACCACACCGGGGAGGATCGTGGTGAAGCGCACGCCGTGCCCGTGCTCCTCGAATCCCGCTGCACGTGCGAAGGCGAGCAGCCCGGCCTTCGCGGCCTGGTACGCAGCGCCCGAGGGATCGGGCCAGCTTCCCGACACCGAGCCGATCAGCACGACGTCACCCTGTGCCTCGCGCAGCCCCGGCAGCAGCGCGTGCACCAGGTTGAACGCACCGGTGAGGTTGACCGCGACCATCGTGTCCCACGCCTCGGGGGTGAGGCGCTCGAGCGAGCGCTCGGTCAGGTTGGTGCCCGCCGCGACGACGAGGGTGTGGATCGGCTCGCGCTCGGTCAGCGCAGACGTCAATGCAGCGACCGCGGCCCGGTCGGTGATGTCGAGCTCGTGGGCGGCTACGCCAGCGCCCAACTCGGGACGACGCCGTGCGGCGACGTGTACGGTCGCGCCCGCCTCAGCCAGCAACCGTGCTGTGGCCGCGCCGATGCCGCTCGATGCGCCGGCCACCAAGGCCACGCGGCCGGCAAGTGGCGCGGCGCTCAAGCGCCGCCCGCGCCCGCCAGGAAGATCTTGACCTGATCCCCAGGGCCTTTCGCGAGTTGCGCGAACGCATCGGGTCCCTCTTCGAGCGGCAGCACCGGCGCCAGCTCGCCGAGCGATGCGCGGCCCTCGACGAGCAAGCCCAGAGCCTGCTCGAAATCCGCCATCGTGTAGGCGTAGGAGCCGATGATCGCTACCTGGCCGCGCACGATCTCGTGAAAGCTGAGCGTGGTCTGATCGTCGGCCAACCCGACGCACACGACGCGGCCG
>JAFAZV010000379.1 GCA_019239445.1 Solirubrobacterales bacterium
GGTCCGCGTCGAAGAGAGCCGCTGCGAGTAGCGAGGCAGGTAGTCCAGGCGCGCCGCGAGGTCGGTGCACAGCTCATCGATGGAGGGCGCGCCGCCCCCCGGGGCCGGGTCGAACACGCTCACCCCGCCGATGCCCATCAGCGCGCCTTCGTCCTGCTGCTCGAGCTCGAGGAAGGTCGCATCGAGCGCGGTCAGGGTGTTGGTCATAGTCCGAACCTACGGGTCGGGTTCCCGCGGGGCATCGGGGTGAGGGCCCGAACGGCATCCGTACTTTCCCCCACCACGAGGCAGTACCGGATCTTTCACCGACGGACGCCATTGCCGCGCCACGCGACGGCCTGGCCCTCATACACCTGAACGAAGTGCAGGTAGTTCCCGGCGATCTGCGAGGCCGCGGCCTCTCGATCTTCCACACATCAACCTCCACCCCGGCCTTCTACTCGCCTCGATCGCTCAGCGCATCAACTCCGGCCGCAGCTCCGCGTCATAGCGATCCGAGTCACCCCCCACGCTGGCCAGCTGCTCATCGGTGGCCGGTACCAGCAACTTAACAGGAACTTTCGGTCATGCTCGTGCAGCAATCGGCCAAGCGCCCGAGCTGGCGCTCGTTCATCGTGCCATCCCCGTCCACGTTCGTGCGCACCAGCACCTTGGCGAAGTCCGGATCGAAGCGCTCGATGTGCTCGCCGAACTCATCGCTGTACTGAAAATCGAACTCGTCCTGGCCGGACTTCTCGACCGGCATGGCCAGCTTCAGGCCACGCTCGCGCGCCTGCTCGGGGATGTCAGAGCCGAACTGCTCATCGACCAGCACCCCGGTCGCGCCCGCCCTCGCGCCCTGCTCGACGGTTCTCAGCCGAACAGAACACCAAGCCGTTCGTACTCCTCGGCCGGCACTTGGCGCAACTCCGCTACCGCCTCGGCCAGCGGCACGAGCTTGATCGCGTTGCCCTGGAGCGAGGCCATCATGCCCCATGCACCGTCGTGCGCGGCCCGGATCGCCGCCAGCCCCAGCCTGGTCGCGAGCACGCGATCGAATGCGGTCGGAGTACCACCGCGTTGCACGTGGCCGAGCACCGTGGCACGCGTCTCATAGCCGGTGCGTTTCTCGATCTCCTGCTCGAGGCGGGTGCCGATCCCGCCGAGCCGCGCGTGACCGAACTCGTCAACGCCGCTCGCCACCACCTCCATCGTCCCCTCCTTCGGAGTCGCGCCCTCGGCCACGACGACGATCGAGAAAGGACGACCTCTGTCGTGGCGGTGCTGGATCAGCCGACACACGTTGTCGATGTCGAACGGGATCTCGGGAATCAGGATCACGTCGGCGCCACCGGCGATACCCGAATGAAGCGCGATCCAGCCGGCGTGTCGCCCCATCACTTCGACGACCAGAATCCTGTGGTGACTTTCGGCCGTGGTATGCAGGCGGTCGATCGCCTCGGTCGCGATCTGCAACGCGGTATCGAACCCGAAGGTGACGTCGGTGGCGCCGAGGTCGTTATCGATCGTCTTCGGGACGCCGATCACCCTCACCCCGTCGTGGTGAAGCCTGTTGGCCACGCCGAGCGTGTCCTCGCCCCCGATCGCGATGATTGCCTCCACGTCCAGCTGCGAGAGTGTCTCGCGCACGCGCTGCGCGCCGTCGTCGCGTTTGTATGGGTTCGTCCGGGAGCTGCCGAGGATCGTCCCGCCGCGGGGCAGGATCCCTCGCGTCGCCTCGATGTCGAGATCCATGTAGGAGCCCTCGAGCACGCCGCGCCACCCGTCGCGGAAGCCCAAGAGCTGATCGCCGAAGCCGTCGATCCCGTCGCGCACCACCGCGCGGATGACCGCGTTGAGGCCGGGACAGTCACCGCCTCCGGTCAATATGCCGATCTTCATCCGCTACATCCTCCGTTCAAATGCCGAGCAGGTGGACGATGGCGATGAGCAGCACCTGTGCGCCCAACACACCGAGCGCGCCGACATAAAGGGGCCATCGCGTGGATGCTGCGCGAGCAGGACCTGAGGTTCGCTGCACGAGCTGTCGCCAGAGGCTCGAGCGCCGCCTCAGACAGCAGCTTCGGGTCGGCGACGCCGAAGCGCACCTCCGCCAGGTCGCGCATCTCCTCGAGCGCCACGCGGCTCTTGTTCGAGCGGGCGAACATCTGTCCCGCGACGGCGGCCGCCCCAACGAGAAGGAGCGCGGTCAGCGCGGCCGCGCACACGGTGATCGCGGCGCCGAGGTAAGAGAGCCTTTGCGCCGCCTGCGCCGCGGCCGAGCCCAGTCCGGCCGTGAGCGCGAGCAGCACGCCGCAGGCAGTGAGCAGGGCGGCCGCACGAGATCGGGAAGCCTCGGCGTGAGCGTGCTCGACGGGTAGCGCCTCGAGCGCAGCGTCGAGCACCGCACCCGCGTCCGGTGCGACATGCGCGACACGGGCCGGAGGCTCCGGCGGTGCGAGGTGCGTAGGCAAGGCCGTGGGAGACATAGATCGAGCGAGTGCTATTACGGCTCTGACGACTGCCGCGATAGGACATATCCTGTTCGCGGAGCGCCGCCGCCGCATCCCGGCTGATAACCCGGAATTGACCCGGGCGACCCCCAGCGCGAAAACGTAGTTTCTACGGACCTGCGACGGTTCCCGTGGTGCTCAGGCCCCTAGGAGCACCTCGGCCACATGCAGGACCCGTGTGCGCAGGCGGCGGCGCCGGACCCCCTGCTCGAGTTGGCGGTAGCACCCGGGGTTGACCACGACGAGCACGTCGAGGTCGGCATCCGCGATCTCGTCGAGATGACGGTCCAGCACGCGAGCGCTGTCGTCAGGGCGCAGGATCGAGTACGTGCCCGCCGCCCCGCAGCACACCGCGGCGCTCGGAAGCTCCACGTATTCGCCCACGCGTGCCAGCAGCTCACGGGGCTCGAGGTAGACCCCTAGTCCGTTGCGCAAATGGCAGGAATCCTGGAGCCCGATACGCAGCGGCGGCGTACGCGGGGCGCCCGGCGGTTCCACGCCGTGGCGCTCCACGAGCCACTGCGAGAGCTCGCGCACCCGCTCGCCACCGAGCACGCCCGCGAGGTGCGCTGCGCAGCCGCCTGCTGTGGTGACGATTAGCCCGGGCAGCGCCTCTCCGAGCTCATGGGCCAGGACGTTGCCGCGCTCGAGCTCGCCGTTGTGAGCATGCAGGGCTCCGCAGCAACCCTGCGCGCTGGGGACCGACAGCTCCGGCGCGAGCCGCGACGCGCTGCGGCTCACCGCAGGGTAGAGCGTGCGCTCGAAGCACCCCAGCATCAGATGCGGCCCGCGGCGCGCGCGGCGGGTGGTGCGGGCATGCCGGCGCGGGAGGCCAAGGGCGCGCACGCGCGAGGAGCGGTTAACCGCCCACAGCAGCGCCTTCAGACGCCCTGGCCGGCGCCCTCCGCGCCACATATGGTCACGCCACTCCTCGAGCAGGGCCCCGTATCGGACGCCGGCCGGGCACACCGGCTCGCAGGCGCGGCAGCCCAGGCAGAAGGACGATTCCTCGAGCACGCTCGGATCGTCTTCGGTCAGTACGCCGGTCTCAAGCGCCCGCATCAGGTTGATTCGCCCGCGGGGCGAGGACGTCTCGACACCGGTGAGACCATACGTCGGGCATGCCGGCAGGCAGAACCCACAGGAGATGCAGCGGTCCAGAAGCTCGGGCGTGAACACGCCGCTCACGAGCCGAGCTTTCCCGGGTTGAGGATCCCGTGCGGATCGAACGCTGTCTTGATCCGCCGCAGCAGCGCCACGTGGGCGGCGCCGAGCTGGCGCTCGAGATGCGGGAGCTTGACGATTCCAACGCCGTGCTCGCCGGTGATCGACCCGTCAAGCTCGATCGCCTTGGCGAAGATCTCGCCGAACACATGGTGGGCCCGCTCGACCGCGTCCTCGTCGGCCGGATCGAGGACGGCCGTGGGATGCAGGTTCCCGTCGCCGGCATGCCCGAACGTCCCGATCTTCAATCCGTGCCGCTCGGCGAGGGCCTGGATGTGCTCGACCATCTCCGCGATGCGCGACCGAGGCACCGTCGCATCCTCGAGGATCGTCAGCGGTTCCAGACGCGAGAGCGACGGCAGCACCGCGCGCCTGGCCTCGAGCACCGTTGCCGCCTCGGCGGGCGATCCCGCGATCCGCACCTCGGTCGCCCCCTCGGCGCCACACGCTCGTGCGATGCGCCCAAGGTCGCGCTCGACCGCATGCGGGTCACCATCCTGCCCGAAAATCAGCAGCGCGCCGGCGCGGGTGTTGAGGCCAATCCGCGCGTAGTCCTCCACCGCACCGATGCAGACCCGATCGAGGAACTCGAGCGTCACCGGCAGCACGCCCGATGCCAGCACCCGGGACACGGCGCGGGCGGCGTCGCTCAGCGCAGAGAAGTACGCCATGCCGGTGCCCGAACTCTCGGGCGCGGGCAGCAGGCGCAGCGTGAGCTCTGTCATCACCGCCAGCGTGCCTTCGCTGCCACACAGCAAGCGCCGCAGGTCGTAACCCGCCACATCTTTGACCAACCGCCCACCGCTGCGGACCACCTCGCCGCTCGCCAACACGGCCTGCACCCCCAGCACGTAGTCACGCGTGACGCCGTACTTGAGCGCTCGGAGGCCGCCCGCGCATTCGGCCACGTTGCCGCCGATGGTCGCAGTGCTCTGGCTGCCCGGGTCCGGCGGGAACAGAAGCCCCTTGGCGGCGGCGGCCTCGCCCAGCTCGATGGTCCGAACGCCCGGCTGGCAGACAGCCACGAGGTCCGACTCGCTGATCTCGAGCACGCGGTTCATCCGCGTCAGCACCATCACGATGCCGCCGCGCAGCGGCACCGCCCCGCCGCTCAGGTTGGTCCCCGAGCCGCGCGGGACGACGGGCACGCGTGCCTCGTTGGCCAGCGCCAGAACGGCGGCCACCTCCTCGGTGGTGGCCGGGAGCACGACGAGATCCGGCCGGCCGCGTTGGAGCGGCGTCGCATCCGTCGCGTACGTGACCAGCGCTCCGGCGTCGGCGCGAATATTCGATCGACCGATTACCTGCTCGATGCGATCAAGTAGCCGGTCGATCTCGGCCGCCGTGGCCGTCATTGATCTAGTGTGCGTGACGAAGTGAATGCCTTCAAGCCCTGCGCGTCGATGTAGAACGATACGCCTGTGGTCTCGCCGAGGCTAACGTCGTGCGGGCTGAGCGCCAACCCACAGCGCCGGCCCAGCCGCCCAGGCCCGCTGAGCGGCGGCCGCAGAGAGACCGCCGGCAACCTCGGGGCCGGCCCGCAGGGCTCGGCGACGGCCATCACCTGCGTACCCGCCGCGAGCCGGAAGCCGAATCTAGAAAAGCACGATATGCGTCCGGTTTTGGCCAGGGCTACGCCATGATGAGCCCGGGCCGGCGCCGGGTTGCGCCGGATCAGACGACAGGCTCGCTCGGAGCCGTCACCTTGTCGCGGCGAGCCGACCGGATCAGACAACAGGCTCGCTCGGAGCCGTCACCTTGTCGCGGCGAGCGCCCCGTCTTGTCCGCGCCGCGAGGCCACCCGGTGCATTACCTCGAAGTACCGGCCGAGATGATGCGGACCGAGAAACTGCTGCTGGACCCGCCGCTGGGCGGCGAGCCCGATTGCCCGCGCCCGCTCGCCGTCTGCGAGCAGCTCGCGTATCGCCGCTCCAGCCTGCTCCAGGTCACGTGGGTCCGACAGCAGGACCCCCGAACGGCCATCCTCGATCTGATCGCGAATCCCGCCGATCCGGCTGGCCACGACCGGTCGCTGCTTCCACATCGCCTCGGAGACGGTCAAGCCGAATCCCTCCGCGAGGCTCTTCTGCACGACCACGCCGGCGTGCCGCTGCAGGGCATTGACGATCGCCGCGTTCTCCTCGAC
>JAFAZV010000391.1 GCA_019239445.1 Solirubrobacterales bacterium
ACGATGATCCCGAGGCAGTTCGGGCCGATGATCCGCGCTTGCTTCTCCCTCGCCAGCTCGACCATCTCCGCCACGTCACGGCGGGGGATGCGCTCGGTCACGATCACGACGAGCTTGATCCCGTTCTCGAGCGCCTCGAACACCGCATCTTTGGTGAACGCCGGCGGCACGGTGACAACCGAGCCCTCGATCGGCGCGCCGTGGTGCTCGACCGCCTGGGCGACGGTGTCGAATACAGGCACTCCGTGCACGTCTCGCCCGAGTCGTCCCGGCGTGACGCCGCCGACGATCTTCGCGCCGGCGCCGTAGTCGAGGCACTCGCGAGTCAAGTTGACCGCTTCGCGTCCGGTGATCCCCTGGACGATGAACGTCGTGTTGTCGTCGATCAGGATCGCCATCTAGTCCACTAGGCCACCACGCCCTGGATCTTCTCGACCGCGCGTCGCGCCGCCGCGTGCAGCGAGACGCTGCGGTCGGCGTAGTCGACGCCGTAGCGCTCGAGGATCTTGAAGCCCTCCTCCTCCCAGGCTCCGGGAATGCGGAAGATGGCGATCTTCTCGGCGGGGTCGTAGCCCAGCTCGAGACAGGCCTTGATCACGCCTCGCGCAACGATGTCCACGCGAGTGTTGGAGACGATCGACATCATCACGGCGATCTTGTCGACGCCGGGCTTCTGGAGCACGAGCTTGGCCAGCCCACAGGCTTTGCGGACGGACGGGTTGCCGCCGATCTCGCAGTAGTTGGCGGGGTCGCCGCCGTGCGCGCGGACGGCGTCGAACAGGGTCAGCGACCCACCGCCGGCGCCGATCACCAGCCCGAGATTGCCGTCGAACTCGGTCACGTTGCCGGCCACGCCGCGGTGGTCCTGCGCGTCGACCTGCTCGCCGGCAAGCTCGAACGGCGTCGGCTCGCGCGCCTGACGCGTCTCCTCATCGCCCACCCCGAGCTCGTGCAGTAGCGGCTTCTGCCGCGGCCTGGCCTCGTTCTCCATGTCCATGTGAGCGTCGAGCGCGACGATGGTCCCGTTCTCGCGCTCGCCCAGCGGGTTGATCTCGGCCAGCGTCATGTCGTAGTCCAGGAACAGGCGGGCCAGCCGGGCCAGGATCGGCGTCAGCCGGCCCAGCGCGGATCCGGAGATGCCCAGCGACGCGATCAACTGCTTGGCCTGCCATTCCTCGAACGTGACGCGAGTCGAGAAATGCGCGCGCACGACGTGGTCGGGATGTTGCTCGGCGACCTCCTCTATGTCGATCCCGCCCATATCGGAGAACAGCATCACCGGACGTTTGCGCAGTCCGTCCCACACCACGCCGGCGTAGTACTCGTGCTTGACCGAGGCCTTGGAGTCGACAAGGACGCCGCGCGGCATGTGTCCGCCGATCTCGAGGTCGAGCACGTGGGCGGCGTGACCTTCGGCCTCCTCAGGCGAATCGGCGAACTGAACGCCACCAGCTTTCATCCGCCCGCCGCTCAGCACCTGGGACTTGATCACGACCGGGCCGCCGATGTCCTCGGCAATTGCCTTCGCCTCCTCGGGCGTCTTCGCGAACCCGTGGCGGGTGACCGGTATTCCGGCCTTGGCCACGATCGCTCGCGATTCGTATTCAAAGAAGCGCATCGGAGGCGGGGGAGGCTATCCGGCGCAGCCGGACGACGCGGCGCGCCGCTGACCGCGCGGCCGTGGTGTATCGCGAATCGACGTGCAGCTCATACGTACTTGTGTGCAACCCGTCCGAGGCCGTACCCGCCTCCTAGACGTCTCGCAGCCTAACGCGTGCGGCGCGGCTTCGTCGCGACCTCGAGTTTGTGCAGGCACGCCTGACGCGACGCCCGCAGGCCGGCCGGGGACTCATCAAACGCACCTGGCTGCGCTCTGGCAACTGGGGCCGAACGGACCCGCCGAGCGGGTCCCGCAGGACTCACTGCGCGGCTTCCCGACAGGTGTTTGCTTATCGGCCCGGCCCGGCAGAGCCGTCTCGGCGCCGCTGTTGGAGCGTCCCATCCGCCGGCGAACGAGTGCGCCCCGGCACCCCACGACTCACCGCCGCCACCCGCCCTCTCGTGGTAATCCGATAAATTTGATCGACAAAACGACTATTGTGGAGAAAGCGAGATGCGAGAAGCCACCGAGAGCGGAGGGATCGCGAGACGGCTAGTCCGCCGGACCTCAGAGAAGCTGTTCAGGCGACGCCCACGACGCGCCATCGTCGGCAGCGCCACTCTGATGCTGGCCGCCGCGGCCGCCGTCGCCGGCTGCGGGGGCTCCTCGGACACGAACAGCAGCACGCCGGCGAGCTCGGAGGGCACCGGCGGCAAGAGCACCCAGCTGGCGCTCGTGGCCTACTCGACGCCGAAGAAGGCCTACGACGCGCTGATTGGCGCCTACAGCCGCACCGCCTCCGGTGAGGGAGTCAGCTTCACCCAGTCCTTCGGCGCGTCGGGGAGCCAGAGCCGCGCGGTCGACACGGGCCAGCCGGCCGACGTGGTGGCGTTCTCGACCACGCCCGACATCACGCGCCTGGTCAAAGACGGGCTCGTGGCCAAGGACTGGAACGTCAACGCGCAGAAGGGAATCGTCAGCGACTCGGTCGTGGTGATGGTCGTGCGTAAGGGCAACCCGAAGCACATCGCGAGCTGGGATGACCTGGTCAAGCCGGGCGTCGATGTGATCACGCCGAACCCGTCGACTTCGGGCAGCGCGCGGTGGAACATCCTCGCCGGCTACGGCGCCCAGCTCAAGGAGGGCAAGACGCCGGCGCAGGCGCTCGCCTACGTGCGCACGCTGCTGACGAAGAACGTGAGCGTGCAGGACTCGAGCGGCAGCGCGGCTCGCCAGACGTTCGTCAGCGGCAAGGGCGACGTGCTGCTGTCCTACGAGAGCGAGGCGATCGCGGCGCAGAAGGCCGGCGACGCGGTCGAGTACATCGTCCCCAAGCAGACGATCCTGATCCAGACGCCGATCGCCGTCACGACGAAGAGCGCGCATCCAGCGCAGGCGCGGGCGTTCGTCAACTGGCTGTGGGGGCCGGCGGCGCAGACGATCTGGGCCAACCAGGGCTACCGCCCGGTGCTCCCGGGCGTGGCCAGGCAGTTCCACAGCAAGTTCCCGACTCCGTCCGAGCTGTTCACGATCGCTCAGCTCGGCGGCTGGAGCAAGGTCAAGAAGGAATTCTTCGATCCTGCGTCGGGATCGATTACCAAGATCGAGCAAGCCGCGGGGGTGCCCACTGCCTCGAGTTAGCTCGTCGGCGGTCGCGCTGCCGCGCCCACGCGCGGCGGCGCCAGCCCGGCCGCGCCGCGGCCATCGGGGCGGTCTGGGCCTCGGCTTGGTGACGCTCTACCTGAGCGTGATCGTGCTGATCCCGCTCGCCGCGGTGACGGTCAAGGCGTTCTCGGGCGGCCTGGGGGCGTTCTTCGACGCGGTCTCGACTCCGCTGGCGCTCAAAGCCCTGGGCGTGACGGTCGGGGTCTCGCTGCTCGTGGCGGCGATCGGCGCCGTGATGGGGACGCTCGTGGCCTGGGTGCTGGTGCGCGATTCGTTCCCCGGCCAGCGGTTCGTGAACGCGCTCATCGACCTCCCGTTCGCGCTCCCGACGATCGTCGCTGGCTTGACCCTGCTCGCCCTATACGGCCCCGACAGCCCGTTCGGCATCCACCTCGCGTACACGCGCGCCGCGGTCGTGCTGGCGCTGCTGTTCGTCACGCTGCCGTTCGTCGTGCGCTCGGTCCAGCCGGTGTTGATCGAGCTCGACCAGGAGGTCGAGGAGGCGGCCGCCTCGCTCGGGGCCTCGAACGCGACCACCTTTCGCCGCATCGTGCTGCCGGCGCTGCGCCCGGCTGTCGTGTCCGGCGCGGCGCTGGCGTTCGCACGTGCGGTGGGCGAGATCGGCTCGCTCGTGCTGATCGCCGGCAAGGTGCAGATCGCGAGCATCGTGATCTTCGCCAATATCGAGAGCGATGCGCCTCAGGCAGCGGCGGCGCTGTCGGTCGTGCTGTTGGCCATCTCGCTGTTGATCCTGATCGCGCTGCGCCGCGTCGGGGCTCGCCGTGCGCATTAGCGACCGCGCCACGCTGTCGCTGCGGACGATCGCGCTGCTCTACCTGGCGCTGCTCCTGCTGGCGCCGCTGGCGGTGGTGTTCGGCCGCACGTTCGAGCACGGCTTGAGCGCGGCGTGGGGCTGGGTCACGACACCGGCGGCGATCAGCGCGTTCTGGCTCACCGTGCTGGTGGCGGCGATTGCGGTGCCGCTCAACACGATCTTCGGCATCGGCTGCGCGCTCGTGCTGATTCGCGGCCGAGGCCGCCTGCGCAAGCTGCTCGACGCGTTGATCGACCTGCCGTTCGTCGTCTCGCCGGTGATCGCCGGGCTCGCGCTGATCCTGGTCTACGGCAAGGATGGCTGGCTCGGGGACTGGTTTACGAGCCACGGCATCCAGATCATCTACGCCGTCCCCGGGATCGTGCTGGCGACGATATTCGTCTCGCTGCCGTTCGTGGCCCGCGAGGTGGCTCCGGTGCTGATCGAGGTGGGCGATGAGCAGGAGCAGGCGGCGGCCACGCTCGGCGCGTCTTCCTGGCAGACGTTCTGGCGCGTCACGCTGCCTTCGATCCGCTGGGGCGTCGCGTATGGCGTCGTGTTGACGACGGCGCGCGCCCTGGGCGAGATCGGCGCCGTTCTGGTCGTCTCCTCGAACGTCGCCGGCTCGACCCTGACCCTCCCGCTGCTCGTCTACCAGCGCGACTCGCAGATCGGCTCGCAGGCGATCAGCGGCGCCTACGCCGCCGCTACCGAGCTCGCACTGATGTCACTGCTCGTGCTGCTCGTGATGACCCTGCTCGCCCCACGAAAGGATGAGCCCCGATGAGAATCGACGTCCGCGACGTGTCCAAGCGCTTCGATGACTTCTCCGCCCTCGACGACGTCGACCTGTCGATCCCCGACGGGTCGCTCACGGCGCTGCTCGGGCCGAGTGGCTCGGGCAAGTCGACGCTGTTGCGGATCGTTGCCGGGCTCGAAAGCGCCGATCGCGGCGCGATCCTGTTCGACGACGCCGACGTCACCGCGGCGCGCCCGCAGGACCGCGCTATCGGCTTCGTCTTCCAGCACTACGCCGCGTTCGCGCACATGAGCGTGCGCGAGAACGTCGCTTTCGGGCTGCGCATCCGCAAGCGCCCGCGAGCCGACGTCGACGCC
>JAFAZV010000240.1 GCA_019239445.1 Solirubrobacterales bacterium
CTCGCCGACGGTCAGCTGCGAGCGGCCGAACTCGCCCACCTCGGCCCCCTGCACCTGACCGCCGAGCTCGCGCGCGAGCAGTTGCATGCCGTAGCAGATGCCGAGCACCGGGATCCCGAGCTCGAGCAGCCGGCGGTCGAGCGACGGTGCCCCGTCCTCGTACACCGACGCCGGACCGCCCGAGAGGATGATCCCGCGGGGACGACGGCGCGCGATCTCCTCCGGGCCCACGTGGTGGGGCAGCAGCTCCGAGAAGACGCCACACTCGCGCACGCGGCGGGCGATCAACTGCGAGTACTGCCCGCCATAGTCCAGCACCACGACTTCGTCAATGGCGGCGTGGCGAGCGAAAACCGAGCCGGCCGAGGACGCAGGGAGCGTGGCGTGCTCTGCACGCGAGCGATCGAGGACACTGGCCGGCGAAGCGTTTGCAGCCGCCACGTCAGTCCGCAACGCCAACGGTGGCGGGCTTCGCCCCCATGCCGACGCCCTGCTCGCGCTGGAGCGCCTTGCCTTCGGTCTGCAGCGCCGGCGCGACCAGCAGCTCGGCACGGTTGAACTCGGCGATGTCCCGGTAGCCGCACGTCGCCATCGAGGTGCGCAGCGCGCCCATCAAATTGAAGGTTCCGTCGTTCTCGCGCGCCGGCCCGATGATGATCTCCTCGAACGTCCCGTTCGGTGTGGTCGCGACGCGGGTCCCGCGCGGCAGCGATGGGTGGAAAGTCGCCATCCCCCAGTTGTAGCCGCGTCCCGGCGCCTCGTACGCCCGCGCGAGCGCCGAGCCAAGCATCACCGCGTCGGCGCCGCAGGCGATCGCCTTGGCGACGTCGCCGCCGGTGCGCATCCCCCCGTCCGCGATCACCTTGACGTAATCGCCGGTCTCGAGCATGTGCTGCGAGCGCGCCGCGGCCACGTCCGCGATCGCGGTGGCTTGCGGCACGCCGATCCCGAGCACACCACGGGTCGTGCAGATCGCGCCGGGCCCGACTCCGACCAGCACGCCGGCGGCGCCGGTGCGCATCAGGTGAAGGCCCGTGTGGTAGGAGGCACAGCCGCCGACGACGACCGGCGTCGGGACCAGCTCGCGGATGAACTCCTTCAGGTTGAGCGGCGGGCGCGTCTCGTCGCGGGATACGTGCTCGGCCGAGACCACCGTTCCCTGGATCACGAGGATGTCGAGGCCGGCTTCGAGCGCCACCTCGTAGTACTTGCGCACCTTCTGCGGGGTGAGCGACGCCGCCGCGACCACCCCACGCTGCTTGATCTCCTTGATCCGCTGGGCGATGAGCTCCGGCTTCACCGGCTCGCGATAGATGTCCTGCATCTCGCGCGTGGAGATGTCGCGCGAGAAGGTTGGGATCCGCTCGAGCTCGGCGTCGGCGTCCTCATAGCGGCAGAAGATCCCCTCGAGGTTGAGAACCGCAAGCCCGCCGAGCTTGCCGATCACGCCGGCGGTCTCGGGCGAGACGACGCCGTCGAGCGCTGCGGCGAGCAGCGGCAGATCGAATCGATACGGCCCGAGCGTCCACGAGATGTCGATGTCGTCCGGGTCGCGCGTACGCCGTGAAGGCACGATCGCGATGTCGTCGAACCCATACGCCCGCCGGGCCTTCTTGCCGCGCCCGATTTCTACTTCCATTTCGGCATCGTAGGCCGCGCAGCGGACGACACATACTGATCGGCGTGCGCGGCGGAGCTCGGCGGCATGGAACGATCGATCCTAGCAGCGGCCCCCCGGGCTTCCCGAGGCGCACCGGGCTAGCTTTGCCGAGGCGCGAGGGGCTCGCTCAGCCGATCTGCGCGCCGACGCTTAGGCGCTCGGCCTGGACCTCCGGCAACAGCCTCTCGACCTTGCCCGGATCGATGATCCCGGCGCCGAAGTGCTGGGTCGACTCGGCGCCGCAGGCCACGCCGAAGCGCAGGCAGTCGATCGGCGGGCGGCCGCTGTAGCGCGCCGCGACGTAGCCGGCGAGGAACGCGTCGCCCGAACCGATCGTCGAGCGTGCCTCCTGCTCCTCAACCTGCACGCGGTACAGAGCCGGCGTCCCGTCTTCGAGCACCTGCGCAAAGCACCCATCCTCGACCGTCATGATCGCCTCGGCGGCGCCCAGGCGCGTTATCTCGGCCACGGCCTGGGCGCGGTCATCGACGTCGTTGAACTCATGC
>JAFAZV010000454.1 GCA_019239445.1 Solirubrobacterales bacterium
GTGGTTCGTTGGCGAGCTTCCGAAAGGACCGACGGGAAAGATCCTCAAGCGCGAGATCGAGCGCCCGGCCGACGCTTGACCGGACGCATGCGATTGCGGAGGGCCGCTTGACGGGAAGAGTCCGCATCCGCCCTGCGGAGCCCGCCGACGTGCCGCTAGTCTTGTCGCTGATCCGCGAGCTGGCGGAGTATGAGCGCGCGGCCACCCGCGTCACAGGCACGGAAGAGCTCCTCTTTGAGGCCCTGTTCGGAGCGCATCCGGTGGCCGAATCCGTGGTCGCCGACATGACCGAGGAGCACGCGAGTCCCGAGCCGGCGCCGAGCTTCGAGCCGGTCGGGTTCGCACTCTTCTTCACGACCTTCTCGACCTGGCTCTGCCGGCCCGGTATTTACCTCGAAGATCTGTACGTCCGGCCGGCGCACCGCCGCAGCGGCATCGGCAGGCTGCTGCTCACGCATGTCGCACGGGTTGCGGTCGAGCGTGGCTGTGGGCGGCTGGATTGGTCGGCCCTCAGCTGGAATACCCCCGCGCTCGAGTTCTATCGAGCGCTCGGCGCGGAGCGGATGGATGATTGGTCGGGTCTGCGGCTCGAGGGAGAGTCGCTGGAGCGTGTTGCCGGCGAGCGCATCGCGCATCCATGAGCACCGCCAGACATCAGGGTGGCGCTGGCGGGCGGTCGGTCCCCGTAGCGGCGCATGCTCAGGGTTGACACCGAGCCGAGGGTGCGGCAGGATGGCCGCCTCGATCGGTCAGCCGAGAGGGGCTAAATCTCGATGACTCCTGTGCTGTACGCCCTCGCGCAGTTTTGTGTGCGGCGGCGCTTCATCGTGCTCGGCGTCTGGCTGGTCGCGGCGATCGCGCTGGTGGCGGTTTCGCATCAGCTGGGCGATAACACGAACGACAACCTGTCGTTGCCGGGGACGGGCAGCCAGCACGCGACGAACATCTTGTCGAAGTCGTTTCCGGCGCAGGCGAACGGGACCAGCCCGATCGTGCTTCACGCGCCGAGCGGCCAGCTGACGGACTCCAAGTACTCGAACGCGGTCAATGAGGCGGCGTCGGACGTGGCCAAGGCGCCGAATGTCGCCTCAGTCGTAAATCCGCTGACCTCGCAGGGGGCCTCGGCCCTCAGCAAGGACAAGAGCACCGGGTATCTGTCGGTGACGACATCGGTCAGTCCGGGCTCGCTGTCCGTCGATGATGTGAACACGATCATCGACGCGGCGGCGAAGCCGGCCAAGGCGGCGGGACTGGAGGTGCAGACCGGCGGGACGTTGGGCCAGAAGGTTTCCAAGCCGGCGACCGAGTCGAGCGAGTTGATCGGGATCATCGCCGCGATGATCATCCTGACGTTCACGTTCGGGACGGTGGTGGCGATGCTGCTGCCGATCGTCACGGCAATCTTCTCGCTGCTCTCGACGCTGGCGATCATCCGCCTGCTCGAGCACGTGGCCACCGTGCCGACGGTGGCGCCGACGTTGGCAACGATGATCGGCCTCGGCGTAGGGATCGATTATGCGTTGTTCATCGTCACCCGCCACTTCCGCGGGCTGAATGACGGCTTGCGGATGCAGGAGTCGATCGCGCGCGCGACCGCGACGTCGGGCGGAGCGGTGTTCTTCGCCGGCTGCACGGTCACCATCGCGCTGGTCTCGCTCGCGGTGGCGGGAATCCCCCTAGTGACGACGATGGGGCTGATGGCCGCTATCGCCGTCGTCGTCGCGGTGTTGGGAGCGCTGACGTTGTTGCCGGCCATCCTGGCCATCCTCGGCCCGCACATCAACTCGCTGCGCGTGCGCCACCCGCCCAGCGACGAGCAGGCGCACCAGGGACTCTGGGCGCGCTGGGCGCGCGAGATCGCGAAGCTGCCCGTGGTCGCCGGCCTGGCCGCGCTGGCCATCCTCATCCCGTTGAGCATCCCGCTGCTCTCGCTGCAGCTCGGCCAGCAGGACACCGCCGCGCTGTCGACGACGACGACCGCCCGCCAGGCCTATGACCTGATGAGCAAATACTTCGGCCCGGGCTCCAACGGGCCGCTGCTCATCGCCGTCTCCCTCGGCTCGCCCGCCCAAGCCCAGTCCGGCAGCTCCTCGCAGAACGGCAGCGATCCGCGCGCCAGCGATCCGCGGCTCGCGACGCTGCAAAAAGACGTCTCCTCCACCAGCGGCGTCGCCAACGTCACCCCAATGCAGATCGATCAACCCGGCACCACCGCCTACTTCAACGCCATCGCCACGACTGGACCGGCCGAGAACGCGACCACCAACCTCGTCACCAAGCTGCGCTCCAGCGTGATCCCCGGGGCCGAGAAGAACACCAACATGACCTCCTACGTCGGCGGCACTACCGCCGGCTACCAAGATCTCGCTTCTCGTATCTCGAGCAAACTCCCCCTCCAAATCCTCGTCGTCATCGCGCTCAGCTTCCTGCTGCTGATCCTCGCCTTCCGCACCGTCGTGGTGCCC
>JAFAZV010000192.1 GCA_019239445.1 Solirubrobacterales bacterium
CTACTGGCACCCGGACGAGTTCGCCGAGCTCGAGCGCGCGGCGTACGGGCTCGGCTTCGAGCACGTCGCCGCCGGACCGCTCGTGCGCTCGAGCTACCACGCCGACCAGCACGTGCCGCAGGCACAACCGGGGGTCGGGCCGCTGGCCGGGGTTGGCGCATGAGACGGCTCGCCATCTTGCTGGCGCCGATCGTGGCGCTGCTGGCAGGGTCGGCGCCGGCCTGGGCGCGCGGCGGCAGCGGCAGCTCCGGGTTCGGCGGTGGTGGCGGGTTTGGTCGCGGCGGTGGCGGCGGCTTCGGCGGCGGAGGGTTTGGCCGCGGCGGTGGCGGTCACTTCATCTTCATCCCCTTCGGAGGGGGCGGTGGCGGCCTGCTGCTGCTGATCGTCATCGCGGTCATCGTGTTTCTCATCTTGCCGCGGCTGATGACGTGGCGGCGCCGGCAGCAGTCCTCGGGGAATGCCCAGCGCCGGCGCGTAGCCGAGCGCCAGCGTCGGGTCGAGCTCGCGGCCGCTGAGGCGGCTGATGAGGACAGCGCTTTCGCGCCCGACGTGGTCCGCCCGGCGGCGGCCAGGCTGTTCAACGACATCCAGCGCGCCTGGGACGCCGGCGACCGTGCGGCGCTCAGGCGCTTGGTCGCGCCCGACCTGTACCGGGAGTGGGAGCTCCGGCTCGATGACTTCGACCGGCGAGGCTGGCGCAACCGAGTCGAGGTGCTGAGCGAGCCGCACGTCGATTACGTCGGGCTGCGCAACACCGGCCAGGATGACCAGGACCGGGTGACGGTGCGGATCGAGGCGAGGCTGCGCGATTACGTCCTCGGCGCCTGGGGTCAGCGCGTCCAGCGCGCGGACAGCCTGTCGGACACAAGCCTCGTACGTGAGTACTGGACGCTCGGGAAACGGAACAACCGCTGGATCTTGCTCTCGATCGAGCAAGGGGCCGAGGGGGCACACGCGCTCGAAGAGGAGATCGTGGCTACGCCGTGGTCCGATGATCAGTCGCTGCGCGACGAGGCGCTGGTGGAGGGCGCGGTCGCCGACGCCGTACCCGAGCACACGAACATCGCCGAGCTCGCGGATCTCGACTTTGAGGGCGACGCCCGTGCGGCGGCGAACGACCTGAGCCTGGTCGACGGACGCTTCGCACCTGACGTGCTCGAGGTGGCGGCCCGGCGGGCCGTGAACGCCTGGGCTGACGCGGTCGACGGCGACGACGCCAGGCTGCTGCAACTCGCCGACCGCAGCGCGGCACAGCAACTGTTGCATCCCGGAGACTCGAGCGGACGCACGCGGCTCGTGGTCCGCGGCCCGCGCGTACGTCAGATCCGGATCGTCGCGCTCGACGCTGCGGCGAAGCCGCCGACGATGGCGATCGAGGTCGATCTCGAGGGCCGGCGTTACATCGAGGACCGGGAAACCGCAGCCGTACTCGCCGGCAGCCAGTCTCGCTCGGCCAGCTTCACCGAGCACTGGACGCTCGCCCTCACCGGAGACGCCGGGCAGCCCTGGCGGATCGTCGGGGTGGGCGCGCCACTCAGCCGCCTGTAGGCGGGCGCGGCCACAAGCGGCTACGAAGAGCCGGGAAGCCGCAGCCCGCGCCGCGCCAGGATCCCAAGCCGGTCGGGGTAGCCTCAGCGCCCGATGTTCCCGATCAAGGACAACATGCCCACCGACCGCTTTCCTGTGGTCACGCTGGCGCTGATCATCGCGAACTTCATCGTCTACCTGCTGACGATCCGGCACGGCGGCTCGCTGATCAGCGGTCCGGACACGCACGAGGTACTGAAGTACGGCGCGATCCCGCAGGCGCTCACGCACTCAGGCGTGCATTGCGCGCAGGTGGCCCCGGTCGACAATCCGCAAGCGGCCCAGGTCCTCTGCAACAGCCGCGAGCTAGCGGCCAACGGGATCCCCGCCGAAAACCCTCTGCCGCCCTGGCAGACCGTGTTCACGTCGATGTTCATGCACGGGTCGATCCTCCACATCCTGGGGAACATGCTGTTCCTGTGGATCTTCGGCAACAACGTCGAAGATTCGATGGGTCCGGTCCGCTTCATCATCTTCTACCTGCTGGGAGGAGTCGCGGCGCTGGCCCTGCAGGTTGTGATCTCCCCGAACTCGACCGCGCCGACGGTCGGCGCCTCCGGCGCGATTGCCGCCGTCCTCGGCGGATACATCCTCCTCTATCCGCATGCGCGCGTCCTCACCCTCGTGTTCATCATCTTGTTCTTCACCGTGATCGAGCTGCCGGCGCTGGTGATGCTCGGGATCTGGTTCGTCGAACAGGCGGTATTCGGCGCGCTCAACCTGACGAACCCGACCGGCGGCGGTGGCGGCGTGGCGTACTTCGCTCATATCGGGGGCTTCGGCTTCGGGCTGGCGGCGATCAGGTTGTTCGCCACGCGGCGCAAGCAGGTCCCGCCGCGCGTGCCGGTGTACTGATTGGAAGATCCGGTGCGGGTGCCGGTGCTCATCGTCACGCTGCTGTTCATCGCCGGGTTGGGCGTGCTCACCGCGCTCGAGATCGCGAAGTACGGAGTGACCGTCCTGTCC
>JAFAZV010000237.1 GCA_019239445.1 Solirubrobacterales bacterium
TAGACTGCGCGTCGGTGCTGCCGCTCATGAGCCCACCGGCCAGACCCAGGGTCCGCAACGGACACAGCTAATCGCCGATGCGAAACCGCGTAGCTGCAGCGGCCTGCGCCACGCTCCTGGCCGGCCCGACCGTCCTCGCCTTCTTCAGCGGAGGGTACTTCGATGAGCCGCGCGCCTGGGCCGGGCTGATCGCGTGGCTGCTGGTCGGAATCGGCGCGCTGATCACCCCGCGCCCGCTCGCGATCGGACGAGGCGGCGTCATCGCGCTGGCCGGACTCGCCGGCCTCGCGGCTTGGACGATGGCTTCGATTACCTGGGCCCCGGTCGCCGGAAGCGCGTATCACGCCGGCCAGCTCGTTGTGCTCTACCTGGGCGCGCTGCTGGCAAGTGCCATCCTGCTGCGCCCGATCGCCGCCCGACGCGCAGTCGAGCCCGCGCTGGCACTCGGCGCGCTGATCGTGGTCGGCTACGGCATCTCGGAGCGCTGGCTCCCGGGCCTGCTTCAGTTCTCGCGTTCGGCGAGCGCTCAGGGACGGCTCGAGCAGCCGCTCACATATTGGAACGCGATGGGCGAGCTCGCCGCGATCGGGTTCGTTCTGTGCGTGCGCTTGGCCGGTGACGCGAGCCGGCAGCTTGGGCTACGAGTGCTCGCGCTCGCGGCATCGGTGCCACTCGCGCAAGGCTTGTACCTGAGCGTCTCTCGCGGGGCATTGTTTGCCTGCGCGGCCGGCTTGCTCGCCCTGTTCGTGCTCGCCCCGAGCCGCGAGGGTCTCCGCACCCTGGTCCTTGCCGTGCTCGCCGGCGGCCTCGCCGTGGCTGCGGCGGCACCATTCGCCGGCGTCACCTCGCTGAGCGGCACGCTCGCGACGCGCGAGCGAGAAGGCGCAATCTGCCTGGCGCTGGTCGTGCTGATCACCGCGCTTGCGGCTGCCGTTCAGTGGCGCATGATCGCGGGCGAGCGACCGAGTCCGCTGCGCCTGCCGCGTGCGGCGCCGTGGCTTGCCACCGCCGCGATCGCGGCTGGCCTCGCACTCGCAATCGTCGCCGGCGCCAAAGAGCGCTCCAACCAGGCCTTGACCCCGGGCGCCACTCGGCTGACCACTCTGCAGAGCAACCGCTATGCCTACTGGAGCGTCGCCACGCGAGCCTTCTCCGACGAGCCGATCCGTGGCGTCGGCGCGGGCGGTTGGTCCGTCTACTGGCTGCGTTACCGCCACGTTTCCGAGTTCGCTCAGGATGCCCATTCCCTCGAGCTGCAGACGCTGGCCGAGCTCGGCGTGGTGGGAGAGCTCCTGTTGATCACGTTCCTGGGCGGCGTCGCGCTTGCGGCCCGCGACGCCCGACGGCTCGATCCGATGCTCGCCGCCGGGCCGATCGCCGGCTGTCTCGTGTGGCTCGCTCACTCGCCGCTCGACTGGGATTGGCAGATGCCGGCGGTGACGCTGGTGGCGATGGGCTTGGCCGGGGCGCTGCTCGCGGCCCGACCTGAAGCCGATCCGCAAGGTCGCCAACCGGACCATGTGCGGCGCACGCGCGAGGGTGACACGGTAAGTGAACACGAACAGGTAGCCGCAAGGGCTGTATCGAGCCGAGGCTTGATGCCCGGACCGCGCTGAGCGGCCGAATCCGCGCTCCTCCCCGGCCATCGACGCCGCGGGATGAGGAGAAAAACCCCCAGCGGAATCCGGTTCGGTTCCCCAGGCCGCTCCGGCGGCCTGAGCCACACTTATTCACCCCAGGCACGAGCACGCGACGTGACCTGCGAACGATCGGTGCCCGTCGCACCTCGGCTTACGAAACGAGCCGCAGACGGTTTGCCGCGCGTCTCGGCAGGCGGCGGCGCTTCGCCGCCAGGGCTGTGCCGCCGGGATGGCGCCGCGGGCGGGGGCCGAAAAAAGGGGGCAAGGAATCGGGCGGGGTGGCCAAAGGATTGGTCACCCCAACCGAGTCTGGTCCGGCGCCAGCCGTTGGCCTCCGACCGGGCGCGGCCTCTCCTAGAGACCGCGGCTTGGCATGTCCTGTCGCGGACCGCGACCGGGCGCGCCCTGTCTCAGACCGCGAGGGGGGCGTACTCGGACGGAAACGCCGAGCCGCCGAAGAACCAGTTTTCGATCGCGAAGCGCGGGTTCGGCATAGCCGGATCGGAACCCGTCTTGTGCAAGAACAGCTCATCGAACAGCAGGGCGTCGCCGGGCTCGAAGATCGGCCTGATCACTGGTTTGTCCGCTGCCGCCTCCTGCACGACCTCCTCGGAGATCGTCCACTGCAACTCGGCGCCTTCGGTTCCGGTGGCGACGTACCGGTCCAGTCGTCGCGGCACGATATCCAGCCCCGGCGCCACGTCGCCGCAGCGTGACAGCGCCAGCCAAAGATTCAGCGACCGCACCGGGCCCATGAAGAACCCGTCCTGGTGCCAAGCGCCGGAGACCGACGGCTCGGCCTTGCGCAAGGTGGTCTTGTGCGCGGAGATCAGTGGCGGCTCGCCGAGATAACCGCGCACTAGCTGCGGCAGCCCCGCGGCTGAGAACAGCTCCATCATCTCGAAGCACAGCTGCGGCGAATCCGCGGCGAGCAGACCGCCACCCATCTTGATCCACGGCCTCCACGGCGGCTCGAACCGAGCCTCCGGTTGGAACTCCTCGTAAAGCCCGTTTCCGAGCGCCTCAGCGCCTTCAAGCCGCTCGCGCTCCGAATACGCACGGTCGATGCCGGCCGCCACGCGCAGCGCATCATCGCGCGGGACGAGCTCGCGCACGAGCGCACATCCGTCGCGGAGCAGCGCCGCGCGCAGCAGTGCCGGCGTCAGCTCTTCGCGGGTGAACTCTGGCAATGGATCGCCGAGTCGCAGACGGTCGAGGCCGGGATCAGGAAACTGCGGATCGGCGAAAGCGCGATCGAGAAGCTCGATGCCGACGAGGTGGCGCAGCCGCACCAGCCGGCGCTCGTTCTCAGGATCGCGACTGCCGCGATTCGCCTCAGTGACGGTATCGATTTCGGCTCGCAGCTGGTCGATGCTCTGGGCACGTGGCGGCTCCGCGACGGCGGTGCCACCGCTAGGTTGCTGTCTGCGCTTTAGACGGGACCACATTTGGCTCATCCTACAGGTCGTGCTGGAACGCCGACGACCGTCGTCCCGGCCGGCACATCCTCAACAACAACCGAGTTCGCCCCGACGGTAGCCGCCGCACCGACGCGCACGGGACCGATGACACGCGCGCCCGTACCGATCCGTACCTCGTCCTCGATCCGCGGCCCCTCGTAGTCACCGGCTCGGAGACCGATGGTGACGAATGGAGCCAGCACCACGCCTGACCCGATCTGCACAAGTCCGTCGACTACGACCTGGCCATGAACCAGGTAGACCCCTGGCTGGACAACCACCGGATCGCCAATTGACACCTGACCTAGTGACATGGCGAGATGATGCGCGAGTCGCGGAAGTAGTGGGACCCCGCGCGTCTGCATCCGTGCCTTTGCCCGGTAAAGGATCTGAGCGAGGAAGGCATCGCTGACCCACGCCAAGCGTGCGATCTGTGCGAGCGCGTCGACGCGCGAGCTGAATTCGTGGCGTTCGCCGCGATAGCGCAGCGACACCTTGGCGTCCGCCACCACTGCCTCCCGGAAGCCCGGATGGGCAGCCCGGATGCGCTGCCAGAAGGACTTACGCTGACTCAACCGTTCAAAGGGCTTCGGCGATTCGGGGAGCCTCGCGCCGGAAAACGACGACAGCCGCAACGCAGGTCCCGACATAGATCGCGGCTGGGATCAGCAGTCGCAGATGGCCGCCGGCCAGCATCGCCGGCTCAGGCGCGTGAGGATCGATGATCCACTTGCGGCCGAGTTCGAGAATCACTGCGAGCGGATTCATCGAGACGATCTCGCGGATACTGGGCGTCATCTTCTCGAGCGGGTACAGGACCGGCGTGGCGTAGAAGAGAGCCGTCGAGACGACGGTCCAGATCATGCCGAGGTCGCGGAAGCGCGGGTACAAGGAGCTCAGCAGCATCGACACCGCGCTCGTGATGACGAGGAGCATCCCGATCAGGACAGGAAGCAGCATCCAGCTCCAGCGCGGACTGACACCGAACGCGAGGATGAAGACGAAGGTGACGATCAGGTTGAAGCTCAAGTTGATCAACGCTGTGAGAACCACCGACGCCGGAATGACGAGCCGTGGGAACTGTGTTTTCCGGACCACGCCCTCCTGGAGCACGATCGACTGAACCGAGGTGATCGTTGCTTCTTGGAAGAACCCGAAGAGCACGATGTTGAACAGCAGCAGGACGGGATAATGCGGGACGCCACTACCCAGGTGAAATGCCTGAGTGAAGACCACAAGCAGGACCCCGAAGAGCATGAGCGGTCGGGCGAGTGACCACACGTACCCGAGCGCGGTGCCGAAGTACGTGCGCTTGAACTCCGTCATCGCCATCAGGTAAAGAAGGTCCCACGAGCGCCGCCAACCGCCACCGAGTGCGGACGGCCCGCGAACGTCACGCAGGTTTGCGGCCCCGCTGCTCATCGCGGATCGGGTTCGACTACTACGGCGTGCACATCGTCACGTAGCTGAACGCGGCCCGGCCCTTGCTCGGTCCCGTAGACAAGGAAGTCGAGCAGGCTGATCGTGTGAAGAGCGTGATCGCCTGTGGCGCGGTTGCGCACGACCCAGGCACTGACGTGGTAGCGCCCGGGCAGAAGCCGGTTCTCGACCTCGCCGGCGATATGCACGCGCTGACCAGCCTCGAGCCGATCTGGCACACCATCGTCGAGCTGGAGCATTTTCGTGAAGCCGAAGATGTCCGTACCCTCGGAGTCGACGAACTGGAAGCTGAACACAGGCCGATCGAGATCGCGGCGCGCCTCGAAGAGGCAGTTGAAGAAGAAGCGATCGTGTTGCTCGATGTTCTGCACCCGCTCGCCGCGCGAGTTCTCGAGCCACGCATCAATCATGCGACCGTTGACGTCGGGCAGCATCCCGGGTTCGCGCACTTGGTCCGGATCACCGCCGAAGTTGAGGCGGTAATAACGCAGCGCCGTGTCGTCCGGTTCACCGATGTACTGCACCTTCGAGTCGTGGATCAGCATGGCCCGGTCACAGAAGCGCTGGACGGTCGCCATATCGTGCGTGACGAGCACGATCGTGCGCCCGCGGTTGCGCATGTCCTCGAAGACGTCCAAGCACTTCTGAGAAAAGGATGCATCGCCGACAGCGAGCACCTCGTCGATCAGCATGACGTCCGCGTCCGCCTCGACCATGACGGAGAACGCGAGGCGCACCATCATTCCCGACGAGTAGTTCTTGAGCTTGAGGTCGGCGAACTCTCGCAGCTCGGCGAAGTCGAGAACAGCGTCGAGTCGCTGCGCCGCCTCCTTGCGGCTCAGCCCCATCAGGACCCCGTTGAGGAGCACATTCTCGCGGGAGGTGAGCTCAGGATTGAACCCGACTCCGAGCTCGATGAACGGCGCCAAACGGCCTGCCATCCGTACGCGCCCTGCGTCGGCGCGGTAGATGCTGGCCATGATCTTCAGCAGCGTGCTCTTGCCCGAGCCGTTACGACCAACGATGCCGAAGAACTCGCCGCTGCGGACGTTGAATGAGACATCGTCGAGCGCTTGGAGGAGGCGGTAGTGCTGTCGCGTGAGGGGATGGGTAAAGCGCTCGCGCAGGGAGTCGATCCGGTTCTGCGGAATGAGGAACACCTTCTTGAGGTTCGAAACCTCGATGGCGAGCGGCGCCGCCGCGAGCTGATCGCTCCGTCCGGCGCCAGGCGCGGTTTCGGGGATGTTCGTGACAGCGTTCATGGGCTCGGAATGGCCAAGAGGCTACTGCCTGATAGGAAAGCTAAATCCGCTCGCGCCAGCGTCGTAGCCGCTTGTGCTCGAAACGCGCGGGGTCGGGAAATCGTGTATCTAACGTCCAGCGCTCGGGCCAACCCGGTAATCGAGCGACAGCGATCGCGAGGTGGCGCCAGACGATGCCCAGGGCAATCTGCCATTCACCTCCCAGGGTTTCCGTGCGGCCGGCAAGCATGCGAGCCGGGCGGAAGAGCAGCCAAGCGAGACCGCTTGCCGTCGAACCCGCGCCGAGGTAGCGCTCCAAGGCCCGACGCTTGGATGGCGTGAGCTGATCCGTGCAACGCAGCAACAGCGTCCGCGCGCGGATCTCGCCGGGCACATAGCCCAAAAAGTAGGCCGCGCGCCAGTCATGCATCCGGGGCACTCGTAGCCGCTTCCGACCTGGAAACGACGGCACGGGACCGGCCACGTTGCCCACAACGGCGCTCCGATGCTGTACATAGTCGTACAGCGGCCTGTCGATGTAGGCGATCTCGCCTATCGCCAATGCGATCAACGCGATCCAGTGGTCGTGGAACTCGAGCCCCGGGCTGTCCGGGAACGGCAGCGCGCGCTCGGCGACCTCGCGTCGAAACAGCGCCGCGGCGCCGGTGACAGTGTTCGCCATCAGCATCGAGGCGAGGTTGCTCGAGTTGTTGCGCCGACCCTGCCAGAGAGTCTCCCGCAACGTGTGGCCGGCCTCATCGACCAGCCGCATGTCCGAGTAGGCGAGCATCGCCGAGCCGAGGGACGCGCGGAGCGTGTGGAGCTTCTCGCGGTGCCACACATCGTCCTGATCGCAGAACGCGAGCAGCCCTGCGGAGGGCGGGGCGAGCTGAAGGCTGCGCTCGAAGTTTCGGTAGAAGCCGGTCCGCTGGCCCGCACGAGATACGCTGAAGCGCTCGTCCGAGCCGACGATCGAGCGCAGGGCCGCGAAGCGCTCCTCGCTCGAGTGGTCATCGCTGATAACGCAGACCCACCGCGTATCGGTCTGGCTCCGGATTGAGTCGATCTGTGCCCTAAGCATGTCTGGGTCGGGCTCGTAGGTGCCCATGCAGATCGCGACGAGCTCATCATCGCGCGAGGAGGAGGAGCGATCGGGCAGCGGCTCCCCAACGGGGACGCGGCCGAGAGTGGCGTAGCTGAGCTGGCGGTCCGGCCAGCGGATCGCCGCGCGGATCTCGAGGCTGCCCGACTCAGTCGGTGCGCGCACCGGGACGACACCCCAGAAGCCACTTCGCCGGCACGGAATGTCGAAGCGAGGCATCCCGACCGCGGCTGCAGAGTGTCGCTCGTCGCCCACGACAAACTCGAAAGCCTCCGCCCGACAAGCCGTCCCGGAGCAGAAGAGCGTGATGGCGCTGCCGGCAGGAACCGCCTCCGGGAGGGGACTCTCGAGCCTGACTGGGGTCGACTCTCGGATCACTCTGAACCTCGGGCGCCTCGTATCCTGCGGCGGGGCATGATCGCGTTCGGCTGCTCCATCACCGACCCTGAGATGTACAGGAAAGCCGCCGAGCGCGGCCTGCGCCGGGTCGCCGAGCCGGATTCCCAGCTCATCGCCAATGCCGCCTCGGGCTCGATCGCACGCTCATACAACGTCATCATGGACAGCGTCGCGGAGCGCGAGGATCTCGAGGCCCTGGTGCTCGTGCACCAAGATGCGGAGCTCGCAAGCGATGATCTTTGCCTCAAGCTGCGAGGCGTGTTCGCTCATCCGGACGTAGGCGTTGCGGGTTGTGTCGGGGCTGTTGACGTGCGTTCGATCGCCTGGTGGGAGGGCTCTACTACGTGGGCGGCTTTCGCCCATCGCTATCCCGAATTCGGCGGCGGCGAGATCACGGCCTTCACATGGCGCGCCGATGGCCATCCCGGATATGCCCGCACCGGCGAGGTGGAGACGCTGGATGGCTTCGTGCTCGCGCTCTCGCCTTGGGCGGTCAGGAACATCCGCTTCGACGAGACGCTCAGCCGGATCCATGGTTACGACCTCGACTTCTGCCTCCAGGTCCGTGAGGCCGGCCGAAAGGTGGTGACGGTCGACGTCAAGGCTGTCCACCATCACTCGCTCGAGCTCGTCAGGGACCCCGACTCCTGGATCGCGGCTCACATCAAGGTGGCAGAGAAATGGGAGGGGCGGATGCCTGGCATCGGTCGACCCAACTGGAGCGTCGAGGATGAGAACTGGCGGCGTCGGGCGCGGCTGGCTGAGGCCGAGGCGGGCGCGGCCGGCCTCGAGCGGATTTCGATGCAGATGCAGGCCGAAGCCCTCGAACGGCGACTTCGCGGCGAGCTGGATGTCGTGTTGAACAGCACCAGCTGGCGGGTGACGCGTCCCCTGCGAGCGCTCAGCGCGACGTTCAAGGCGCGCAAGGACCCGACCGCGCGGCGCCGACGCAGGTAAACGGCTCAGCGCTGCCCCAGCAGCTCCCGGATCTGCGATCGCGAGAAGATCGGTTTCCCGCGCTGGCGGACGCGGAGAAACAACTCCGCGGCTGCGAACGCCCGCGAGGCGAGCATGCGCTGCAGCAGCGCCTCCTGGCGGCGGACCTTCTCCTGAGCGTTAGTCGCGAGGTTGAGCTGCACCTGCGAGGACGCGAGGTGCAGGACACGATTGCGCTCGAGGCGTTCGAGCAACGGGTTGCGATCCCACGGCTCGACGATCCGAGCCAGCTCGCCGGCATACGGCGCGTCTTCTCGCCACATCACGCCGAGCCCGAAAAAGGCGGGGATGACAGCCAGGCGAAGACCCTGATGCGCGGCCAAGAAGTCCTCGACCGCGGTGAGCACGCCGTTGCGCGGTCCGCCTTCGCGCGCTGCGGGGTTGTGGTAGGGCATGCCTCCTTCGCGGATGCCCTCGACGCCGGGATACAACCCCCCCTCGGGCACGATCGGCTGGCGGTACTCGGCTGGGATCTGCGCCGGATCGAAGTAGTCGTCCCGACGCCCGTGGGGCCAGCAGACATCGTGCAGCAGCAGCAGCGGAAGCTCAATGCCTTCAGCTTCGCTGCGCCGGGTTATCCGTTGTAGCTCCTCGATCAGCGTGTAGTAGTTGTGATCGCCGTCGAGCACGAGCGCGTCGGGCAGCGGGATGTGCTCGAAGGCCTCAAAGCTCGTTTCACGAATCAGTTCGAGCTCGCTGCGCTCGCGCTCCAGGTGCTCCAGCTCGGGCTGGGGGGAGGGATCGATCGCGATCACCCGCGCGTCAGCCCGCTCCGCCCACAACAGCAGGAGCCGGGTGAGATCGCCGGCATAAGCCCCGACCTCGGCCACCGAACGAGCCTGCGCCGCGTCGAGACAAGCGAGCAGCAACTCTGCGTTGTTGAGGAGCGAAGCGCCCCACGCTCCGGGGTCGTTGTCGTACGGATTCAGGCCGAAAGGGAGATCCACGGCGCGCGAGTGTACGCGTAAGCGAGGAACCGGCGAGATGTAGGCTGCGGAGCGATGACGGCGTCTTCGACATCTTCAGCCGGCGCGACGACGTCCGACAGGCCTCCTGCGGGTCCGACGGCGGGCGCGCGAGATGACGCGCTCTCACCTGCGCTCACGCCGCCTCCCGGCAATCCGCGCTTCCCGTTGTTCGACGGGTTACGCGGCATCACCGTCTTCGCGATCCTAGCCCTCCACGTATACGAAGTCACCGGGCGGGTGGGACTCGGGATCCTGGGTCGGATGGCCGAAGTTGCGGGGTTCGTGGCGGTTATCGCGTTCTTCGTGATCTCGGGTTTTCTCCTCTACCGGCCATACGTAGCAGCCCGCGTGCGCGGCGGCGGAGTGCCCAGCACGAGGCGCTACATGAGACGACGGGCACTGAGGATCCTGCCTGCGTACTGGACGGCGCTGACGCTGCTCGCCGTCTTCCCGGGGCTGGTAGGCGTGTTCACTGGCGACTGGTGGCGCTTCTACGGTTACCTACAGGTCTACTCAAGCCGCACACAGACCCAAGGCATTCCGGTGGCGTGGAGCTTGTGCGTCGAGGTCGCCTTTTACCTCGCCCTGCCTCTGTGGGCGATGGCGATTCGCCGCCTGCCCACTCATGCTGGAAAGCGCGGGTACCGTGCAGAGGTGTTCCCGCTGGTTACCCTGGCAGTCATCGGGTTCCTCATCCAACTCCTGGCCGCTAGACGGGTGGTGCCCGACGTTCTTGCAGACACGCTGGCCGGTCAAATGGCGTGGCTCGCGATGGGCATGATGCTGGCGGTCGCGAGTGTCGCAGTCGAAGATGACTGCTGGGTCGTCGCAGGCTTGCAGAAGCTTGCACGATCTCCACTCCTCTGCTGGGGCCTTGCCGCCCTCGCGGTTGGCGGGTTAATGCTCTTGGTGCCGCCGCACGGCCTGTACGGCTTGATTGCCGGGCTTCAGTCGCATCAATCTACGCCAACGACGGTGCTCAAGCTGGCGCTTGAAGCCTCTACGGTGACCTTATTGGTCCTCCCGGTGGTATTCGCTGGTCAGCGCCCGGGGCTGCCACGACGCCTCCTCGCGGCGAAGCCGATCGCCTGGATCGGCGTCATCTCGTACTCGTTTTACCTATGGCACCTGCCAATCCTCGAGTTCATCGCAAATCCTCACACGCGGACCGGCACGGCTGGGCTCAACCTACTTGGCCACCTGCACACAGCGAAGGACCTCATCCTCTTCGTCGTTACTCTTGTCGCCACCGCGGTGGTCGCCGCGCTCAGCTACCGCCTCGTGGAGCTGCCGTTTCTGCGCCTCAAAGAGGGCGCTCGGCGGAGGTGAGATCCGGCCGTCGCAGCACCGCCGGCCACTGAGTACACCACCTCGGCAGAATCACGTTACCTCGCCAGGGGGCAGACGGTCACCTTTCCCGCTGTCGCCGCCTGAAGGTGCCACGGAAGCGCCACAGTGTCAGCGGGTATCCGCAGCACCGCGCTACCGCTTGCGGACAACGCCCCCACCGGCTGAAAGATGCCGGCGAACCTCCGAAGGCCTACCGAGACTTGAGCAGCCTGGGCAGAGAGCCACACCCCTGGCGGGTGTACCCTCAGCTGTACCTGGTTGACCTGACCCGCTCCGGCGACCGAGGCAGCGAACGTGATACAGCCAGCACGGGAGGTGGAGACACTTCCGGCCGTTGCCACGTCGACAAAAGGCGACGGCGCAACTTGGTTGACAGCTGCGCCAGCCGCTGAACTCAGTCCCAGACCTCTGATCCCGATTGTCTGGGAATCGACGACGTCGCGAGCGTCTTCGGACGCGTCTGACAACTGCGCCGGCGCGTAAGCCGGTGATCCAAGTTCTCGCTGAGCCCGCAGCAACTGTTTGGCCGGGATCGCTACCAGCGGATAACCCGGTAAGCCGGCGGCCAGCTGAGTCGGGGTCACGAACGCCTGACTTAAATTGAGCGCGGCGAGGGCGGCCCTCGTGTCGCCGGAGACCCGGCGCAGATATCCCGCCGCATCTCGGAGGATCCCCAGGTTCGAAATCAACGACGCAGCCGCGACCAGGATCAACAAACTTTGGGTGGGCCATCGAATAGGAACGTCGCGCACCAATTCAACCGCGAGCAGGAGCACGAATATGGCGCCTACGTAGAGGTATCGGCTCGTGGCGCTTGTCGCCCGACCTCCCAGTTCGGATCGGCCTATTGCAGTCAGCAGCCAGAACGTGACCGGAATCACGAGCAAGGCGACAGCGCGCGGCGACACTCCACCTCTGCGGTGGATGACCCAGATCATTGCCGCAATGGCTCCAGTCGCAAGAGGCGCCCCCCACGCTAGCGCCGTCGTAGTC
>JAFAZV010000144.1 GCA_019239445.1 Solirubrobacterales bacterium
AGGCCGCGCGGGTGCCTGACGACGAAGCCGGAGTTCGAGCGCCCCGCCACCGTCCACCGCGACCCGCCCGTCGAGCTCTGAGCGCTCGTGTCGAAGCGCAGCCCGGCGACATACATGTACGCGTGTCCGGAGTTGGCCCAGATCGAGATCCACTGGCCACGACCTGAGCTGCCGTAGGACTCGAGCGAGGTCGAGTCCTCGGGCGAGGAGATCAAACCGGCGCCGTGCAGCGCATAGCTCACCGAGCCGGAGCAGTCATAGCCGCTGTCGCTCCAGCTGCCATGCCCGCCGCCGTAGATGTAGGGCTTGAAGGCGATCCGGTTTCCCGCCGCGATCACCGCCTTGATCGCCGCAGGGGCGTTCGCCGGGGGGATCGCCAGTCCGTGGCTGACCGTCGCTTTGCCCGGAGGGCCGCTGGCGGGCAGGGTGGTCTGGGGCGAGACGCTGGCCGCCACCGACGCGCGCAGAGCCTGCGACACCGCCCACGTCACCACGCCGTTTCCGGCCAGGTGGTGGGCGCGCTGGAAGGACGTCACGTTCTTCTTCGTCGTCGAGCCGAACAGGCCGGTGACCGGGGTCGAGTACCCGGCGCGGGTGAGGAAGTCCTGGAGCACGCGGACGTCGTGGCCGCGCATACCGGAGCGCAGCACGCGGTCGCCCATGTGCTGCGAACCGCCGGCATACTGATGCCCGTCGCTGACGCCGGCCGTGACCCCATCGCTCGAGCTGAGCCCGCCGCCGCCGCTCGAGCCCGCGGCGAGAGCAGTACCGGTTACCGACATGGCAACTGCAAACGCCGCGACACCTGCGCTGCGGCAAACCCTTCGAGCGTTGAAGTACGCCAAGGCCAACCCTTTCTCTCTCTGGTGCCTACGGGGTTAGCTGACGGGCTCGCGCTGAAAGAGTCGCGCTACGCCGAAGATCTCGGCGATTCGCCCCGGGGGCTGATGAGCGCCCCTACGGGTCCCCCGCTCCCCGGACGCGGTGCGCCGCGAGGATTCGGCTGGGTATGTCGCGCGGCACAGTACAGGAACTGCAGGATGTTTGTCACCTGGGCGCCATCTTGCGCGCGGGGCAGGAATCCGCGCCGGCGGCCCGACGTTGCAGGCGGCTGGAAGCTGAATATCGCGGGCAAGCCGCATGGTCTCGCGCTGATCTACCGGCCGCCCGAGGTTCGGCTCAGGTGCCTCGGACGGGCGCCGGACGTGGCAGACAGCAGCGAAAGTCAACAGCAGCGAAAAGTCGACCACCTTGCACGCGAAAGGACAGTGGTCGCAGAACCTGCCCCCAGAGGACGACAAACGCAACCACTTGCCCGACGCCCTCCAGGTGTGATCACTTTCGGTCGTGCGGGGCCGCCGTCGCTACCCTCGCCGCATGAACGCCGAGCTGACCCCTCAACAGGTGGCCGAGCTGCACGCGGGCGGCCAGATCCAGCTCATCGACGTCCGCCAAGTGCACGAGCACGAGGCCGGTCGGATCGCTGGCGACCGTTTGATCGAGCTGATGCAGCTGAGCGCCCAGGCCGAGACGATCGACCGCGACCGACCTGTCGTGTTCTACTGCCGCACCGGTGCCCGCTCGGGGATGGCGACCCAGGCCTTTCGCCAGGCCGGCTACGACGCCCACAACATGACCGGCGGACTCGTCGACTGGGAGGCGGCGGGCCTGCCGCTCGATCCTCCCGGCGGTTACGTCGCGCCGGCTTGAGCTGGATCCTCGCCTTGGCTGGCGCGAAAGCGTGGACCTACGGCTGCGTGTGCAGCTCTAGCGCTTCCACTTGATCGAGCAGCCGACCGGGCGGGTTTCGCTGCGCGCAGGCTGGCTGCCGGCCAGCACCGCGTCAAGCGCCTCGCGCAGCCACGTGGCGTTCTGGGCCGGATCGTCGTAGTCGCCGTCCGGTGCGCCGCGGTACACGAGCCGGCCTTGAGCGTCGAGCACGAACACGTCGGGCGTCGTCTTCGCGTCGTACGCCCGCGCCACCTCCTGGCTCTCGTCGCGCAGGTAGGGCATAGGCCATGACTCGGTTCGCACGCGCTGCTTCATCGCCTCGAACGAGTCCGAGGGATAGCGCGATGCGTCGTTGGGATTGATGGCCAGGAACCGCACCCCACGCTCGGCGTAGTCACGCGCCGCCTGGGCGATCCGCTCGTGCCAGGCGAGCGCATATGGGCAGTGGTTGCAGGTGAACACGACCACCGTCGCCGCCACGCCGTTCTCCGACCGGCCCGACCACAGCGTGCCGTCGGTATCGGGGAGCTGAAATTCGGGCGCCTGAGCGCCGATCACGATGCTCATCGCGCCACCGCCGGTCGCTCCGCGGCCGCGCGGAGGGCGGAGCGCAGATCCTCGGGATCGGGAGTGGGCGAGATACGTCCGTCGCGCCGTCGGTAGATCCGGCAGCTGAGGCCAGTAGGCGCCTCAGGCTCAGCCGCGACGAGGTCGCTGCCGTCGATCAGGATCGTCGGCGAGCCCCGGAAGCCAAGCTCGTCCGCCTCCTCATCGCTCCTCACCTCGTGCTTGCGGATCGGCGTGTCGCTCAGGCCGAGCTCGGCCAGCGCCCCGCGTAGCTCGCCCAGCGCCTTGTCGGTCGACGGGCATCCTTCCCACCACAGCAACTGGATATCTGGTGCTCTCATCCAACCGAGCTTAGAACGACCGCAGACTTAAACCTCGACGAGGCCGCCATCGTGGCGGCCTCGTCGGTATATGCCGAGGACGTGAGCGCCTGGGGGCTCGGCGCGTTCCGGGTGTCTCGGCCGTCTTCCGGGGGGCATCGGAAGACTTTGATGAGTGTGAACGCACGACGGCGGCCGTGGTTGGCCCTTTGGACCAGAAAACGTCAGACCGCGAGCGCCGTGGTTCGCGGGTTGGTCGAGACAACAACTGATCGCGTCGCCGGCTCGACCAGCCTCAGCTTTCCACCTGCCGTCAGGGTGCGCCGGCTGTCCGCGTCCGACGCGCGCCAACGACGCCGAGATCTAACTGACCGTCCACGTTTCCCCGCCGGCCAGCAGTTCGGCCAGCTCGGCATCGCTGCCCGGCTCCGCGCTGACGACGCTGCCGCTCCCGTAGACGGGCCGCTCAACATCGCGGAAGATGCCGATCGGAGTGGGACCGCTTGGGTCTTGCGCGAGGCGCGCGAGCGAGAACGCGAGGCCCGAGTCTGCCCGGGCCGGGTCGTGCACGAGGAGCGCGTCCTCGTCCACCTCGGATACGTCGACGAACCGCAGCTGCCCGTCTGTGCCCATCGCGACGCCGCGCTCGTTCTCGCGCCCAAAGCGCACTGGCTGACCCGCCTCGAGGCGGATCTGGTTGGCGTCCTTGACGTCCTTCTCGGTCAGCGCTCCGAACGCGCCGTCGTTGAACACGGGGCAGTTCTGGTAGATCTCGACCAGCGCCGCGCCCTGGTGAACGGCCGCGGCGCGCAGCACTTCGGTCAGGTGGCGGCGATCGCGATCGATCGTCCGCGCCACGAAGCTGGCCTCGGCGCCGAGCGCCAGCGCCACCGGGTTGAACGGGTGATCGGCGACGCCAAACGGCGTCGACTTGGTGATCTTGCCGACCTCCGAGGTCGGCGACGCCTGGCCCTTGGTCAGGCCGTAGATCTGGTTGTTGAACAGGAGGACCTTCACCGGAACGTTCCGGCGTAGGGCGTGGATCAGGTGATTGCCGCCGATCGAGAGCGAATCGCCGTCCCCGGTGACGACCCAGATCGACAGGTCCTCGCGCGCCGTAGCCAGTCCGGTGGCCAAGGCGGGCGCTCGGCCGTGGATCCCGTGCATCCCGTAGGTGTCCATGTAGTAGGCAAAGCGCCCGGCACAGCCGATCCCGGTGATGAACACGATCCGCTCCGGCGGGATGCCGAGCTCGGGCATGAACTGCTGGACCGCGGAGAGCACGGCGTAGTCCCCGCAACCCGGGCACCAGCGCGTCTCCTGATCGGACTGGAAGTCGGCTTTGGTCAGCTCGAGCGGCGCATCCGCCCCTGAGCCTCCGTTCGTCACGACAGCGCTCATTGCCGCTCCTCGATCTGCTGCTCGATCTCCGCCGAAAACAGCGGCTGACCCTGAACCTTGCCAAACGACTCGACGTCGACGAGGAACTTCGCCCGCAGCAGCTGCGCCAGCTGCCCCGAGTTCATCTCCGGCACCAGCACACGATCGAAGGAGCGCAGCACATCGCCGGTGTTGGCCGGCATCGGGTTCAGATGACGCAGGTGTGCGGTGGCGACCTTGTGCCCCTCCTCGCGGGCGCGCTGCGCGCCGGCGCGGATCGCACCCTCGCTCGAGCCCCACCCGAGCACGAGCAGGCGCGCGCCGGGCTCGGAGTCGACCGACAACGGCGGGACATCGGCGGCGATACCGGCCACCTTCGCCTCGCGCAGCTCCGTCATCCGAGCGTGGTTGGCGCCGTCATAGGAGATGTTGCCGCTGCCGTCGGCCTTCTCGAGCCCGCCGATCCGGTGCTGTAGGCCGCGCGTTCCGGGAATCGCCCAGGGGCGCGCCAGCCGCTCATCCCGCGCGTAGGGGAGGAACGGCGCCCCATTCCCCTCCGGCGGCGGCGCCGGCGTGAATCCGGGATCGATCTCCGGCAGCTCATGCACGCCGGGGATCTGCCAGGGCTCCGAGGAGGAGGCAAGGAAGGTGTCGGAGAGCAGGATCACCGGCGTGCGGTAGCGAATCGCGATCGCCGCGGCCTCGAACGCGACGTCAAAGCAACCGCCGGGTGTGCTCGGGGCGATCACCGGCAGCGGCGATTCGCCGTGGCGCCCGTGCAGCGCCATCAGCAGGTCGGACTGCTCGGTCTTGGTCGGCATGCCCGTCGACGGCCCAGCCCGCTGCACGTCGACGACGATCATCGGCAGCTCGAGCGCGACGGCCAGTCCGATCGTCTCGGCTTTCAAATCCATCCCGGGACCGCTCGTCGCGGTGACGCCGAGCCGCCCGCCGAACGCCGCCCCGAGCGCCATCCCGGCGGCGGCGATCTCGTCCTCGGCCTGAATCGTGTGCACGCCGAAGCGCGCGTGGCGCGAGAGTTCGTGCAGCAACTCAGATGCCGGAGTGATCGGGTAGCTCGCCAGCACCAACGGCAGCCGGCTGCGCACGCTGGCAGCGATCAGTCCCAACGCCAGCGCGGTCGTGCCGTTGACGTTGCGGTAGGTGCCGGGCGCGACGTCTCTGGCCGGAGGCACCCGGTACTGGACATCGAGCAGCTCTGTCGTCTCGCCGAACGACCAGCCGGCGTTGAATGCCGCTAGGTTGGCCTGCATGACGGCCGGCTTGCGCGAGAACTTCTGCTCGATCCAGCGTTGCGTGACCTCGGCCGGGCGGCCGTAGAGCCAAGACAGGACGCCGAGCGCGAACAGGTTCTTGGCCCGGCCGGCGTCGCGCGTGGACGCGCCCTCGACCGATTCAACGGCACGGACGGTCAGCGCGGTCATCGGGATCCGGTGGACCCGGAACTCACGCAGTGAGCCGTCTTCGAGCGGATTGCTGTCGTAGCCCGCCTTCTCGAGGTTGCGCTTGGAGAACGCGTCTTCGTTGACGATGATCGTGGCGCCGCGCCCGAGCTCGGGCAGGTTGGCCCGCAACGCAGCGGGATTCATCGCCACCAGCACGTTCGGCGCGTCGCCGGGGGTGAGGATGTCTCGCGAGGCGAAGTGAATCTGGAACGCCGAAACGCCCGCGAGCGTGCCCGCGGGCGCGCGAATCTCGGCGGGGAAGTTCGGCAGCGTCGCCAGGTCGTTGCCGATCACCGCGGTGGCGTCGGTGAACCGGCCGCCGGCGAGCTGCATGCCGTCGCCTGAGTCGCCGGCGAAGCGAACGATCACGCGGTCGCGTTCTTCGACCGACTTACTACTCATGGCTTGCCTGGAGAATCCGCCTGCACGACCCGCTGAGCAATTGTAGGGGCAGGCCGTGACGGTCCGGCGCCGGCTCAGAGGAGCCGGCGCGAGCCCGCGGAGCGTTGGACGCTACGACTAGACCTTCTGGACGTTGACGGCCTTCGGCCCTTTCGGGCCCGCTTCTTCCTCGTAGCTCACCTTGACGCCCTCAGCGAGGGAGCGGTAGCCGTCCGCGCGGATGTTCGAGTGATGGACGAACAGGTCCCGGTTTCCCTCATCAGGCGTGATGAAGCCGAAACCCTTCTCGTCACTGAACCACTTGACTGTTCCGGTTGCCATATCTGGAGTACTCCTCCCGGAGCTTGTAGTGCTGCTACCGCGGAGGAGGTTCCACCGGGGCCTGCACCTGCTTGTCGCCAGCCCGTTTCAGGCGGCCTTACGGTGCGGCACGGTAGCACGCAACGCTGGACGCACCGCGGCTGTGCATCAACATCTTCACATCGCGGCCAGGTCGCCGTCTTCGCGCTCGCCACAGGTCATCCTATGAGCCATGGAGGATCCGATGCCGTTGGGACGCCATGCCGCCATCCCACTAGGAGAGATCGCCTTGCGGGCATCACGCTCGTCCGGCCCTGGCGGCCAGCACGCCAACGTCACCGCGTCGCGGATCGAGGCGAGCTTCGACGTGCACGCCTCGCGGGCGCTGAGCGAGGAGCAGAAGCGACGGGTGATCGCTCGGTTCGGGCCGCGGGTGGTGGCGGTGGCGCAGGACGAGCGCAGCCAATCGCGCAACCGGGAGATCGCGCTCGCGCGCCTGCAGCGCCGGCTCACCTCCGCCCTCTCGGTCAGGCGCCCGCGCAAGCCGACCAAGCCCAGTCGAGTCGCGGTCGAGCAACGCCTGGAGCGTAAACGCCTTCAGAGCGCGCGCAAACGCGCCCGCCGCACGCCGAACGACGAGGACTGAGCGCGATGCGGTGGTTCATCGATGGGATGAACGTCATCGGCACGCGGCCCGACGCATGGTGGAAGGACCGAGACGCCGCGATGCTGCGGCTGGTCGACGCGGTCGAGCGCTGGGCGGCGGCCGAAGGCGAAGACGTGATCGTCGTGTTCGAGCGTGCACCGTCGCCGCCGATCCGCTCGACCGTGATCGAGGTCGCGCACGCCCCCCGCCCCAAGCGGGACGCCGCCGATGACGAGATCATCCGGCGGCTGAACGCCGAGCCTGAGCCGGGCACGGTCAGGGTGGTCACCTCGGACCGCTGGCTCGCCGCACGGGCGAGCGCCGAGGGAGCTGTGGTCGTAGGTGCAGAGACGTTCCGTGCGCGCATCGACGCAACCTGAGCTTGCGGGCTTGCGACAATCTGAGCATGGCCGACGAACCCCAGCGCCGTCCCGCTCCGACGCGGCCCCGTCCCGAAGGCACGAGGCCGCCGAGCTGGAAGGTCACGCCCACGACCGACGGACGGGGCGCAAGGCCGGACAAGCCGGCACCGCGAGGTCCAAACGCGCGGTGGCTGGTCGTCTTGCTCGTGCTCGCCCTGCTCGGGCTGAACCTGTGGATCTCCTCGCAGGCGCTGCAGCCGAACCCGCGCGTGCGGATTCCCTACAGCCCGACGTTCCTGACCCAGGTCCGCTCGGGGAACGTCTCGGAGATCTCCTCGACCGAGAACGCGATCCAGGGGACGTTCAAGAACGCGGTCAAGTACCCACCGGACGACAAGAACGCGCCGTCTTCGACGCGCTTCTCGACGCAGGTTCCGGCGTTTGCCAATAACGCCCAGCTGACGAGCTTGCTCGAGTCCCAGAACGTCACGATCGACGCCAAGCCACCGGACAGCGGACCCTCGTTCCTGACCAGCCTGATCTTCGGTTTCGGCCCGACGCTGCTGCTGATCCTCCTGTTCGTGCTGGTCGCGCGACGCGCGGCGGGCGCTGCGGGGGGCGCCGGCGGACTCATGTCGTTTGGCCGCTCGCGCGCTCGCCGGATCGAAGGTGGCGACCAGCGGGTCACGTTCCACGACGTGGCCGGGATCGACGAGGCCAAGGAGGAGCTGACCGAGATCGTCGACTTCCTCAAGAACCCTGACAAGTACATGAAGCTTGGCGGGCGCATTCCGCGCGGCGTGCTCCTGAGCGGGCCCCCGGGGACCGGGAAGACGCTGCTGGCTCGCGCCGTGGCCGGCGAAGCCAACGTGCCGTTCTTCCAGATGAGCGCATCCGAGTTCGTTGAGATGATCGTCGGCGTCGGCGCTTCGCGCGTGCGTGACCTGTTCCAGCAGGCCAAAGAGGCCGCTCCCGCGATCATCTTCATCGACGAGCTCGACGCGATCGGTCGCTCGCGTGCGGCCGGCGCGGGCGCGTTCTCGGGTGGGCACGACGAGCGCGAGCAGACGCTCAACCAGATCCTGACCGAGATGGACGGGTTCGACCCGCGTACCGGCGTGATCGTCCTCGGCGCGACCAACCGGCCGGAGATCCTCGACCCGGCGCTGCTGCGACCCGGACGCTTCGACCGCCGCGTGGCCGTGCAGCCGCCTGACCGCGCCGGGCGCGAGGCAATCCTGCGCGTGCACACTCGATCGGTCCCGCTCGCCCCCGCCGTCGACCTCGGCTCGATTGCGGCCTCAACGCCTGGCATGGTGGGCGCCGATCTGGCCAACCTGGTCAACGAGGCGGCGCTCGGCGCCGCCCGCCGCGGTCACGACAAGGTGACCACGCAGGACTTCACCGACGCGCTCGAGCGGATCGTCCTCGGCGCCGAGCGCAAGGTGATGCTGAGCGACGACGACCGCCGGCGCACGGCGTACCACGAGTCCGGTCACGCGATCGTGGGCATGCTCACGCCCGGGGCCGACCCGGTGCGCAAGGTGTCGATCATCCCGCGCGGCCAGGCGCTCGGCGTCACGTTCTCAGCCCCGGACGCGGACCGCTTCAACTTCGACGAGCGTCACCTGCTCGCACAGATCAAGGTGGCGCTAGGCGGACGCGTGGCGGAAGAGACCGTGTTCGGCGACATCACCACTGGCGCGGAGTCAGACATCCAGCAACTGACCCGGATCGCCCGCAGCATGGTCGGACGCTGGGGCATGAGCCGCGCGATCGGGCCGATCGCGGTGCTCCCGACCGACGGCGTCAACCCGCTGCTGCCGGGCGTATCCGAGACCTCGGAAGCCACCCAGCGCCTCGTCGACGAGGAGGTGCGGCGGATCGTCGAGACGGCCCATCAGGAGGTGACCGAGCTGCTGCGCGCGCACCGCTCGAATCTCGACGGGCTTGTCTCGGCCCTGCTCGAGCGCGAGACGCTGGACGAAGCCGACGCCTACGCCGCTGCCGGCCTCACGCGCGCCAAGGAGGAGCTCGAGCCGGCGCCGACGGTGGCGTCTTAGGGCTCGCTCACGGCAGCGGCTGGCGCCCGGCGAAACCGGCATCGCGGTAGTGCCAGAAGCCGATCTCCTCCTCGTCCACGAGCCAGCAGAGATAGACCTCTTCGCCGTCCCGCAGCGCCGGGAAGTCGATCAAGCCCCGGTCGATGTCGCGTAGCACGATGTCAACCGCTTCGAGCTCGCCCAACGCCAGGCTCAGATCGACCAGCGCCCGTGCGACTTCGCGTCCCGGATAGGTGCCCCCGCGCTCGCCGTCGAGCACCGACAGCGCTTCGCCGGCGCGGGCGCCGAGATTGACGAGCGTCGTCCGAGCGTCGCGGATGCGGCCAACTCGCACCGCCACCCAATCGCGTACCGCGGTGGCCTGGGCGAGGGTGTAGTGGCGCTCGTGCACGGTCGCCGCCGTAGATGGTTAATCGCCCAAGCGCGTCATTCGTGCTAGCGCCTCGTGGCACTCGACGACGCGCTGCTTTACAGGATCGCCGTCATCGCGGTCGTGGACGAGATCCCACGTGCGATCCGCCACCTCGCGCGCGTTCTCGGGCGTGGCGCCCTCCCACAGACGGTCGACGAGCTTCAGCTCGAAGTCTTGGATCTGATTCGCGGGATCGCCCGGCGCGAGCCGCGGCAGCGGCTCCCCGGTCGCCTCCCTCCACATTCCCGTCGCGACCAGCAGGCGGTTGCGCAGTGTGATCGGGTCCATTGCGAAATCATCCTAGAGGGCGGCTCGTAGGTGGTTTCACATTTGCCACACGCCTTCATACCGCCGGCAGCTCCTGCTTGACAGTCAGTAGCGGCGCGAACAGATCCCCCTGCTCGGCCACGCGAGCGAGGACATCATCGGTGTCGAAGCTGAGTCGCTCAGGGTCACCCGCGGTACGCGCCTCGGCGACCTCCTCCCAGCTCACCGGCGTCGAGACCGTCGGGCGCTCGCGCGCCCGCACCGAGTACACATTCACCGTTGTCTTGTGGTCGTCGTTCTGGCTCCAATCGACCAGCACCTTCCCTGGACGCAGCCGCTTGGTCATGCGCGAGACGACGAGCTGAGGAATTCGCTGCTCGAGCAGCTCCGCCACGCGCCGCGCGAACGGCTTAGTGTGCCTGTAATCGACATCGGTGTTCAGCGGCACGTACATCTGCATTCCCTTCGAGCCCGAGGTCTTGACCACGCTCTCCATGCGCAGCTGCTCGAACAGACCGCGCAAGACGAGCGCCACCTCGCAGCACTCGATGATCCCGGCCGGCGGCCCCGGGTCCAGGTCGAACACGAGCATCGTCGGTCGTGCCGGCGCCGAGGCGAGTGACAGCGAAGTGTGCAGTTCGACGTCGGCCAGGTTCGCGAGCCAGATCAGCGTTGGGCGATCCTGCGCGAGGGTGAAGTTGATGTCGCCGATCTGCTCGGTCTGCACCCAATCCGGCCGGTGAGAAGGTGATTGCTTCTCGTAGAAGTACGGGTTCTCGACCCCGTTCGGGTAGCGCTTGAGGGTCAGCGGACGGTCGCGCAGGTGCGGCAGCAGGGCAGGCGCGATGCGTGCGTAGAAGCTGATCAAGTCGCCCTTGGTAAAGCCCGTCTGCGGGAACAGGACCTTCTCCCAGTTCGACAGCTTGAGCCGACGCCCGTCGGCGAGCACAGCCAGGGCTCCGTCGGGCAGCTGCTGCACCTCGTCGAACAGCGCCTCTGGGCCGTCGCGCGATTCAGCGCCACCCGCGGCCGATTCGGGTCCCACCTCGCGCGGAGCCTTGTCCTCCCGCAAGCCTTTGAACGACGGCGCGCGCATGACGCGGTCTGGCGTCCACTCACGGATCTCGATCTCAGCCACTAGGCACGGCTCGACGAAAGCCGTACCGCGCGGCAGCTTGGGCGCCCCGGTGAATGGATTCGTATCGCGCCGCAGCGGACGCAGACGCTTCGCGAGCTCCGCGAGCGTGACCTCGGTGAACCCGGTGCCCACGCGCCCGGCGTAGCGGAAGGCGCCGTCCTCATAGAAGCCCATCAAGAGCGCGCCGATCCGGTCCTGGCGCCGCCCCTCGCCGGGGACCCAGCCGCCGATCACGAGCTCCTGCCGAACCGTGTTCTTGATCTTGATCCACGCGCCGGTGCGTCGACCGGGCTCGTAACAAGAGTCCAGACGCTTGGCCACGACGCCCTCGAGCCCCTGCTCGCTCGTAGCCTCGAGCAACCTCGCGCCGTCCCCGCGATGGGCGCTCGGCACGCGCCACGCCGGCCCGGAGAGCTCGAGCGCCTCGAGGCGCGCTCGTCGCTGCGCGTAAGGCAGCTCCATCAGCGAATGGCCATCGAGGTAGAGCAAGTCGAAGATCGCGTAAACGACCGGCGTGCTGGTGCTCAGGCGCCGCACCGCCGACGCCGAAGTCACGTGCATGCGGTGCTGCAGGCGCGCGAAGCTGGGGCGCCCGTTCTCATCGAAGGCGACGATCTCGCCATCGAACACCGCTTCGTGCATACCGAGGTCGCGCAGCAGCCCGCGCACTTCGGGGTAGGCGTCGGTGACTTCGCGCAGGTTGCGGCTCTCGAGGCGCAACCGCCCCGGCTGCACGTAGGCAATCGCGCGCACGCCGTCCCACTTGATCTCGAACGACCAACCCGCCTCGCGTGCCGGCAGATCTCCCGCCCGCGCCAGCATTGGGAGCAGCCGTTCAGGCATGGGCTCGCGGTCGGGATCATCGGGGGGATCCATACGGTGGATCATCCAGTCGCTGTTCTCGCGCCCGATCGGAAACAGCCCGTAGCGGCCATGCAGCCGCTCGCCGTGGAAGGAGACCTCGACCTTGCGCTCCTCCCACTTGTGGACGTCGAACGTGCCGCTGTCCCAGATCAGCATCTTGCCGGCGCCGTACTCCCCTTTCGGAATCTGGCCTTCGAACTCGAGGTACTCGAGCGGGTGGTCCTCCGTCCGGACCGCGAGGCGGTTCTCGCGCGGGTCAGGCGGGATGCCGTTCGGAATCGCCCACGACGCGAGCGCGCCGTCGTGCTCGAGCCTCAAATCCCAGTGCAATCGGGTCGCGTGGTGCTCCTGGACGACGAATCGGTTGCCGGATGCGGCGGCGCGCTCAGCGTCTGCGGCGGCGCGTGCTTCGGCGCCGGCCGGCTCGGATGTCTTATCGAAGTCGCGCTTCGCTTGGTAGGTGTCGAGCTTGGTCCGCGGCATGACCTAGATTGATTCTGCCGCGCAGTCCGCGCGACGCTTCTTCGCGAACTTTTACCCTGTAAGGCGATCATTGCGTTATGGCGCGCGTACTGGTAGTTGACGACGAGCCCGCGGTGAGGCGGGCGCTCGAGCGTGCGCTGCGGCTCGAGGACTACGACGTCGAGCTCGCCGCCGACGGCGAGGAGGCGCTCGACGCGCTGGCTGCCCGTCCGGCCGACGTCGTGATCCTCGACGTGCTGATGCCACGCCTGGATGGACTCGAGGTCTGCCGGCGGATGCGCAAGGCCGGCGACCGCACCCCCGTGCTGATGCTCACCGCCCGTGACGCCATCGACGACCGCGTCACGGGACTCGACGTCGGCGCCGACGACTATCTGGTCAAGCCGTTCGCGCTGCGCGAGCTTCAGGCGCGCCTACGCGCGCTGCTGCGGCGCGCCGGCGACGGGGACGGGGATGGCGAGGTCCTGCGCTACGCCGACCTCGTGCTCGACCCGGTGGCGCACGAGGTGCGGCGCGGCGAACGCCAGATCGAGCTCTCGAAGACCGAGTTCCTGCTCCTCGAGCTGTTCTTGCGTCACCCGCGCCAAGTCCTCACCCGTTCGACGATCTTCGAGAACGTTTGGGGCTACGACTTCGGACCGACCTCGAACGCTCTGGGCGTGTACATGGGATACCTGCGCCGCAAGACCGAGGAAGGCGGCGAGCCGCGGCTGCTCCACACGGTTCGAGGCGTCGGCTACGTCCTGCGCGACTAAGTGCTCCCCACCGCGAACACCGTCGTATTCGAGCCACGCAGGGCGGTGCCTGCCGTCGTCCCGCCACCGGCTTCGCCGGCCGCGCCGGTCTCGCGCAGCGCTGCTGCCTCGGGGGCGGCCCGCTCGGCCTCCAGCCTCGCTAACGGCCGGCCCGCCCCCGAGTCGTCCAGCTGCCTCCTGCGTCCTCGGCATGCATCCGCCCGTCGCGCCTCTCGGTACGACCGTGTTCACGGCGGGAAGCACTAGCCATGCCGCTGCGTCGCCGACTTGCGATCGTGGCCGCGTTGGCCGTCGGGGTGGCGATCGCGCTCGCGGCGATGGTGTGTTATTTCGTCGTCCGCGGCCAGCTGCGCGGGCAGATCGACAATGAACTCACGGCGCAGGCGACGCTCGTCCAGCAGGGCGACTATCACTCGCTGAACGAGCCGGTGCCGTCAATCCCAGCCAGCGCCGGCGGGCCGGCTCCGTACGCCCAGCTCGTAGCGTCCGATGGCACCTCGGGCCCGCAGGGCGGCCTCGCGATCCCCGTCGACAGCCATGCCATGCAGGTCGCGCGCGGGACCGCCACCTCCTACTTCGACGACGTCCACGCAGCGGGCAGCGACCTCCGCGTGCTCACGGTATCCCTGCCGCGACCGTTCATCGTCAACGGCGTGCCTCAGTCGGTCGCTCTCCAGCTCGCCCGGCCGCTGAGCGGAGTCAACCGGATTCTGGCTCACCTGCGGCTGGTGCTGCTCCTGCTCTGCCTTGGCGGGATCGCGATGGCCGCCGCCCTCGGACGCCTCGCCGCTCGACGCGTACTGTCGCCGCTGGCCGAGGTGACCGACACTGCGGTACAGATCAGCGAGACCGACGACCTCTCGCGCCGGTTGCGGATCCACGCTGACGACGAGGTCGGTCAGCTGGCGCGCAGGTTCAACCAGATGCTCGAGCACCTGCAGCACTCGCGCGCCGAATTGGACGAGTCGGTCCGCTCCCAGCGCCAGCTCGTCGCGGACGCATCGCACGAGCTGCGCACTCCGGTCACGAGCCTGCGTACGAACATCGAGGTGTTGCTCGAGGGCGGCCAGCTGAGCGAGGAGGATCGCCGGCGGCTGCTGGCCGACGTGGTCGAGCAGAGCGAAGAGCTGAGCGGGCTGGTAGGGGACCTGATCGAGCTTGCGCGCGGCGATCTGCCCGCCGGCGCGACGGAAGAGACGCGGCTGGATCGGATCGTGGACGAGTCACTTGCGCGCGCGCGACGCAACTACGCCGCGGTGGAATTTCAGGCTTCATTGGTGCCGGTGATCGTCGAAGGAGTGCCTGAGCGCCTTGGGCGCGCGATCAACAACCTGCTCGACAACGCAGCGCGACACTCTCCGCCCGGCGACGTCGTCGATGTTCTCGTCGACACGGGCGGGGTGCGCGTTCGCGACCACGGTCGCGGCATCGACGCCGAGGATCTTCCCCACGTGTTCGATCGCTTCTACCGCGGCGCTGACTCGCGCGGACAGCAGGGCAGTGGGCTCGGTCTGGCGATCGTCCGCCAGGTGGCCCAGCAGCACGGCGGTTCGGTCAGCGCCACGAACGCCGTCGACGGCGGCGCGATCTTCACCCTGCACCTCCCCGGAACACCCGTGGGTCCGGGATCGGACGCCTACGACCGCGACGTGCGGGCTACCGCGCCGGAGGTCTCGTTAGACGCGCCTGCCGGGCGACCATGAACCGCTTGCGCAGCTGCCAGAAGAGCAGCGCGTAGATCGGAGCGCCGATGAGGACGAGCAGCGGCCCGCGACTTCGGTCCTCGCCGATCAGGCTGAGCACGCCGATCGCCACTGCGACGGCCGGAATCGCGGCGAGCAGGATGGTGTGCGAGCGGTAGCCGGAGAAGTGCTCGCGCGCGGTCACCTCGAGCACGCCCAGCGCGCATACCGCCAAGCCGACGGCGAGCACTGGCGTCCCGCCGCGGATCAGCCACACGACGAGCGCCACAATCCCGGCGAAGATCGCTATCTCGGACACCGGCACGCCACCGAACGGACCCGACGGGCGCTCGCCAACCGTGCCTCGCGGTCCGCGTTCAGGGCGCTGCGGTCCGGCGGCGGGGACACGCTGTTCCCGGCGCTCCTCGCGGCGCGCTGCTGGGGCCCCTCGCGCCGCCCCGGCCGGCTTGCGCCGCTTCCGGGCGCTGCGCTTTGACTTCTGCGTGGCCACGGTGAGCGCAGGATAGTCACGCGTTGCGTGCGCGGATGCGATAGCGGCCCCGCACTACAGTTGACGCGATGAGCGCGCAGAAGCCGCTCGAGTTGATCCTGGCGCGCAACTTGCTCTCCAGTGTCGTCACGCCCGCCTTCCTCGTGGGCGAGCAGGGCACGCTGCTGTTCTTCAACGACGCGGCCGCGGCGATGCTCGGACGGCGCTTCGAGGAGCGCGGGACGCTCAGTGCCGAGGAGTGGACAGGCGAGTTCGGACCCTTCGGGGCAGACGGTAAGCCGATCCCCTACGAGCGGATCCCAGCTACCATCGCCGTCCGCGATCAGCGCGCCTTCCACGGCACCTTCCAGATCCGGACTGCCGACGGCCGGAGTCAGGACATCGCCGCGAGCGCGATCCCGATCGTCGGGCCGGGCGGCTCGAGCGGGGCGATCGTGATCTTCTGGCCCGTGACCGAGAACAAGCACTCAGAGGGGGAGACAGCATGAGGATGAAGGTTTGGGGCGCCCGCGGCTCGGTTCCCGCGCCCGGCCCTGAGACCATGCGATACGGCGGCAACACCTCGTGTGTCGAGTTGACGTTGTCGGATGGCAGCCTGCTGATCCTCGACGCCGGCACCGGGATCCGCAACCTCGGCCTCGCGCTGCCCCAGGTCGAGCGCCCGATCCACATCCTGCTCACCCACCTGCACCTCGATCACATACAGGGGCTGATGTTCTTTGCGCCGGCATTTCGCCCCGGCGCGGAAATCGTTATCTGGGGCCCCCCGTCGCCCGAGGCGTCCCTCTGTGATCGCGTCGCGCGCTACATCTCCGCCCCGCTCGCGCCGGTCGAGGTGCGCGAGCTGCCCTCGATCGTCTCCTTTCGCGAAGCCGACGCGGTGGAGTGGGAGATCGGGCCGGCGCGGATACAGGCCCAAGCGGTCAATCACCGCGGGCAGACCCTTGGCTACCGGATCGAGGACGGAGAGGCGTCGGTCTGCTACATCCCGGACCATGAGCCGGGGCTCGGCACGCCGTTGTCAGAGCTCGACGATGACTGGATCTCCGGCTTCGAGTTGGCCCGTGATGCTTCGCTGCTGATCCACGACTGCCAGTACACCGACGTCGAATACCAGTCCCACGTTGGCTGGGGGCACTCGCCGATGTCGGATGCGCTGATCTTCGCCCGGCGAACCGGCGCCGAACAGCTGCTCCTGTTCCACCACGACCCGCTGCACTCCGATGACTTCCTCGACGGCTTCCGCCAGGAGTTTCTCGCTCGCTGGCAGGAGCTCGGCGGTGCGGGCGAGCAGGTCGATATGGCCAGCGAGCGGCGCGAGATCGCGTTGGCGCCGGGAGCAACCCAGCCGGCCTGAGCGCAAAACTGGCACTCGCCGGCCTCAGCGTGGCCGGGCTCCTCAGCTGTCTCACCACTGCTCTCGCCGGCTGCGGTGCAAGCGCGCCGACCGCTACCAGCGGGCAGGTCCCCGCGGCCAGCGGCCAACTGCCGGCCGATTACCGGCCGGTCCCAGCCGGCCGCTCCGCGGCGTACCGCCTTCCGGCCGTCTCCCCCGCCGTCGCCCGGCGCGCCGCTATCTCCGGCTTGCGCTGCACGAACGTGACCGGAGTCTCGTACGGCATCCACCTCGAGCTCTACGCGCACCGCCTAGTGCTGCCGGTCCCGGCCGGCATCGGCGTCGCGCCGCCGCAGCGGCGCGCCGGCGCCTACGTTCGGAGTGGCGCCTGCACGTATCCGCTTCGCACGAGCGAGCCGACCGGCGTGGTGATCGTCGGTCGCGCCGCGGTGTCAGGAGCTCGCCCTGGCGTGCCGTCGCTCGGCACGCTGTTCGCCGTCTGGGGGCAACCACTCTCCTCGTCACGGCTGGCCGGCTTCCGGGGGACCGTGCGAGCGTTCGTTCAGGGACGCTTGTGGCGCGATCCGCCGGCGCGGATTCCGCTCACGCGCCACGCCGAGATCGTGCTCGAGGTGGGTGGGGCGGTGCCCCCGCATCCGGCCTACCTGTTCCCGGCGGGGCTCTAAAGTCCCGCCGATGGCGAGATTCCTGCTCGCGGCCCTGCTCGCGCTGCTGGTCGCGCTGAGCTCGGCCGCGCTCGTGCCCGCGGCCGCTCTCGCCGACGGTGACCCGGCCAGCGACGTCCTGCTCGGCGAGAATGTGTTCTACCCCTACTCGCCGAACACCGGCCCCGCGCTGCAGAAGACCTTGAACGCGGAGACGGCAGCCGCCAAGCGGGCGGGGTTTCCGCTCAAGGTCGCGCTGATCGCCTCCCCGGTCGACCTGGGAGTGATCCCGGACCTGTTCGGAAAGCCACAGCGCTACGCCGACTTCCTCGACCAGGAGATCAGCTTCCAGGGCACGCAGCCGCTGCTCGTGGTCATGTGGAACGGCTACGGGGTAGCGGGCATCGGGGCGGGCGCCAAGGCTGCAGTGGCGGCATTGCCCAAGCCCGCCAGCAAGCAGCCTGATGACCTCGCGCGCGCGGCCATCACAGCTGTCGCCAAGCTGGCGAAACAGACGGGCCATCCGGTGCGTGACGTTCCAGGCGTCCCCGGCGCGAGCTCGTCGAGCAACTCGACCGTGGTGATCATCGCCGTGCTCGTGGCTGCCGCGCTTGCGACGGCGGGGGGGCTGGCGCTCGTCACCGTCCGCCGGCGCCGGGCCGGCGCGGAGGCGGTTCGCTGAGTCCTGCCGCCGGCTGACCTAATAACCACCACCGTCGGCGGGCAGCCTCAGAATTGTCACAACCTTAGGGATCAGGGTGCCTTACCGTTCGGTTCCTCTCTCTCCCAACCACGGGCCGGTGGCGCTGCCGCCGGCCCGCGGTGGTTAAAGGAGAGGCGCTGCGCTCCTAGCTGAGTCGCGTGCCCGCCGCCGGAGGCGTCGAGGCGTCGGCGAACTCCCGGAACAGCCCGGTTACGACGAACACGACCTGCTCGGCGATGTCCACCGTGTTGTCTCCGATGCGCTCGAGGCAGCGGGCGACGAGGATCATGTACATCGCCCACTCGCGGACTTCGAGGTCATCGCCGACTTCCACTGCGCGCCTGAAGATCTCGCGGTTGAGCTTGTTGATCACCGCGTCCTGGCGCACCAGGTCCTGAGCCAGCTCGACGTTGCGCGAGGCGAAGGCCTGCTTGGCCTGCGCCACCTGCAAGCGTGCCTGCTGCCCCATGCGCTCGATGGCGTCGAGGATGTCCTTGTCCTTCGGCGCTTCGTAACCCGAGAGCGGCACGAGCTTGCCGATGTTCACGCATTGGTCGCCCATCCGCTCGACGCAGCGGATGATGTGCAGCAGCGCGGCGACGATGCGCAGGTCACCTGCCACCGGCGCCTGGCGCGCGAGCAGCGACAGCACACCCTGGTGAACCTCGAGGTAGCGACCGTCGATCCGGTCGTCGTCGGCCACGACCATCCCCGCGAGCTCGACGTCTTGATAGGTAACCGCCTCGAGCGAGCGATCGAGCTGCGCGGTCACGAGGTCGAGCCCGCCCAGCGCTTGCGCCTCGAGCTGCTTGAGCGTCTCACGAAACTGATGCCTGGTCTCCTGCATGGCGCCGCCCTCAGCCGAACTTGCCCGTGACGTAGCGCTCGGTGCGCTCGTCCTTGGGATTGGTGAAGATGTCGTTAGTCGGAGCGTGTTCGATCAGCTCTCCGTCGAGCATGAACGCAGTGGAATTCGCCACCCGCGCCGCCTGCTGCATGTTGTGGGTGACGATCACGATCGTGTAGCGCTCCTTGAGCTCGTCGATCAGCTCCTCGATCTTCAGCGTCGCCACGGGGTCGAGTGCCGAGCACGGCTCGTCCATGAGGATCACCTCGGGTTCGACCGCAACCGTCCGGGCGATGCACAGACGCTGCTGCTGCCCGCCGGACAGGCCGATCCCAGGCGCATTCAGGCGATTCTTCACCTCGCCCCACAGCCCCACCGCCCGCAAAGCTCGATGTACCCGCTCGCGCAAGTTGTCGCTGCGCGTTCCGGTCAGCCGAAGCCCGGCCGCCACGTTGTCGAAGATCGACATGGTCGGGAACGGATTGGGCTTCTGGAAGACCATCCCGATCAACCGGCGCACCGAGGTCACGTCGACGCCGGCGCCGTAGACGTCGAGGTCGTCGAGCTTCACGCTGCCCTCGGCGCGGGCGCCAGGGATCTCCTCGTGCATGCGGTTCATGCACCGCACGACGGTCGACTTACCCGATCCGGATGGCCCGATCAGCGCCGTGACCTCGTTGGCGGGGCAGACGAAATCGATGCCCTTGATGCTGTGGAACTGACCGTAGTAGGCGTTGAGGTCCTTGCAGATGATGCTGTGGCCGCCCTGTGCCCTCTCATCGCCTGCCGGCGTCGGCTGGCTCACGGAGGCCTGCTGACCGGCAGGCTGATCTGCGGTTGACACGGTCTGTTCCTTGCTCTCGGTGTCGGGAGGAATCATGCCAGGCGGCTCCTTCGCGAAATCGCTCGCGCAATCAGGTTGAGGAGGAGGATCATCGCCACCAGGGTTAGCGCTGCGCCCCAGGCGCGATCGACGAATGCACTCGTGTTCTGGCCGAGGTCGCTGAAGATCTGGGTCGGCAGAGAGTTCATCGGCTGGCCCAGGTTCCCGGTCAGCACGTGCGCGGCGCCGATCGTGAACAGCAGCGGCGCCGTCTCGCCCGCGCCGCGCGCGATTGCCAGCAGCGAGCCCGTTATCAGCCCGGGACCGGCGGTCGGCAACACGACCCGGGTGACGACCCGCCATCGCGGAGAGCCCAGCGCCAGGGCAGCCTCGCGCAAACTGGACGGCACGAGCAACAGCACCACTTCGGCCGAGCGGATCACGATCGGCAACATCAGCAGCGCCACCGCCAAGGCGCCCTTCCAGCCGACGGCGTCGCCGCCGACGTGGCTGACCACGAGCAGCGTGTAGACGAAGAGGCCAAAGACGATCGACGGCACGCCAGTCATCACGTCGACGAAGTAGCGGACGATGTTCGCGAGCGGCGACTCCTTGCCGTATTCGGTCAGCCACAGGGCGACGATGATCCCCAGCGGCACGGCGATGACCGTCGCCAAGCCGACGATCTCGACCGTTCCCAGGATCGCGCTCCTGATCCCGCCGATGTTGCACGGCGGCGGCGGAGGCGCCCCGGGAACGTGGGGGAAGCACTGGCTCAGGTTCGGGTCGCTGCTGAAGAAGCCGGACTTGATCGCTCCGATCCCCTTGCTCAGCAGATAGAACAAGATCAGCGCAAGCGGCACCAGAGCGATCAGCGTGGCCACGCCGAGCACGCCCCGCATCACCTGGTCGGTGCGCCGGCGCCGCGCGCTGACCAGTTGAAGCGCGCTCATGCCGGCGACGGCTCCGGTTCGGCCTCGGCGATCCCCGGGGCGGCGTCACCGCCCCCAACGCGCTTGCCACGCCCGGCGCGAACCACGTAGCGCCGCGCCACCAGGTTGACCAGCAGCGTGATCACGAACAGGATCAAGCCGGCGGCGAACAGCGTCGACTTGTACAGCGGCGTGCTCTGCGCCTCGCCGAACTGAAGCGCGATCACCCCGGCCAGCGACTGGCCCTGCTGGAAGATCGAGTGCCCCAGCGTGGTCGAGCCGCCGATCACGTAGGCGACGGCGATCGTCTCGCCGACCGCGCGCCCGAGCCCGAGCATCGCGCCGCCGGTGATCCCCGGCCGCGCGTACGGGATCACCGCCATCCGAATCATCTCCCAGCGCGTCGCCCCGAGCGCGAGCGCGGCCTCCTTGTTCTCAGGCGGCACAGTCGCGATCACCTCGCGCGAGATCGCCGACACGATCGGGAGGATCATGATCGCCAGGACGAGCCCGGCGAGGAAGTAGCTCGGTCCGGCGACTTGCCCACCCCAGAAGGGCAGGAACGAGAACGTGTTGGCGAGCCACTGCTGTACGCCGCGGAGCTTCGGCGCGAGCACGATGAAGCCCCACAAGCCATAGACCACCGACGGCACGGCTGCCAGCAGATCGACGACGATCGAAAGCGGGCCTCGGGCGCGGCGTGGACAGAGCTCGGTCAGGAACAGGGCTGTGGCTACCGCGATCGGCACGCCGATGATGAGCGCGATGGCGGACGTCGCCAGCGTTCCGACGACCATCGGCCACGCGCCGAAGGTGCAGTGCGAGCCGGTTGCGCAGGCCGCCCCCTGCTGCAGTTGCGATGTGTCCCAGTTGTTGCGAAACAGGAAGTGAAAGACGCCGATGTTGCCGAACGCGCTCGAGGACTCGCTGATCAGCACGGCGAGGAAGCCGGCCAGCAGAACCAGCACTCCCGCGGCCACGCCAGCCAGCCCGAACTTGAGAACCTGGTCGGGCAGCCGGCCAAGCGGCGACCGATCGAGGACCGAACGGCCGCCGCTGACTACGGTTGTGGCATGCGCCTCCACCTAGACTGGGCCTAGCTGACAGGCGATCCGTTGCATTCCAGCTGATTCACCTGCGCCTGGGCCTTGCTGAGCAGCGAGGAGGGCAGTGGCGCGAAGTCAAGGCTCTCTTCGACCTTCTGACCCGGGCCGAGGCCGTAGTTGATGAACTTCTTCACGCCCGCCGCCGCCGACTGCGAGCGCCCCGCCTTGCACATGTCCTTGTAGGCGATCAGGAACGTCTGCGACGTGATCGGGTAGGCCGCCGCGTTGGGCGAGTTGATCGTCGTAACAGTGAGATCGGACGGGATCTTGATGCCCTCGGCCGCGGCCGAGGCGGCTTGCAGCGTCGGGAGCACGAAGGTCCCTGACTTGTTCTTGACCGCCGCGTAGGTGAAGCCATTCTGAAGCGCGTAGGCCTGCTCGACGTAGCCGATCGCGCCCGGTGTCTGCTTGACCGCCGATGCCACGCCGGCGTTCTTCGGAGCGCCCGTCCCGGTCGGCCACTTGGCCGTCTTGGCCGGTTTTCCGACCGTCGATACCCACTCCGGGCTGTAAGCGGCGAGGAACGTGGTGAAGCCCTGCGTCGTCCCGGACGAGTCGGAGCGGTGAACCACGGTGATCGACGTGCTGGGAAGCTTGACCCCCGAGTTGAGCGAGGCGATCTCGGGATCGTTCCACTTCTTCACCTTGCCGAGGAAGATGTCGGCGATCGTCTTGCCGTCGAGCTTGAGCCCTGCCTTCACTCCGGAGAGGTTGTACGACACGGTGATGGCGCCGAACGCGATCGGGAACTGGAGCACCGGGCCTTTGGCCGCTTTGACCTCAGTGGACTTCATGGGCGGGTCGCTGCCGGCGAAATCAACTGTTGCCGACTGCAGCCCAGCGATGCCGGCGCCCGAGCCAAGTGGGTTGTAGTTCACCGTCAGCCCCTGCGAGGAGAGGTTTTGACCCCATTGGTTGTAGATCGGGGCGGCGAACGTCGAGCCGGCGCCGTTGATCGTGCCCTTGCCGCTCGAAGAACCGGAGCCAGAGCCCGCGGCCGCCGAGGAGGTGGCACTCGAGCTGGTGCTTTTACTGCTGCTCGAGCCGCACGCCGCGACCACGAGCGCCGCAGCGAGTGACAGCGCCAGAGCGCCTATGCGACGTGTACTCAATGTCTTCTCCTTCATTAGGTGAGAGTCGGAGTCTCTGCGCCGGAGGTGCGCCGGGTGTTAACCAGTTGTGAACCCCTCGTTGACGTGTCGTTTTGGCTCCGCGGACAGGCGATAGCCGAAGCCGAAGTGCGTATGGATGAAGCGCCACGACGGCAGCGCCTCCTCGAGCTTCACGCGCAGCTTGCGCACGTAGACGTCGACCGAGCGATCGCCGGGGCGCATGTCCCTCCCCCAGACGAGGCTGAACAGCTCTTCGCGATCCATGATCTTGTCTTCCCGACGCGCAAGTTCGGTGAGCAAGCGCAGCTCACGGATCGAGAGCATCAACGCGTGCCCGTCGGCTCGCGCAAGGTGCTCTTCCGGCCGGATCTCGAGTGGCCCCACTTCGAGCACCTCGCTGCGTGATCCCGCCGTCGCGGCCATGCCGGGGGATGCTGCGGCGGTACGGCGCCGACAGCGTTACCGCGTCGTGATCAAGATGTGAACAGCTTGTAAATCAGGCGTGCGCTGCGGGCGAAGCTCGCGTGCCCGCGACGTGAGTCGCCTCATCCGGCGAGGACTCGATCGAGCTCCGGATCGTCCGCGGCGAGGGCAACGGCCTCCTCGGCAGCGACTCCGAGCTCATCCGGCTCGGGGGCAAACCGGTAGCCGACGCCAAAGTGGGTGTGGATGTAGCTCCAAGTCGGCGACGCGTTCCGGAGCTTCTGTCGCAGCTTGCGCACGAACACATCGACCGAGCGGTCGCCGTGGGCCATGGCGTATCCCCACACACGCTCGTATATCTCCTCCCGCCGGAGCACGCGATCCGATTGCGTTAGCAGGTGCAGGATCTCGAACTCCCGAGCCGTCAGCTCAAGGCTCGATTCCCCGGCGTACGCCTGATACAGGTCGGGACGGATCGTGATCTCGCCCACCACTGTCGCGCTCTGCAGGTCGGGCATGTCGTTGCGGCGGTGGCGCCGGATCGCGGCTTCGATCACGCAGATGAGCTCCTCGGCGTGACACGGCTTGGTCATCCAGGCGTCGGCGCCGAGGCGCAGGCCCCGGACGCGCTGAGCCACCGAGGAGGGGCCGGTGCAGACGATCACCGCGAGTCCTGGCAGACGGCCGCAGACGCGATCCAGGTAGTCCCACCCAGTTGGCCCGAGCACGGCCATGTCGAGAACCAGGGCGTTGAGCCGCATAGCCACGAGCGCGTCGATGGTGACCGGGCTCGAAAGGGCGCGCAGGTCCCAGCCCAGAGCGTGCAGGCGATTTGAAAGGACCTGCATGAAGCCTGGATCGCGGTCGATGACCGCTAGGCGGAGCCGGTTTTGGGCACGCGCAGGT
>JAFAZV010000163.1 GCA_019239445.1 Solirubrobacterales bacterium
ACCGTCATCTCGTTCTTCGTCGCCGCGGCGTCGGGCAACCTGTCGACGCGCGTGCCGGTTCGCCTGCTGCTCGGCGGCGGCCTGTTGCTGACCGGGGTGGGGCTGCTGCTGATGCGCGGGCTGACGACGTCCTCGGGGTGGACGGCGCTGCTTCCGGGGTTCCTCGTCGCCGGCGCGGGAGTCGGCCTGGTGAATCCTGCTCTGGCGTCGACCGCGATCGGCGTCGTCCCGCCGCAGCGCAGCGGGATGGCCTCGGGGATCAACAACACGTTCCGCCAGGTCGGCATCGCGACGGGGATCGCGGTGCTCGGAGCGATCTTCGAGAGCGCCCTGGCCACCAAGGTGGCGCCGCAGCTGTCGGGCGCCGCCGCCGGTCGGGCCACGCAGATCTCTCATGCCGTCGCCGCCGGCGGGGCGGAGAAGGTGCTCGCTGCCGTTCCGCCGGATCAGCGGGCGCGGGCGGCGACCGGCATCCACGGCGCCTTCGCCAGCTCCCTGAACGAGATCTTGCTGGTGGCGGGAGTCGTCGCGCTGATCGGCGCGGTTCTGGCGCTGATCTTGGTGCGAGGCAGCGACTTCGCGCGCTACGGCGCGCCCGAGCGCGAGCCTGAGCCGGCGGCCGCCGCCGCAGGCTGATTTCTCGGCGTCGGCCGCGCGCATGCGCCGCGGGCTTTGCCGCGCGCTCGGCATCCGGCCTCGCTTGATTGCGCGGCGCCCGCGTCATCCAGCTCCCCGGCGGCGCATGCGCCGCCGGGGCCGGGGCACATGTGCCCCGGCCTTCCAGGATCTACTTGACTACAGGCCCGGCGGGTGGCGAACGGCGAACGAGCTCAGGTTTGACTCGTCCGCGGGACGGTTCGACCAGCGGGTGCCCGTCTCAGCCAGCGCGACGGTGTCGAAACGCATGCCGGCGACGTACATGAACGTGTGGCCCTGGTTGGCGAACACCGTGATCCACTTTCCCGGCCCGGGCTCGCCCCAGTTCATCAGCTCGCCCGAAGTCATCGTCACGCCGAGCAGGCCGGCGGCGGCGAACACGAAGCTGAGCGACCCCGAGCAGTCGTAGCCGGTGTCGACGAAGCGAGCGTGGCCGCCGCCCCAGATGTAGGGCAGATGCGCGATTTCGTTGCCGGCCTGGATCACCTGCTGCACGGCGGCCGGAGCTCCTACCGGGCTGATGGCCAGCCCCCGCGGGGTGAGGGTGGCCTGGTTGGAGTGCGCGGAGAGCCCACTGGCCGCGAGCTCGCGGCGGATCTCGGCGTCCGAGACGGGTTGGGGAAGCGGCCCCGAGGAGGGCCCGACGCTGACTACCGACGCCCCGGGCGCGCTCGAGTCGCTCGGCCCCGAGCCGGCGCCGGCCACCGGCTCGATTGCCTGCGGGTGCGCGCGCGAGGCCGGCGCGCCGGTATCTGACTGCGCCTCCTGAGACCCCGGCACGGGCTGAGCCGCCGCCGGCTTCGAAGCGGGTTGCGGCTTCGGCTGGCTCGCCCCTTGCTGCCCGCAACCGGCCAGTGCGGCGAGCACCAGCGTCGCCGCCGCGAGTGCCCTGAGGCGCATGCCGGCGCGGCTAGTCGTCGAGCCGGCCGCTGTAGAGAGCGAACACTGCACCTTGCGGATCCTGGATGACCGCGATCTGGCCGGGCCCGATCTGCATCGGCTCCACAAGCTTCCTTCCGCCGAGCTCTCCGGCTTTGGCGAGATCGTTATCCAGGTCATCGCTACCGAAGTACACCAGCCAGTACGACGGTTCGGTGTCGGTTCGCGGGCGGATGCCGCCGTTGCCGTGGCCGTCGCGGTTCTTGATCACCAGGTAGGGCATCTCGGAACCCTCCATCGGCTCGAACGTCCACTCGAACAGCTCGGTGTAGAACCCGGCCGAGGCGTCGAGATCCGGAGACGCAAGCTCGTTCCACGCCAGCGCGCCCGGGGCGTTCACCAGCGACGCGCCGACGTTCGACTTCGCCTCCCAAACGAGCAGGAACGCTCCTTGCGGATCCTGCAGCACGCCCATCCGGCCAGCGTCGAGCACGTCGAATGCCGGCGCATGCACGGTGGCGCCAAGTTGCTTGGCGCGCTCGAGGGCGCGATCCGCGCTCTGCACCGTGACGTAGGAGTTCCACGCCGGCGGGGCCCCGGCTTCGCGCTGCGCCTGGGGTTGCGGTGAGATCGCAGCCACGTCCTTGCCGCCGATCGACATCATCGAGTAGACGATGCCGTCGCCCACCGGATTGTCCTGGGCCTGCCAGCCGAACAACCCGGAGTAGAAGGCTTTGGCTGCGTCCTGGTCCGTCGTCGCGAGGTCCGTCCATGAGAACGTCCCCGGCGTGTAACTCGTTCGTTCGCCCATGGATCGCGACCCTACCAGCGGTCCGCTGCTGTGGCGACGGCGATTCTCGGGACCGCCTACCCTACGGCGCCGATGCGACTCCTGATCACGGGCGCGGCAGGGATGCTCGCCCACGACGTCACCGATGCGGCTCGCGCCGCTGGTCACGAGCCGGTCGCTCTGAGCCGAGCCGAGCTGGACATCACCGATCGAGCCGCCGTGCGCAACGCGGTCGATAGCGCCTCGGCCGAATGCGTGATCAACTGCGCCGCCTTCACCGACGTCGACGGCTGCGAATCGCGCGAGGACGAAGCGCACGCGGTGAACGGGACCGGCGCCGGCAGCCTCGCCGCCGCGGCCGCGGCCGCCGGAGCGTGGACGCTCCACGTCTCCAGCGACTACGTGTTCGACGGGACCAAGTCGAGGCCTTACGTCGAGACGGACCCGGTCCGTCCCATGTCGGCGTACGGACGCTCGAAGCTGGCGGGTGAGTCGGCCGTGGCCGAGGCGGCGCCGGGCCGGCACACGATCGTTCGCAGCTCCTGGCTGTTCGGCGCCCACGGGCGCTCGTTCCCGGCCACGATCCTGCGGTTGGCCGGCGAGCGCGATCAGCTGACCGTGGTCGATGACCAAGTTGGCTGTCCGACGTTCACCGGTCATCTCGGCCGGGCCCTGATCGAGCTCGCCGAGCGGTGTCCCGCCGGGATCGTGCACGTAGCCGGCGCCGGCCAGTGTTCGTGGTTCGAGTTCGCGCGAGAAATCGTCCGGGTCTCGGGCCGAGACTGCGATGTCGTGCCGGGGAAGACCGCCGACCTCGCGCGACCGGCGCCACGACCCGCTTACAGCGTGCTGGGAACGGAACGGCCGGCGGACGCGCCGCGCCTCGCGCCGTGGCAGGAGGGGCTGGCCGAGTTCATGACCCTGCAGGTGGCGTCGTGAGGCTGCTGGTCTGCGGCGGCGCGGGCTTCATCGGCTCGACGTTCGTGCGCCTGCGCGTGCGCCAGCACGGCGACACGGTCACCGTGCTCGACAAGCTGACCTACGCCGGCCGGCAGGAGAACCTCCACGACGTGATCGACGACATCCGCTTCGTTCACGGAGCGATCGAGGATCCGGTGGCGGTCGCCGACGCGGTCGCGGGCTGCGACGCGATCGTCAACTTCGCCGCCGAGACCCACGTGGACCGCTCAATCTCGGGTCCCGAGGCGTTCATCATCACCAACATGCAGGGGACCCACGTGCTGCTCGAGGCGGCGCGCGAGCGGGGCCTGCGCTACGTCCAGGTCTCGACCGACGAGGTCTACGGCTCGATTGACGAGGGATCGTTCACCGAGCGCTCGCCGTTGCAGCCCTCATCGCCGTACAGCGCGACCAAGACCGGAGCCGACCTGCTCGTGGCTAGTTACTTTCACACCTACGGGCTGCCGACCGTGATCTGCCGCGGCTCGAACAACTACGGCCCCTACCAGTACCCCGAGAAGCTGATCCCGTTGATGATCCTCAACGCGCTGGCGGGCGATCCGCTGCCGGTGTACGGCGACGGGCGCAACGTGCGCAACTGGCTGTTCGTCGAGGACTTCGGCGCCGGTATCGGCCAGGTTCTCGAGCGTGGCGCGCCGGGCGAGGCCTACAACTGCGGCGGCCCGGACGAATGCGAGAACCTGACCGTCGTGACGCGGATCCTCGAGCTGGCCGGGGCCGATCATTCGCTGATCGAGTTCGTCACCGACCGGCCCGGTCACGACCGCCGCTACTCGCTCTCCTCGGAGAAACTGCGCGCCCTCGGCTGGCAGCCGCGCGTCCACTTCGAGGAAGGGATCGAGCGGACGGTGCGCTGGTATCGCGACAACGCCTGGTGGTGGGAGCCAATCCGCTCCGGCGCCTACCGCGAGTACTACGAGCGACACTACGGTCGCGCGCTGAAGAGCTAGCCGCGGCGATGAGCGACGCGGCGCTGGAGGCGATCGAGCGCGAGGTCGTCGACTGCCGGCTTTGTCCACGGCTCGTTGCGTGGCGCGAGGAAGTCGCGCGCGTAAAGCGAGCGGCGTTCGCCGGCGAGGAGTATTGGGGGCGCCCGCTGCCCGGTTTCGGCGATCCAGCCGCGCGGGTGCTCGTGCTCGGCCTGGCGCCCGCCGCGCACGGCGGCAACCGCACAGGTCGGATCTTCACCGGCGACCGCTCTGGCGACTGGCTGTTTGCCGCCCTCTGGAGAGCCGGCTTCGCGAGCCAGGCGACGTCGGTGTCGCTAGACGACGGGCTGCGGATGAAGGACTGCTTCGTCGCCGCCGCGGTGCGCTGCGCGCCGCCGGCCAACCGGCCGCTGCCGTCCGAGCGCGACAACTGCCTGCCCTATCTCGAGCGCGAGCTCGCGGCGCTTGCGCGCCTGCGCGTGATCGTGTGTCTCGGAGGCTTCGCCTGGGACGCCGCGCTGCGCGTTCTGCGCGCGCCGCGCCCGCGGCCGAAGTTCGCGCACGGCGCGGAGGCCGGTGTCGGGCGACTGACGCTGATCGGCTGCTACCACCCGAGCCAGCAGAACACGTTCACCGGGAGGCTTACCGAAGCGATGATGGACGCGGTCTTCAACCGCGCGCGGGAGCTTGCACGAGCTTGAACCTGGCGGCGCTGAGAATTGCTGATAAGCCCGAGCGCTGGCAAGCGCTCGGAT
>JAFAZV010000172.1 GCA_019239445.1 Solirubrobacterales bacterium
GACCGTCCGCCGCCGAACCGGGCGTCCGCGACCGCGCGAATCACCGTAGCGTTCGAAGGCGCCGGCGAATCTAAGCGCTCACGAACGCTGGAGCGATGTTTCCGACGTGGTGTTCGTCAGCGCCTAGCTACGCCGGCGTAATCGAACGTTGCGGCGATTTACGCGCGTTCCGAGGGGCGACACCCCGGGCCTTGCCGCCCGACCCGCGACCGCGTCAGCCGGCGGCTTCGCCCACCGGCGCGCCGGCGGGCTCGTAGAACCGCGCCACCGTGAACCCCACGAGCATCGGCACGTGCACCGCGAACACGCACAGCGAGAGCGTGAGCACGACCAGCGGACCTCCCCGCACGTGGTTGCGCAGGAACGAGTACTCGATCATCGCCGCGATCACGAGGTAGCCGAGAAACGACCAGCGCGCGACCTCGAAGAACCGATGCCACGGAAATCCCTCGACCCGCGCCAGGAGGAACATGTTGAGCGCCAGCAGCAGCGCCGAGAGGACGAGCAGGATGACCGCCGGCGCGAGCGGCACGTGCTCGGGCAGACGGGATGACAAGTAGATCCCGCCGGCGACGATCAGCGCCAGCGACGCCATCCCGAGCTCGGTCACGGGCGGCAGGCGGCGCTCGCTCATCCCGATCCGAGCTTGGTCATGATCACCAGCGTCGCGACCTGCATCAACCCGAGAATCCCGGCGGAATAGACGAAGCGCTTCATCAGGCGCTCGATCACCTCGGGTCGCGGCCGCGGCTTGCGCAGCTCGATCAACACCGCGATGTTCGCCGGCTCGTTCAAGCCGAGCGCGATGACCGACATCACGCCGACGACGATGAAGCTCGCCACCACCCAGCCGTGGTTCGGATAGCTGCTGAACACGGTGCCGAGCTTGTTCCCGAGCTGCCAACCCGCCGCCAGCGTCACCGTCACCACCGTCGGCATGATCAGCAGGACCTTCGGCATCAGCCGTGTGGTCAGCTCGACGCGCGCCGGGATCGAAAGCCGCCCGATGATCGGCCCGATCACCAAACCGAGGAACAGGTCGATGATCGTCCACGCCGCCCCGCCGGCGACGTGCAGGAACTCGAGCGGCCAGAGTTTGTTGACCGCGATCGCGACGATCAGCAGCACCAGCGTGATCGCGACCAGCACCAGCCCGCGGCGCGGCACGATCTCGAACTGCGGGCGCTCGAGCGCGGCCTGCGGTGGTTCCTGCAGATGAGCCCCGGGGGCGGAAATCGCCGTATCCGCCATCGCCGCGGAACTGTACTGCCGCTGAGCGAGCGTGCCAAGTACGCGCCCGACCCGACGGAAGACGCACGGATCGCGCACAGCCAGGCGATAACCAGCCGGCGGAGCGGAGGGGGCGGGATTCGAACCCGCGGACCGGTTGCCCGGTCGCCAGTTTTCAAGACTGGTGCATTCGACCGCTCTGCCACCCCTCCGGTGGCCGCAGGCCGCGATGCTAGTGGTCCCGCCCGCAAATACGCCCGCATTCGAGGCGCCCCTGACGGCGCCTGCGCGGGCTCGCGGCCCGCTCGGCCTCCAGCCTCGCTAACGGCCGGGCCGCCCGAGTCGTCCAGCTGCCGCCTGCGTCCTTGCCCGGCATCCGTCAGTGACGCCTCTCGGTGCGACCGTACCTGCGGGAGGAACGACTACCCGCGGCGTGACCGGCTGGCTCCACTGCCGCTCGCGTGGCGCGCGGTGCCCCCGCCAGCCCCGCCCCGGGACAACCCGAGCCTCGCCCGCCAGCCTCTACACTGCCCCGAACCCCGGGAGAGGTGGCCGAGTGGCTGAAGGCACTCGCCTGCTAAGCGAGTAAGGGGCTAACACTCCTTCGCGGGTTCGAATCCCGCCCTCTCCGCTCCGTCTCGCGAAGGACGCCGGAGCCCGCGCGATCATGGCCTGGATGCGCCTTAGATACGGCGTTCTAGAGCGGCTGCTGGACTCGAGTCACCCGGCCGCCGGCGCGGAGGTCATGGGGACGGGGATCGTCTCGGTGGCGCTCTCGCTCGACGGGCAAGAGTTGCTGTCGAGGATCCTGCTCGTCCTCGCGGCCGTCATGTGGGTGGCGCTCGTTGCCTCCGTCGTCACTCGCGCGAGGCGCGAGCGCGCCCCCTTTCTCGCCGAGATGCGCACGCCTGCGGCGCTGTCATCCGTGGCCGGGACTGCCGTGCTCGGAACCAGGCTGACCCAGCTCGGATGGAGCTGGGCGGGGGTCGCGGCTCTGGCGATCGCGCTCGTCCTGTGGCTGGCTCTGCTGGGCCCCGTGCTCGCCAACTGGAGAACGCCGACGGTCGGCGCAACGCTGATGCTGACCGTCTCGACGGAGTCGCTCGGTGTCCTGGCCGCGACCCTCGCCGTGCCCGGGCCCGCCCACTGGTTGCTGATCGCCGCGCTGACTTCGTCCGGGCTCGGCCTCTGCTTCTACGTGTTCGTCATCCGCTACTTCGACTGGCGTCAGCTGGGGCTGGGGCGCGGAGACCACTGGATCACCGGTGGCGCGCTCGCGATCTCGACGCTGACCGCCGGGAAGATCTTGGCCGGCGCGGAGACACTCGGCACCCTCGGAGACGGAGGCGGCACGCTCGAGGCGCTGGCGGTAGGGCTGTGGATCGTGACGATGCTCTGGCTGCCGCTGCTCCTGCTCTGCGAGGCGCTGCGTCCGCGGCTCGCCTACGACGTTCGGCGTTGGTCGACGGTGTTCCCGTTCGGCATGTACGCCGCCTGCAGCCTCGTCGTCGGGCGGGCCGCACGGGTCGGCGCGATCACCAGCTTCGGCCAAGCATGGGTGTGGGTCGCGCTCGTGCTGTGGGCGGTCGTGTTCCTCGCGATGATCCATCGCGAGGCCGCGATGGTGCGCGGCAGACGGGGCCATTAGGGCACGCGCAGCGAGCGCGGTGGGAGCTCGAGGTGCCCCCGATCGCGCTCGCCGCAGCGGCATCACCGTCAGGTCGCGATGAACGACCCGTAGACGGTGCAGACGTTCTGCTTCGACAGCGTCGAAGCGTTATCGAACGCGTAGTTGATCGTCACGACCTTGCCGTCCGAGGTCTCGAACAGCACCGTGCCGCTCGCGTCGTAGTCGCCGCTCGAGCTGTACAACGCTTCGCCCCGGCTCGACTTCGTGAAGTCGCTGTTCTTGACGTTGTGAAGACGGCCGAGCCCGTCGAAGAACCGCCCGAACAGATCCGCCTTGCTGGCTGAGGAGAAGGCGAAGATGATCGGCGCGCCGCGCGAGTCACAGCGAGCGTTGATCAACAGGCCGTTGATGTTGAACAGCGTCGAGGTCGGTCCATTCGGATCGCCGATGAAGGAGAACGTCCTTGTCACCGGCGCCGATACCCGGATCGACACCCTCGGCTTCCTGCGCGCGGCCGCCGTCCCGGCGAGCGCCAGGACTGACGCGACCGCTGCCGCCACCGCCACCATGGCGATGATGCGCTTCATGTAGAGCTCCTCTCCCGTGGCGTAGCCGCCACGCTTGGTTTTGCCCGGCCGTCGGCGGCGATAGTAAAGCGCCAGACGGCGGAGGAGGAGGTTCAGCGTGCCTTCGGCGCGGTGCCGAAGACGTGATCCCAGAAGGGCGCGCTGACGCCGTAGCCGCGCTCGTGGTTCTGGAAGTGGTGGCGCATGTGCAGCTCACGCAAGCGCTTGCCGAGCGCCGTCTTCGGCCGGTGATG
>JAFAZV010000247.1 GCA_019239445.1 Solirubrobacterales bacterium
TCAAGCACGATGACGAGATGGTCCGCTACTGGGATGCGCCGGTGAACACGCCGGGGCTTCGCTGGGGCATCTGACCTTGCCGGTCAGCCAGGACACGGTGAGCGACTGGATGAGCCGCTTCGCGGAGTCGATGCGGGAACACCGCGACGAGCTGGTGCGGCTCGATACCGCGATCGGCGACGGTGATCACGGTACGAACATGGACCGCGGAATGCGCAAGGCACTCGAGCGGCTCGGCGCTCAAGAACAGAGCGACGCCGGGACGGTGCTCAAGACTGTCGCGATGGCGCTGGTCTCGAGCGTCGGGGGGGCGGCGGGTCCGCTCTACGGCACGTTGTTCTTACAGATGGGGACAGCGCTGGCCGGCAAGAAGGAGGTCGATCTCCAGGACTACGTCGCCGCCTGGCAAAAGGGGGTGCAGGGAGTTCAGGCACGCGGCAAAGCGCAAGCCGGCGACAAGACGATGGTCGACGCTCTGCTGCCTGCCCTGCAGGCGCTGGAGGGAGCATCGGACCTCGATTCCGCGTTGCAAGACGCGGCGGCCGCGGCTGAGCAAGGAATGCGGGACACGATCCCGCTGGTCGCGCGGAAAGGGCGCGCGAGCTACCTCGGGGAGCGCGCTCGGGATCACCAGGATCCCGGGGCGACCTCTACCTACTACCTCTTCCAGACCGCCGCCGAGGCGTTGGCAAGGTGAAAGGAGAGAATTCGGATGGCTGACTACGTCGCAGCACTCGATCAGGGCACGACCAGCACGCGGTGCATGGTCTTCGACCACGGTGGCAATGTCGTGGCGCTCGAGCAGCTCGAACACGAGCAGATCTACCCCCAGCCGGGATGGGTCGAGCACGACCCGAAGGAGGTCTGGCAGCGTTCACAGCAGGTGATGGACGCCGCGGCCGAGAAGGTCACCGGCGGCGCGAATGCAGTCGGCGCGCTCGGGATCACCAACCAGCGCGAGACGACCGTGGTCTGGGATCGCAACACGGGGGAGCCGGTCTACAACGCGATCGTGTGGCAGGACACCAGGACGGACAAGATCTGTGCCGAGCTGGAGAAGGACGGCGGGCAGGATCGCTTCCGGGCAAAGAACGGGCTGCCCATCGCTACCTACTTCTCGGGCCCGAAGGTGCGCTGGATCCTCGAGAACGTCGAGGGCACGCAAGCGAAGGCGGATTCCGGGGACCTGTGCTTCGGCAACATGGACACCTGGTGCATCTGGAACCTGACCGGCGGACCTGACGGCGGTCTGCACATCACCGACGTCTCCAACGCGAGCCGCACGATGCTGATGGACCTGGAGACGCTCGATTGGGACGACGAGCTCCTGAGCGCGATCGGCGTGCCACGCTCGATGTTGCCCGAGATCCGCCCCTCGAGTGCCAGCTACGGGGAGATCAAGAACGGCGGGTTCAAGGGCCTTCCGGTGGCGGGCGACCTCGGTGACCAGCAGGCGGCGACGTTTGGCCAGACCGCCTACTCAGTCGGCGAGGCGAAGAACACGTACGGAACGGGCAACTTCCTGCTGCTCAATACCGGCCACGAGGCGGTGCAGTCGAAGAACGGGCTGATCACCACCGTCGGCTACAAGATCGGCGACGAGAAGCCCGTCTATTGCCTGGAGGGGTCGATCGCGATCACCGGCGCACTCGTGCAGTGGCTTCGCGACAACCTCAAGATGATCAAGACCGCGCCCGAGGTCGAGGACCTCGCCAAAACGGTTGAGGACAATGGCGGCTGCTACATCGTGCCCGCGTTCTCGGGCCTGTTCGCGCCCTACTGGAAGGGCAGCGCTCGAGGTGTATTCGCCGGGCTGACTCGCTACGTGAACAACGGACACATCGCGCGCGCGACGCTCGAGGCCACGGCGTTCCAGAGCCGCGAGGTCGCCGACGCGATGGAAGCCGACTCCGGCGTCCACCTCGAATCGCTCAAGGTCGACGGCGGGATGGTCGTGAACGAGACGCTGATGCAGTTCCAGGCTGACATCCTTGGCGTGCCCGTCATCCGGCCGAAGGTGGCCGAGACGACGGCCCTGGGCGCGGCGTATGCGGCCGGGCTCGCGACGGGCTTCTGGAACAACGAGGACGAGCTGCGCGAGAACTGGATCGAGGACAAGCGCTGGGAGCCGAAGATGGACGAGTCGGCGAGGGACAAGGCCTACCACTTCTGGAAGAAGGCGGTCGAGCGCACGTTCGACTGGGCCGAGTAGGGCCGGCGTGAGCTTGCGGGCGGGCGCCGGCCAGAACCGGCCGGCGCCGACGCCCGCTCCAACGAGCCGGGAGTAAGCTGGGCCGGTGGAGAAGCTCAGCGCCGACGTCTTGGTGATCGGAGGGGGAGCCACCGGCGCCGGCGTGGCCTGGGACGCCTCGCTGCGCGGGCTCGATGTCGTGCTGGTTGAGCGCGGCGACCTTGCCACCGGCACGAGCGGGCGCTTCCACGGCCTCCTCCATTCCGGCGGGCGCTATGCCGTCAAGGATCCCGCCGCGGCGGACGAGTGCGCGCGCGAGAACGTCATCGTCCGCCGCGTGGCGGCCGACTCCGTCGAGGATACGGGCGGCTTCTTCGTCACCACTCCCTTCGACGACCCGGCGTACGCCGACCGCTTCGCCCAGGGGTGCCGTGACTCCGGTGTGCCGTGCCAGGAGGTGGCGCCCGCGCAGGCGCTGCGGGAGGAGCCGAGGCTCAACCCCAGGATCTCGCGTGCGTTCCGCGTCCCCGATGCCAGCATCGACGTCTGGAAGCTCGTCTGGGCGCTGTCGCGAGGCGCCCAGGAGCGCGGGGCACGTGTGTTGCCTTATCACCAGGCGGTGGCCGTGCACCGCGACGGGGACGAGGTCCAAGGCGCGCGCGTGCGCAGTGCACGCACAGGCCAGGAGCTCGACATCGAGGCGCGGGTCACGGTCAGCGCCGCCGGTGCGTGGGGCGGCCAGCTGGCCGCGCTGGCCGGGATCGAGGGGGTCCACGTGATGCCCGGCAAGGGGATCATGATTGCGATGAACCACCGGCTCGTGGACACGGTCATCAACCGCTGCCAGATGCCGACCGACGGCGACATCATCGTCCCCATCCGAACCGTGAGCGTGATCGGGACGACGGACGTCGGCACAGACGATCCGGACGACCATACGGTCCTCCAAGACGAGGTCGATGCGATGCTCGAAGACGGCGAGCGGCTGATTCCGGGGTTCAAGCAGGCGCGGGCGCTGCGGGTGTGGACAGGGGCGCGCCCGCTGTTCGAGGACCGCAAAGAGAACGGCGCGTCCGAAAGCCGCGACGTCACCCGCGCTCACGCGCTCCTCGATCACCGCGAACGCGACGGCGTCAGCGGCTTCGTGACCATCACCGGCGGCAAGCTCACGACCTACCGGCTGATGGCTGAGGAGACGGTGGACGCGGTGTGCCGCCAGCTCGGCGAGGCGCGGCCGAGTCGGACCGCCACCGAGCCTCTTCCCGGCTCCGAGGACGGGGAGTATTACCGCCTCGCAGAGCGACTCGACCGGCGCGAGCAGCACCTGCTCGAGGATCAGCTGATCTGCGAGTGCGAGCTGATCTCGCGCGGGCGGCTCGAGGCCGCGTTCCGGCAGCGAGGAACGACCGACCTGGACGACATCCGGCGTCAGCTCCGGCTCGGGATGGGGCCGTGCCAGGGAGGGTTCTGCGTTTACCGCACGGCCGGGATCCTCCACGGACTCGACGGCATCGACACCGAGCAGGCGAACGCCGCGCTGGTCGACTATGTCGCCGAGCGGTGGAAGGGGGAGTGGCCGATCCTCTACGGCGACCAGCTCCGCCAGGCCAGACTCGACGAATGGATCTTCCAGGGCATTCTCGACATCGAGCATCTGCCATGAGCCCCTCGCTCAGCTACGACGTCGTCGTTCTGGGTGCCGGCGTCGCCGGGCTGAGCGCGGCGACGCAGCTGGCCGAGGGGGGAGCGCGCGTGTGTGTACTCGCAAAAGGCGTCGGCTCCACCCACCTCGCCCCGGGTACGGTCGACGTCCTGGGCTACAGCCCCGAGCGCGTGGAGGAGCCTGGAGGGGCGCTTGGTGAATTCATCGCGGCTCATCCCGAGCACCCATACGCGCTGATGGGGGCGCAGGCAATCGCTCCCGCCCTGGAGTGGTTCGCTGCGTGCATTGAGCGCGGGCCGCAGCCTGGCTACAGCTACACCGGAGGACTCGCGCGCAACCACCTCCTGCCGACCGCCGTCGGCGCAATCCGGCCATCGGCGCTCGTGCCCGAGACCATGGCTGCCGGCGATATGAGAGCGGCTGGGCCAGTGTGCGTGGTCGGTGTTCGGGTGCTGCGAGACTTCTACGCGTCGGTGTGCGCGGGGAACCTACGCCGGGCCGGGATCGACGCCCGGGCGGTGGAGGTCGACGTAGACGTCGGGCGAGTGGAGGCGAACTCGCTCGGACTGGCGCGCTGCTTCGACGACGAGCGTTTTCGCGCCGCCTTCGCCGCCCGACTCGCGATGCTGCTGAGGCCTGGTGAGCGGGTGGGACTGCCGGCCGTCCTCGGCCTGCGGGATCCTCACGGCGCCTGGTCGGATCTGCAGCGGCGGCTTGGCCACGCGGTGTTCGAGGTTCCAACGCTGCCGCCGTCGGCACCGGGAATGCGCATCTACAACGCGCTTGTGCATGCGCTTCGCCGCGGCGGTGGCCGGCTGGTGCTCGGGTCCGAGGTACGCGGCGTAGAGCGGGAGGCGGGCCGGGTCAGCGCGGTGCGTGCGCACACCAGTGGCCACGAGACCACGTACCACGCGCGCTGGGTCGTCCTGGCTACAGGCGGCTTTGCTTCGGGCGCAATCGAGCTCGGCTCGGATTGGCGGGCGCGCGAGACGGTCCTCGGCCTACCTTTGCGGGGGATGCCCCCGGCCGGCGAGCCGCGGTTCGGCGCCGATTACTTCGGCCCGCAGCCGATGTCCGGCGTCGGCGTCGCCGTGGACTCCTCGCTGCTGGCGCAGGACACGGAGAACGTGTACGTCGCCGGAGCAGCGCTCCCCGGAGCGATGCCGTGGCGCGAGGGCTCCGGCGAAGGAATCTCGCTGGCCAGCGGGCACTTCGTCGCGCAGGCGGTGCTGGAGCACGAGGTGGCGGCGGCCGCGGCATGATCGACGACCTCCGGCACGAACCGCTGCGCAGCTCGCTGGATCACTGTGTCAAGTGCACGATCTGCGAGACGGCGTGTCCGGTCTCGAACGTCACTCCTCTGTTCCCGGGGCCGAAGTACGTCGGGCCGCAGGCCGAGCGCTACAGAGCGGCGGCCCAGCCCTCGGACGAGTGGTCCGTCGATTACTGCTCGGGCTGCGGGCTTTGCACGATGTCTTGTCCGCAGGGCGTGAAGATCGCTGAGCTCAATGCCCACGCCCGGTACGCGGTCAAGCAGCGCAAAGGGATGCCCCTGCGCGATCGCCTGATCGCGCGACCGACCGTGCTGGGCCGGCTGGGCACGCCGGTGGCGCCGGTTGCGAACGCGACGTTGCGCGCGCGACCGCTCCGGGCGGTGGTCGAACGAGTGCTTGGTATCCATCGCGACGCCCCCGTGCCGAGCTTCGCCGGCCGCACATTTCGCAAGTGGGCGCGAGGACACCAAGCGCCCGCCACCGGGACCAAGATCGTGTACTTCCACGGCTGCGGCACCGAGTACTACGAGCCAGATGTGGGCGAGAAGGTGGTGGCCGTGCTCGAGCACAACGGCTACCGGGTCGAGATCCCCAAGCAGGACTGCTGCGGATTGCCGCTTCAGTCCAACGGGTTGTTCGAGGACGCGAGAAAGTACGTGCTCAGGCTCGCGCGCGCGCTGGCTCCGCACGCCCGCGATGGGACGCTGATCGTCGGCAACGCGACCAGCTGCACCTTGATGCTCAAGCGCGAGGCACGGGAGATCCTCGGCCTCGAAGACGATCCGGACCTGGCGCTGGTCAGCCGCCAGACATATGACATCTGTGAGCTGCTGCTCGAGTTGCACGACCGCGGCCAGCTACGGACCGACTTCGAACCGGTGGAGGAGGTCGTGGCCTACCACGCACCGTGCCAGCAGCAGGGGCACTGGATCGGCAAGCCGGCGCTCGAGCTGCTGGCGCTCGTCCCCGGCCTCGAGGTCCGGGAGCTCGACGCACGCTGCTGCGGCATCGCCGGCACCTACGGCCTCAAGCGCGAGAAGTACCCGATCGCCATGGAGGTCGGCGCTGACCTGTTCGGCCAGGTCGCGGCCTCGGGCGCGGAGCTCGTGGCGTGTGACAGCGAGACCTGCCGCTGGATGATCGAGCACGGCACGCACCGGCCGTCGGCGCATCCAGTCGAGCTGCTGCACCGTGCTTATCGGCTGTAGCGGTGGTCGGCATCGTCATCGTCTCGCACAGCGCGGCGCTCGCCGAGGGAGCCGCCGAGCTGGCCAAGCAGATGAGTGGCGACGAGGTTCCGCTCGAGCCCGCCGGCGGCCTCGAGGACGGTTCAATCGGCACTGACGTGGAGCGTGTACGCGCGGCGATCGAGCGGGCGATGACCGACGACGGCGTACTCGTGCTGATGGATCTTGGCAGCGCGCTGATGAGCGCTGAGATGGCGGTCGAACTGCTCGACGCCGACGGACGCGTGGAGCTGAGCGAGGCTCCATTCGTTGAGGGCGCGGTCGCTGCCGCCGCGGCCGCGCGCGGCGGGGCCTCCCTCGACGAGGTACGAGCTGAGGCAAGGCAGGCAATCGGGATGAAATCCGCCCAGCTCGGTGTCGATGACGCGGCGCCCACGAGCACGGCCGCCCGCCCTGAGGACCCCGAAGCTCCAGCCGGCCCACAAGCTCGCATTCCCGTGCTCAACGAGATCGGCCTCCACGCTCGTCCGGCCGCACTCGTGGCCGAGCTGGCAGGTCGCTTCGACGCGGACCTGAGACTCGCCAAGGAAGGCGGCACCGATCCGGTAAGTGCGCGCAGCCTCACTGGCCTCATGACCCTTGGCGCGCGCAAGGGTGATGAGCTCCTCGCCAGCGCGTCGGGCCCGCAGGCCGACGAAGCGCTTGCGGCGCTCCAGGAGCTCGCGCGCGAGGGCTTCGGCGAGGGCGTCGCGGCCGATGCGGGGAACGCTGTGCCGGATGTCCGCGCCGCGCCTGCAGAACCCCGGGTGCAAGAGCCCCTCGTAGAGCCGGATCCGGGAACGCTTCTACGCGGGCTGGCCGCCTCCGCCGGAATCGCGCTCGGCCCCGTCCGCCGCTTCAGCGACCAGTTCGTCGCGCCGACGGAGCGACCGTCACAGGGAACCGAGGCTGAGTGGCGTCGGCTGGAGTCGGCGCGTCAGGCCGCGCGAGCGGCGATCGAGCACGATCGCGACCAAGTGGCGCGCCGCAGCTCCGACTCCGAAGCCGCGATCTTCACCGCGCACCTTGCGCTGCTCGCCGATGATGCGCTGGTGCGCGCCGCGCGAGAGGAAGTCGAGCGAGGAGCGTCGGCGGAAACGGCGTGGTACGAGTCGAGCTCCCGGATTGCCGCGGCATGGAGGGCTCGCGAAGATGAGCTCCTGCGCGAGCGGGCGGCTGACGTCGAGGACGTGGGGCGACGCGTGCTGGCCGCGCTTGCCGGGTCCGGCCAGCCGCGAGCTCTGGGCGGAGCAGGCGTGTTAGTCGTTTCCGAGCTGACGCCCGCGGAGGCCGCCTCGCTGCCCGCCGACCTGGTTCGCGGTATCGCCGCCGCGCGCGGCACGGCAACCGCACACGCCGCAATCCTCGCGCGGGCGTTCGGGATTCCGGCTGTAGTCGGCCTCGGTCCCTCGGTGCTGGCCCTCAGCGAAGGCAGCCCGGTGCTACTCGATGGCGACGAGGGGACGGTGCTGGTGGCTCCGACCGAGGAGGTCATGGCGCGGGCTCGCCGAGAACGCGACGCGGCCGTCGATCGTCGTCGCACGGCGCTCCGCCACGCCAGCGAGCCGGCGGTGACACGCGACGGGACCCGAATCGAGGTGGCGGCCAACGTCGGTGACGCCGGCGAGGCCGCGTCCGTTGTGGAGCTCGGCGCGGATGGCGTGGGGCTGCTACGGACCGAGTTCCTGTTCCTCGACCGCGACCAGATTCCCGACGAAGAGGAGCAGGCCGAAACGCTCGCCGCGATCGCGAAGGCGCTCGACGGCCGTCCGCTGATCGTGCGAACGCTCGACGTGGGTGCGGATAAGCCACTCCCGAGCTTGCCGCTGCCGGCCGAGCAGAACCCATTTCTCGGCCGGCGCGGCATTCGCCTCTCGCTCGATCATCCCGAGCTGTTCGCCGCGCAGCTGCGCGCCGTCCTGCGCGTCGCGGCCGAGCATCCGGTCAAATTGATGTTTCCGATGGTCGCCACGCCGGGTGAGTTCGAGGCAGCGCGCAGCGCCGTCACGCAGGCGCGCAGCGTGACCGGGGTCGATACGCCACTCGAGGTGGGCATCATGATCGAGGTGCCGTCGGCCGCCCTGCAGGCACAGCAACTCGCCTCCCGGGCGGATTTCTTCTCGATCGGTACCAACGACCTGACCCAGTACACGATGGCCGCGGAGCGCGGGAACGAGAGGGTCGGGACGTTGCTCTCGGGCCCGCAGCCGGCGGTGCTCCGGCTCGTGGAGGCGGCGGTGGCGGGTGCCGGCGCACACGGTCGATGGGTTGGGGTGTGCGGTGAACTCGCCGGAGACCCCGCCGCCGCGGTGCTTCTCGTGGGCCTCGGAGTCCGGGAGCTGAGCATGGCCCCCCCGCTCGTCCCAGAAGTGAAACAAGCGCTGCGATCCGTCGCGATCGCCGACGCCGCTGAGGCGGCGAGGCGGGCATTGGACGCTCGCGACTCAGCCGACGCGCGCCGGTGCGGAGCCGATCTGCTGTCATAGGCTCATCGTGGAGGCCCGGGCACTGAATGGAGCGAGGAGAGGCAGCGCGCGAGCCGGCGCGCTGATCCTCGCAGGCACGAGCAGCAGGATTGTTGCCACGCCGGTAGTGATGGGCCTTGTCCTCGGTCACTCGTTCACGGCGGCGGCGATCGTCGTCTTGGTGGTAGCGAGCACGGACTGGTTCGACGGCCGGCTGGCCCGCCGCTGGAACGTGAGCTCGCGACTTGGGTCGTTCCTCGACACGACTGCCGACAAGCTGCTGGTCAGCGGCGTGCTGATCGCGCTAGTCGCCGTCGACCGGGCGTCGCCATGGCTCTCACTGGCGATCATTGGTCGCGAGCTCATCGTGCTCGGGCTGCGTGCGGCGGTGGCGGCTCAGGGGCTTCATCTCGAGGCGTCGACGCTCGGCAAGTGGAAGGCCACGGCACAGTTCGCCGCGCTTGCGCTGGTGATGCTTCGTCCAGACGTGATCATCGGCGGCGCGTTCCTGGACCAGTGGCTGCTCGGTGTGGCGGCGCTGGTGACGGTCTGGTCGGGCGTGGACTACTTCGTTCGGTTCTCCGCCGCGCTGCGCGCCGACGCGTGAGCACGGTCTTCGTGACAGGTGGCAGCGGCCTGATTGGCCGAGCGCTCGTGCAGCGTTTGCTGGCCAGAGCCGACGAAGTGGTGGCGCTGGCCCGCTCGCCAGAGTCAGACGCCCTCCTTCGTGGGCTCGGAGCCAAAGTCGCGCCCGGCGATGTCCTCGACGAGGATGCGATGTGCGCCGGCATGCGTGGCTGCAGCGTCGTCTTCAACGTGGCGGGGGTGAACACGCTCTGCGTCGAGGACGTCCAGGCGATGATGCAAGCGAACATCGAGGGCTCGGCCGCCGTTGTCCGAGCCGCCGCTCGGGCAGAAGTCCCGCGTGTGGTCCATACCTCCTCAGCGGCGACGATCGGTGAGCCGCAGGGAGCGATCGGGCACGAGGAGACTCCGCATCGCGGCTGGTATCTCTCGACCTACGAGCGCTCCAAGACCGAGGGCGAGCGCGCCGCCTTCGAGGTCGGGCGTCACATGGGCGTTGAGGTCGTGTGCGTGAACCCCTCCTCGGTGCAGGGCCCCGGGCGAGCCGGTGGCACGGCGCGGTTCCTGCTCGCGTTTCTCGACGGACGGCTAAAGGTGTTCGTGCCCACAAATGTCAGCCTGGTCGACGTCGCCGACTGCATCGAAGGACATCTGCTCGCCGCTGAGCATGGAGCGGCAGGTGAGCGTTATCTACTGAACGGGATGACGCTGACCATCACCGAGGCGCTTGCGCTGGCGAGTGAGGTGGCTGGTGTGGGCGGCAAGCCACGGCTCCTGCCCCGCCCGCTGGCGATCGCGGCGGCATCCTCGGCCGAGTACGGGTTCCGCCTGGTCCGCCGCAGACCGCCGGTTTGCCGCGAGATGGTGAGGACGCTCCTGCACGGCCACCGCTACGACGGTTCGCGGGCTACGCGCGAGCTTGGTCTCCGCTACACGAACCCGCGCGAGACCGTGCGCCGGACGGTGGAGTGGGCGCGGGGCGCCGGGCTGCTGTCTCGCTGAGCCTCCGGCGCTGGCGCGTTCGACCTGTGTAGGCGGAGCGGCGGCACCGTTGGCGCCACCGCTCCACTGTGATTGCTTCGCCTGCGGTGACTATGCGGTTCCTGGAGGGGTCGATTCCCCGGGAACCCGCCCGCCTTCCGGTGGCTCGTTCGCCGCTCTGCGTGCCAGCAGGATCTTCCGCATCCCTATGTCGTAGGCCGGGACGGCAAGCGCCGCCCCTGCTAAAGGCGCCAGGATCGGCACCCAGAAGTAGGTGTTTATCCAACCGTAGTCGCCAGGCATCGCGATCCTTCCCCAGCCCGCGATCCACGCGAACAGCCGTGGACCGAAGTCACGGGCCGGATTGATCGCGTAACCGGAGTTGGCCCCGAACGAGATCCCGACCGCCAGGACGATGAAGCCCACGATCATCGGGCCCAGGTTCGAACCCGGTGCCAAGGCGAGCTCGTCGGTCACGGCGAACACGAACAGCGCGAGGAAGAACGTGCCCACGGCTTCGTCCACGATCGGTCCCAAGACGTTGTGGAAATACGGCGCCGGGAACGTGGCGAACGTGCTGTACGTAGGTAATGAGTTCGGCTGCCCTTTGACGATGTGGTTGACCTGGTCGTAATGGTTGATCGCGTTGTTGTAGACGAGGAACACGAGCGCGGCGCCGACGAACGCGCCGGCCACCTGGACCGCCCAATAGGTCGGCACCTTGCTCCACGGCAACTGCTTGCGTAGCGCCGCGCCCAGCGTGATCGCCGGATTGATGTGCGCGCCGGTGACGCCACCCACCGTGTAGACGGCGAACATGACCGCCAGCGCCCACCCGAAGGTAATCAGCAGCCAGTCGCCACTGCCCAGGAGTGGTGTAGAGGCGGAGAAGATCCCCTTCCCGAGTGCGGGCACGGACGGAATCGAGCGCCCGGACCCGATCAAGGCCCAGAGCATCGCCACCACCCCGTCACCGAAGCAGATCAGGATGAACGTTCCGAAGAACTCTGCCCACAACTCGCCGCCGACACCTGCGCGCCAGCCGAGTCGTCTGACTGGTGATTCAGTTACTGCCACATACCCTCCTCCCGAGAAGTTGGGTTAAAGGAAACGACGTCTCTCTCGAGCTCGGCGGTCATCGGTCTAGCCGCGCTGCGATTTGAGGTTTCGCCGCGCCTGCAAGGCTTCCTCGTTGCTCGAGTCGCTCGCCGGCAGTTGAAGTAAATCTGTCACTGACGGCGTACTGCCACGCTCGCCGCATCCGTGTGAGCGGTAGGTCGCTGCGAGCCTGCGCTCGCGGTAAGCGGCAAACCTGCTTGCCGCGCAGTCCATCCTGCGCTGCATCCAAACATCGGCTCCGGGTCTGACTGCGCTCAAGCCACACCACCCTCGGCCACGGCATAGCCGGTGCGCGGCATCGGTTCCACACCGCAGGCGGGGCGACACTAACAGACTCCGTTCGGCAGTGTCAAACCACGTTTGCGCCTCCTTGGCAGCCGAGGACGAGTCCGGCGGGGGGAGTGACTCGCCGGCCGTCGCCGAGCGCCGCAACGTTCGTGAGCGAGGACGATCTCAGCCGCTGCCGAACGCTACGGCGCGGAAATCGCCGTCACGTTCGTGAGCGGCCAGAATCGTCGGCGCTAGCGACCGCTACGGCGATCGGAGGGCGGTTCGGCCCACGGTTCGTGACGCCCCACATCTCGGCAGCGTCGCTCGGCCCAGCCGCCTACCCCGTTGCTACGATCAACGCTAGTGACCGCCATCTCGGACCTGCCCCTCCTCGCCTCGGGCAAGGTCCGCGAGATCTACGACCTCGGCGATTCGCTGCTGATGGTGGCGTCAGATCGGATCTCGACCTACGACGTCGTCCACCCGACCCCGATCCCGGACAAGGGCAGCGTCCTCACAGGCCTCTCGACCTTCTGGTTCGAGCTGACCGGGAACCTCGTGGCGAACCACTTCATCTCGGTCACCGACGGCGTCCCCACCGAGGCCCGCGGCCGCGGGATGGTCGTGCGCAAGCTGCGCATGCTGCCGGTCGAGTGCGTCGTGCGCGGCTATCTCAGCGGGTCGGGCTGGAAGGACTACCAACGCACTGGCGCCGTCTCCGGCATCCAGCTGCCAGAGGGCTTACAGGAGTCGAGCCAGCTGCCGGAGCCGATCTTCACGCCCAGCACCAAGGCTGAAGTCGGGCACGATGAGGCGATCGACTTCGACGGCGCAGCCGATCTGGTCGGCGACCGCGGCCTCGCCGAGCGCCTGCGCGACGTCTCGCTCGCGGTCTACCAGGCCGCCGCCGATCACGCCCGCGCGCGCGGGATCATCCTCGCCGACACCAAGTTCGAGTTCGGTCTCGACGATGCCGGCACGCTGACGCTCGGCGACGAGGTCTGCACGCCGGACTCCTCCCGCTTCTGGCCGGCCGACGAGTACGAGGCGGGGCGAGCGCAGCCGAGCTTCGACAAGCAGTTCGTTCGCGACTGGGCCTCCTCGACCGGCTGGGATCGTAACCCGCCGGCGCCGGCGATCCCGGACGAGATCGTGGCCAAGACGCGCGAGAAGTACGTCGAGGCCTACGAGCGCATCACCGAGCACGCGTTCGAGGACTGGCAGCGCCGCACCCAGGCATGAGGGCTCGCGTGCTGGTCAAGCCGAAGGCGGGCATCCTCGATCCGCAAGGCCAGGCCGTCGAGCGAGCGCTGCCGGCACTCGGCTTCGCCGGGGTCCGCAACGTCCACGTTGGGCGACTGATCGAGCTCGACGTCGAGGACCCTGACCGCTTGCCCGAGATGTGCGAGCGGCTCCTGTCGAACCCGCTGATCGAGGACTACGAGATCGAGACGTGAAGTTCGGCGTCGTCCGCTTTCCCGGTTCCTGCGACGACGTCGACGCGCTGCAGGCGGCGCGGCGGGTCGGAGACGCCACCCTGTTGTGGCACGCGGAGCGCGACCTGCACGGTGTCGACGCGGTGATCATCCCAGGTGGCTTCTCCTACGGCGACTACCTGCGCGTCGGGGCCATCGCACGCTTTGCGCCCGTGATGGGGGAGGTGGCGGAGTTCGCGCGCGAGGGCGGTCTCGTGCTCGGGATCTGCAACGGGTTTCAGGTTCTCTGCGAGGCGGGCCTGCTACCCGGGGCGCTGTTGCCGAACACCTCGCTCAGGTTCGTCTTTCGCCAGGTCGAGCTCGAGGTCGTCGACCCTGACACGCCGTTCACGCGCGCGTGCCCTCCGGGCGAGCGTCTGTCGATTCCGGTCAAGCACACCAGCGGCCGCTACTACACGCCCGAGCCGGTGCACGTCCTCCTCCGCTACGCGCCGGGGCAGAACCCGAACGGCTCCCAGGACGACATCGCCGGCGTCTGCAACGAAACCGGCAACGTGTTCGGCCTCATGCCCCACCCCGAGCACGCGGTGGACGCGCTGACCGGCTCGACCGACGGGCTTCAGATCTTCGAGTCGATGCGAGCCCACGTTGCCGACCGCATCCTCGTCTAGACACCGCGAGCTCGGGCTCACCGATTCCGAGTACGAGCTGATCGTCGAGCGGCTCGGCCGCGCGCCCAACGACGTCGAGCTGGCGATGTTCAGCCTGATGTGGTCAGAGCACTGCGCCTACAAGCATTCGCGCAAGCTTCTGCGCCGGCTGCCGACCGACGGCCCGCACGTGGTCATGGGCCCGGGCGAGAACGCCGGCGCGGTCGACGTCGGGCGCGGGCTGGCGGTGGCGTTCAAAGTCGAGTCGCATAACCACCCGAGCGCCGTCGAGCCGTTCCAGGGCGCCGCCACCGGCGTCGGCGGGATCTTGCGCGACGTGTTCGCGGTCGGCGCGCGGCCGATTGCCGTGCTCGACTCGCTGCGCTTCGGCGAGCCCGCGCATTCGGAACGCTCGCGCTACCTGCTCGAGCACGCGGTCGCCGGCATCGGCCATTACGGCAACTCGATCGGCGTGCCGACGGTCGGGGGCGAGATCTACTTTGAGGACAGCTACGAGCAGAACTGCCTGGTCAACGCGATGTGCCTCGGGCTGGCGCCGCGCGACCGGTTGATCAAGAGCGCCGCCGCCGGCCCCGGCAACGTCGTTGTGTTGCTCGGGGCGCTGACCGGGCGCGATGGGATCGGTGGCGCCTCGGTGCTGGCCAGCGCCGAGCTCGGGGAGGGCGATGCCGCCAAGCGCCCGTCGGTGCAGATCGGCGATCCGTTCACGGAGAAAAAGCTGCTCGAGTGCTGTCTCGAGTTGCTCGAGCGCGAGCTGCTGACCGCGCTCCAGGACCTGGGTGCCGCCGGGCTCACGTCGTCGAGTTCCGAGATGGCGAGCAAGGGCGGCGTGGGACTCGACCTCGACGTCTCCTGCGTGCCCCTGCGCGAGGCCGGGATGGCGCCGTGGGAGATCATGATCTCCGAGTCGCAGGAGCGGATGCTGTGCGTGGTCCGGCCCGAGTGCGTCGGCGACGTGCTCGCGGTGTGCGAGCGCTGGGAGGTGCTGGCGACGCCGATCGGATCGGTCAAGCGCGAGCCGCGCCTGCGGGTGCTGGATCGGGGGGACGTCGTGGCCGACGTGCCGGTCGAGGTGCTGGTCGACGAGTGCCCGCTCTACGACCTCGACCCCCAGCCACCGGAAGCCCCGATCTACGGTCCATCTGCGTCGAGGCAGGAGGGAGTGCTGGATCTGGACGCAACGGCCGACGAGACGCTGCTGGCACTGCTGCGCTCGCCCAACCTGGCCTCGCGCCGGCCGGTGTTCGAGCAATACGACCCGGTCGTGCAGTCGCGCACCGTGCGTCGGCCGGACGAGGCGGACGCCGCGGTCCTGGCGCTCCCGGACGGCGCAGGCATCGCGGTCTCGATCGATGGCAATGGACGGCGGGTCGCATGCGACCCGCGCGAGGGCACCATCGAAGCGGTTTTGGAATGCGCGGCGAACCTTGTTTGTGTCGGGGCGGCCCCGCTTGGACTCACCAACTGCCTGAACTTCGGCAATCCGGAGAAACCGCACGTCGCCTGGCAGCTCCAGCAGGCGGTCGAAGGGCTGGCGCAGGCCTGCGACGCCCTCGGGGTCCCGGTCGTGGGCGGCAACGTATCGCTCTACAACGAGGCGCCGTCCGGCCCGATCTTCCCGACCCCGGTGGTCGGGATCGTCGGGTGGCTGCCGGACGCCGCGCGGTCGGGTCGGCTCGGTTTCCTGCACGAGGGCGACGCAATCGCGCTCGTCGGACCGTTCATGCCGACGCTGGCGGGATCGGAGCTGTCCAAGCTCCGGGGCGAGACGCCGGCCGGGCCTCTTCCTCCCAAGGACATGCAAGCGGTCCGTGATGCGCAGGCGAAGGTCCGGTCGGGCGTCCGGTCGGGGGCGCTCCACAGCGCACATGACGTCGCCGAGGGCGGCCTCGCGGTAGCCCTGGCCGAATCGTGCCTGGCCGGCGGGATCGGCGCCACGGTTGAGTTGCCGGACCTGTTCGGCGAGTGTCCGGGGACCGGGTTCGTGGTCTCCGGGCCAGTCGAGGCACTCGCGGGATTCGAGATCATCGGGGGGGTCGGCGGCGACGCGCTCGAGGTGGTCGGGCAGCTGCGGGTGGGCCTGTCGGAGCTGCGCGCAGCGCGAGAAACGGGTCTCACCTCGCTGCTAGGCTGAGCCCTCCGGGCCGATGTCTTCACGAGATGTTCACCGCGACGGGCCTCGCGACGAGTGCGGCGTTTTCGGGATCTACGCTCCTGAGCACGACGT
>JAFAZV010000329.1 GCA_019239445.1 Solirubrobacterales bacterium
GCGGTTGGGGTCGTCGGCAACCAGCCGAGCCAGCTGGCCGGAGTGCTCGACATCGACTCGAGTTGCAAGGCGGGACGATTCGTGCGCACCTGCGACGCGTTCAACATCCCGCTGATCACGTTCTGCGACGTGCCGGGATTCCTCCCGGGCACCGCGCAGGAATGGGGCGGCATCATCCGCCACGGGGCAAAGCTGCTCTACGCCTATACCGAGGCCACGGTGCCGAAGGTCACGATCATCACTCGCAAGGCCTACGGCGGGGCTTACGACGTGATGGCGTCAAAGCACATGCTGGCTGACTTCAACTTCGCCTGGCCCACGGCTGAGGTGGCCGTGATGGGTCCTGAAGGCGCCGTCAACATCATCTACCGGCGCGACATCCAGGCCTCGCCGACCCCCGACACGCGCCGGCAGAAGCTGATCAATGACTACAAGGTCCACTTCGCCAACCCGTACGCGGCCGCCGAGCGCGGTTACATCGACGACGTGATCGTGCCGCACGAGACGCGGCCCAAGATCATCACCGCGCTGCATACGCTGCAGACCAAGCGCGAGCCTGGGCCCCGGCGCAAGCACGGCAACATCCCGCTCTAAGCGCAGAGCTCACAGGCGCACCGTCTGCGCCTTCACCTGCCCCTCGCGCCATGCCTGAAGGGCGGCACGCGCGACGGCCAGATCCTGGATCGCCAGCCCGGTCGAGTCGAACAGGGTGACCGCTTCGCGGTCTGGCCGCCCGCGCACCTCGCCGGCCAGCACGGCACCCAACTCGCTCACGCGATCTCGGTCCACCAGACCGGCGGCGACCGCGCCCGTCAGCTCGCCGCCGTGGGAGGCCTGCTCCCACTCGTCGCAGAAGAGCACGCAGGCGCTGACCGCCTCGACGCTCGCCTCAGCCTTGCCGGGTCCGTCGGCACCGAGCATGTTGAGGTGCAGCCCAGGGTGAAGATCGCCTACGGCGACGACGGGCGCGTTGCCCGGCGTCACGCAGCACACGGCGTCGCAGCGGAGCGCCTGCTCGAGCGAGCCGGGGTCCCAGTCGAGCTCGCCGGCGAGCCTCCGCGCCGGCTCCGACCGGGTGTCGTGGCAGACGCCGGGACCGTAGCCCGCGGCGGCCAGGCAGCGGGCGGTCCACGCGCCATGCAACCCGCAGCCGATGATGCCGATCGTCTGAGCTTGCGGACGGGCCAGGACCTGGGTGGCCACGGCAGCCACAGCGCCGGTGCGCAGCGCGGTGACCGACCGCGCATCGAGCAGCATCAGCGGCTCACCCGTGCCCGCGTCGGACAGGCAGATGACGCCGGTGACCGTCGGCAGTCCGCGCGCCGGGTTCTCGGGAAACGAGGTGATCCACTTGAGCAGCGCCAGGCCCTCTCCGCGGACGGGCATCGCGCGGAAGTCGCCGTAGGGCGGACTGTCGAGGTAGACCTTCGGCGGCATCACCCATTCACCGTGGTGGTGGCGCAGCAGGGCGTCCCGAACCCGCTCGATCGCCACTTCCGGCGAGACGGCAGCGAGGACGGCGTCGTGGTCGAGGACGGCGAGCTCTGCCACGGCGGGCACGATACGTTAGCCTCGCGGCGCGTTGAACCGCCGGCCGAAGCTCACGCTCGTCGCTCACGATGCCTCTCCCGAGGAGGCGGCCGCGGTCGTGGCGGCGATCGAGCGATTCATGCGGGAGACCGCGCCCAAGCCGCTCGCGCCGGCGCCAAGGCCGGACGCATGGCAGCGGGCTGCGCTCCGGGAGGGCGTCGCGCGAGCGCCGGCGGAGCCGCTGCCCTGGCAGTAGCCGCACGGCTCGTCTGAGCGGCGCGCGCGTCCGCCCCCCGCGTCCGCCCCCGCGGCGGGCGCCGCGGCGGGGCGCCGCGGTGAAAACCGCGGAGGACGGTCCACGCACGCCGTGGCGGTCTCCAGGCAAAAAGTCCGATATTCCGATTGGGTTTTGGTACATTGATCCGTTCACGCCGACGATCGGAAGGACAGCGATGGAGCCTGGACCGCCCCAGACTGCAGACAGAAGCCCGTCGTCTCGCGTCGGGTCCCTGGAGAACCCGGAAGTCGTGGAGGACGTGCCCGGGCACGTGATCCCGATCCTCCAGCGGGAGTTCGATGACTTCGACACCGAGTCGACGCGCTTCTTGAGCGGCGAGCTTGAGCGCGATGAGTTCACCAAGTTCCGGCTCAAGCAGGGCGTCTACGGCCAGCGCCAGCCCGACGTTCAGATGGTCCGCGTGAAGCTGCCGATGGGCGGCGTGACGCCGGATCAGCTGGACGCGTTCGCCGAGGTCATCGAGCGCTACGTGCCGCTCCGTAAAGGACACATCACCACGCGCCAGAACATTCAGATGCACCACGTCCCGCTGCCCGATGCGGCCAAGCTGATCCGCGAGCTCGGCGACGCCGGGCTGTCCTCGCGCGAGGGTTGTGGCAACACGATGCGCAACGTGACCGGGGATCCCCGCGCCGGCGTCATTCAAGGCGAGCTGTTCGACATCACCCCGTATGCCGGCGCCTATGTTCGCTACTTCGTGCGCCATCCGACGACGCAGGCGATGCCGCGCAAGTTCAAGACGGCGTTCGCAGCGACCGATGAGGACAACGCGATCACGCGGATCCACGACATCGCGTTCCTGCCGCGCCTTCGCGACGGCGTGCGCGGGGTCGAGGTCCGTGTCGGAGGCGGCACATCGATCATGCCGCGGACGGCGCCGACGCTGTACGAGTTCGTCGAGCTCGACAACGGCGACTATCTGCGCGTCACTGAGGCGGTGGTCCGGATCTTCGACCGCCAGGAGTGGCTGCGTGCGAATCGCGCCCGCGCGCGCATCAAGGTGCTGGTCGACAAGATCGGCATCGACGCGTTTCGTGAGCAGGTCGAAGAGGAGCTGCGGGGCGAATGGGTAGCCGAGCGAGACTTCTCCCTCGACGAGATCCTCTTCGAGCACGACGAGGAGGCGAACGCTCCGGCCAAGCTCGAGCGCTACGCAAGCCCTAACGGCGACGTGCGCGAGTACCTCCGGTTCCTCGAGACCAACGTGCGCAGGCAGCGCCAGCGCGGCTTCTCCACCGTCGAGGTGAAGGTGCGCCGCGGCGATCTCACACCCGAGCAGCTGCGCGGCCTTGGGCAGATCATGCGTGAGCACAGCGGTGGCTACGCCCGCACGACCGTGCACCAGAACCTGATCCTGCGCTGGGTTCGTGACGAGGCCTTGTACGAGGTGTGGCGAGCTTTGAGCGAGCTCGGTCTGGGCGAAGCCGGCGCCGACGAGATCACCGACGTGGTCAGCTGCCCCGGCACCGACTCCTGCAAGCTCGGGATTACCAGCTCGATGGGGCTGAACGAGGCCGTGCAGGACCGGCTCGTGCAGATGCAGCTCGACGACCGGCTAACGCGCCGCTTGCACGTGAAGATGAGCGGCTGCCCGAACGGCTGCGGGCAGCATCACATCGCCGACATCGGCTTCTACGGAGCCTCGATCAAGGTTGGCGAGCACACGGTGCCGGCTTACATCGCCCACGTCGGCGGCAGCTACGAAGGCGGCGAGGTGCGCTTCGGGCAGCGGCTGAAGGTGCGGCTGCCGGCCAAGCGCGTGCCCGAGGCGGTGGAGCGCTGGGTCCGCTTCTACGAAGCCGAACGCGCCGACGGCGAGGAGTGGGTGCCGTTCGTCGACCGCGTCGGGGCGCAGGAGTTCGAGGCGCGGGTCAAGGACCTGACGCTGCCGATCGAGTTCAACCTGGAGAACATGAGCCTGTTCGTCGACTGGACCAAGAACGCGCCGTTCGAAGTCATCCGCGGCGAGGGCGAATGCGCCGTCTAGCCGCGGAGCGCTGATGAGCATCGCTGCCCCCGATCTCGAGGCCGCATCGGCACACGACGTTCTCGCCTACGCCGTCGAGCGGTTTCATCCGCGCCTCACGCTCGCCTGCTCGTTTCAAAAGGAGGAATCGGTGCTCGTGCACATGCTGAGCGCGATCGATGCGCAGGCGCGCGTGTTCACGATTGACACCGGGGTGCTGTTTCCGGAGACGCTCGCGACCTGGAAACGCTTCGAGGACCGATTCGGGGTAAAGGTCGAGGTCATGGATGCGCGCTGCGCCGGCGAGCCGTGGACCGCGGAGAGATGCTGCGGCGAGGCGAAGGTGGGCGCGCTCGAGCAAGCGCTGAGCCAAGTCGACGCCTGGATCACCGGCATCCGCCGAGAGCAGGCGCCCACGCGCGCCGGCGCGGCCAAGCTCGAGCGCGACACGCGCCGCGGCATCTGGAAGGTCAACCCGCTCGTCGACTGGACCGAGCGCGACGTGTGGAGCTACATCTTCGCCCACGACCTGCCCTATCACCCGTTGCACGACCGCGGCTACGCGTCGATCGGCTGCGCGCCGTGCACGCTACCGGGCGATGGTCGCGACGGGCGCTGGGCCGGCGAGCAGAAGACCGAGTGCGGGATCCACCTGTGAACCCGCTGGCATACGAGCTCTCGCACCTCCAGGCGCTCGAAGCCGAGTCGATCTACATCTTCCGCGAGGTGGCGGCCGAGTTCGAGCGTCCGGTGCTGCTGTTCAGCGGCGGCAAGGACTCACTGGTCCTCCTGCGGCTGGCTGAGAAAGCGTTCCGGCCCGGGCGCTTCCCGTTCCCGATCATGCACGTCGACACCGGGCACAACTTCTCCGAGGTGATCGCCTTCCGCGATCGGCTGATCGACACGCTCGGCGAGCG
>JAFAZV010000373.1 GCA_019239445.1 Solirubrobacterales bacterium
CTTCCTGCTTGCGCCCTCCGATCCCGAGCCGGTAATCGAAGCCATGGCCGACGAGCGCGTGCGGATCATCTCGCTCACGATCACTGAGGGCGGATACAACGTCGATCCGGACAGCGGGGAGTTCGACGCCGACGACGCGGATGTCGCCCGCGACCTCGCTCCTGACGCGGCGCCGAGGACTGTCTTCGGCGTGGTTACCGAGGCTTTGGATCGTCGCCGCGCGCGTCGCCTGCGGCCGTTCACGGTAATGTCGTGCGACAACCTGCCGGGCAACGGCGAACGCTCGAGGCTGGCCTTCACGTCCTTCGCTCGCCTGCGTGATCCATCGCTCGGCGAGTGGATCGACAGCCAGGTCGCATTCCCCAACTCAATGGTGGACCGCATAACGCCCGCCACGACGGCCGAAGACCGGGACGAGGTGAGGTCTCGGTTCGGGATCGAAGACCGCTGGCCCGTGGTCTGCGAGTCGTTTGCGGAGTGGGTGCTCGAAGACAGCTTCTCGGCCGGCCGCCCCGCCTACGACCGCGCCGGCGTGCGCCTGGTTGCCGACGTCGGACCCTACGAGCTGATGAAGCTACGTCTGGTGAACGCGGGCCACCAAGCGCTTGCGTACTTCGGGTACCTGTGCGGCTACCGCTTCGTTCATGAAGCCGCACAGGATCCGGACCTGCGCGCATTCTTGCTCGGCTACCTGGATGAGGAGGGCGTACCGACGCTTCCGTCCGTCCCGGGCGTAGATCTGCGCGCCTACACGCGCGCGCTGATCGAGCGCTTCGCCAACGCCAGCGTTCCGGACACGCTTGCCCGCGTTTGCGCCTACGGCTCGGACCGTATCCCCACGTTCCTGCTGCCGGTGATCCGCGCGCAGCTTGCAGGCAGCACAGAGGTCCGGCGTTCGGCTGCGGTGATCGCCGCCTGGGCCCGGTATGCGCAGGGCATCGACGAGGAGGGGCAGCCGATCGAAGTCGTCGACCGCTTCTCCGACACCTTGACCGAGACTGCCCGGCGCCAGCGCGACGATCCTGATGCTTTCCTCGCCCAGCGCCAATGGTTTGGCGACCTGGCTGATGAACCACGGTTCGCCACCGCGTTTCGCTCTAGCCTGCGATCGCTGCACGAACGCGGCGCGCGGGCGACGGTTCGAGCGCTGATCGAGACGCCTGACGCCGCCGCCACCATGGGAGCGCCGCGATGAGAGACGGCCACCCTGAGCGCACCCGAGGGGATCACCGCCAAGCGGTGGCGTTTAGCTCGCGGGCGAGACGGAACCGGATCGGGTCGAGGCTCGCAGCGCCAACCGAGCGGAGGTCGCCATAGCCGGCAGGGTCATGCCCACTGCGCGCTCGGCGATGGTCGCTCTCCTCACTGCGCTCGCGCTCGCCGCCTGTGGCGTCGCCGGCGCCGGCGGAGGCGGCGGCGGACCCCACGGCGTGTCCCTCCGCGTCGCGATCGTCGCCAACCCGCAGATGCAGGACGTCGAGTCACTGACCACGCAGTTCGAGAAGGAGAACCCGAACATCAAGGTCAACTACGTGACGCTGCCCGAGAACGAGTCACGGGCGAAGATCACGGCGTCCGTCTCGACCAAGAGCAACGAGTTCGACGTGGTGATGATCTCGAACTACGAGACCCCGATGTGGGCGCAGTACGGCTGGATCGCCGATCTGCAGCCCTATGTCAACCAGACGCCGGGCTACGACGAGAACGACATCATCCCGTCGATTCGCAAGGCCCTGTCGTGGCACGGGCACATGTACTCCGTCCCGTTCTACGGCGAGTCCTCGTTCCTGATGTACCGCAAGGACCTGTTCGCGAAGGCCGGGCTGACGATGCCGGCGCGCCCGACGTGGTCCCAGGTGGCGCAGTTCGCCGCCAAGCTGAACAACAAGAAGACTGGCATGGCCGGCATCTGCCTGCGCGGCGAGTCCGGCTGGGGCCAGGTGCTGGCGCCGCTCGACACCGTCATCAACACGTTCGGCGGGCGCTGGTATGACCCGCAGTGGCGGGCTCAGCTGACCTCGCCTCAAGTCCAGCAGGCGGTGTC
>JAFAZV010000421.1 GCA_019239445.1 Solirubrobacterales bacterium
TTCGAGCTTCACCTCCGCGCCGCCGTCCTACCTGCAGCTGAACGGGTGCACCAACTTCGGTCCCCGGGTGATCCTGTCCGTGCCGAGCAGCTCCTGCTCCTCGGAGGCGACGGGCAAGGCCGCCGGCGTTGCCGGCCTGATCTACGCCGCCGCCGCGGACGCCGTCCGCACGCACCGCCTGCGTCCGGCAACGGACTGCCGGCGCGTGAACAGCTCGCGCTGCTCGATCACGGCCAACGAGGTCCGCCAGCTGCTCGCCTCGGGCGACGTCGGCTCGCGTGCGCCCGCCGACGCGGGGCGCGGCCAGGCCGACGACGTCGACTTCGCCGCTCAGCCGGAGTCTTCCTGCGCCGCCGCGCGCACGGCATCGTGCACGGACCCGAACCGCCAGATCCGCTTTGCCGCCGACCAGCATGGCGGTCGGGTGGGGCCGTTGCCCCACAGCAGCCGCTATCCGGCTCGCAAGGGCTTTGACGAGTTCTACGGCTACGGTCGCCTGAACGCCTACAAGGCCGTCGCGGCCGCCGCGGCCGGGGCGATCCCACCGGAGGCCGAGATCACCGGACCGGACTGGTTCACGCAGGTCAACCCGGGCCTGCGCACGTTCGCGGTGCGCGGCTACGTCGCGGCGCGCGGGGTGTACCGCTGTGAGGTCGACGTCGCACCAGGGGGTCAGCCGAACAACGCCCTCGACTTTCGCCGGGTGCCGTCGCCGTGGTGTGATGGGCGCACACGGCACGCACACGCATTCGGCGGGACGCTGGCCCAGATCGCGCTCGCGCGGCTGAAGGCACTGATGCCGCCGCGCGACTTCACCGGCAGCACCGGGCGGCAGACCTCGAATGGACGTCCGAACACGATGCCCGACGCGTTCACGGTCCGCGTGATCGTGCGCAGCGCCGCCGGACGCGCGCTGAGCGGCGAGGATCGCCGGCAGCTGTTCGTCCACCGCGATCGCGACCTGCTGCCCCGGTTCCCGATCGGGCTCGGCTCCGACGGCGATTCCTCGCCCGTGCTCGTCGACCTCGACGGCGACAATCGCAACGAGCTCGTGGTCGCGACCTCAGACGGGATCGTTCACGCGCTCCGGCCGGATGGCTCTGAGCTCGCCGGCTGGCCGGTGCACACCGCCGTGCTGCCGTTGCACCTGCGCGAGCGTGCCTACGGCCCCGGCGGCGTGGGCACGCACCATTACGGCGCCGTCCTCGGCGCTCTAGCCGCCGGCGACCTGTTCGGCGACGGGAGGCTCGAGATCGTCGCCGACGACAACCAGGGCAACGTCTACGCCTGGGATGAGCGAGGCCGGCTCGTGTTCCACCGCCAGTCGAACCCGCGCTACTCCGGAGCCCCGCTGACGCCGTTTCACACGGTGCGCCGGGGCGTGCGTGACCGGACCGAGCGTGGCTTTCTGAGCTCGCCGGTGCTCGCCTCGCTCGACGGCCGCGGGTTGGACGTGATTGCAGCTGGCGAGGATCGCCACATCTACGCCTGGCACGGCGACGGGCGTGCGGTGGCGGGCTTTCCGGTTCTCGTCGCCGACCCCGACAAAGTCGCCGCCGTCGATCCACGCACGCACCACCTGACCTTCCGGCGGGTCGACCCCGATCCCGGCCTCTCCGAAGACCAGGGCAAGATCATCGACACGCCGGCCGTGGCGACGATCGGCGGCCGTCCGGTGATCGTGGTCGGGACCAACGAGGAATACGGCGCGGGCACGGGCGACGAGGGCCCGGCCAACATCAGCCCGGCCAACGCGCTGCTGAGCTCGCCATTCGCCCGCGCCGGGCTGCTGAAGCTCGCCAACGGACGCGTGTACCTGATCCGGGCCGACGGTTCCCGGCACGGCCGCCCCTTCCTGCCGGGATGGCCAGCGAGGGTCGGGATCATCGACGCCGGCCTGCTGCCCGACGTTGGCGAGGGCGTCAACGGATCGCCTGTGCTGGCGCGGCTGCGCTGCCCTTCGGGCGGGTACGGGACCAAGGTTGCCGTCACCCCCGATGCCGGTCCCGCGTACGTTTTCAATGCGGATGGCAGCTCCTGCTACGGGAAGACCGACGGGGGCGATAACACGCTCGAGAGCGCGTTCGCGCCGACGGCCACGCGCTACGACTCGCCGGCCTACGCGGCGCTCGGGTATCCCGCCTTCGGCACGCTCGACGGGCGCGGCGTCTCGCTGTTCGCGCCCGCGAGCGGGCTCTTCCGGGCGCTCGACGCCTCCGCGCCCGAGTACCAAGGCGGCCAGGATCTGCTCAGCGCCTGGGACCCGGCGCGCCCGAGCGGCCCGGTTCGAGCCGGCTTCCCCGCCCCGGTCAACGATCTGCAGTTTCTCACCGGCCCTGCCGTCGGCCAGGTGACGGCCCGCGGTGGCCAGCAGGTGCTGGCCGCGAGCGCGTCGCTCGACCTCGAGGCATTCTCGTCCAGCGGCGCGGTGGCGAGTTCGGCGTGGCCGAAGTTGACCGGCGATTGGACTGTTGCGACCCCGACGCTGGGCTCGTTCGGGACGCTCGACACCGCGCCGGACGCGCGCAAAGACGTTGTGTCGGTAACCCGTGCCGGCACGCTGTCGGCATACCGCACGGCGGCCCCGGCCTGCTCGCCCAGCTCCTCGCCCCGCTTTCACCACGACATCGCCAACTCCGGCGACTACGGGCGCGACGCTGTGCCCCCGGGCGTTCCCATGCACGGCCGCCTGCGGGGCCGCGTGCTGAGCTTCGTCGCCCCCGGCGGTGATCTGCTCTGCGGTCGGGCCCGTGCCTACCAGCTCGTGACCTCCGAGCGGGTGATCACAGCGCAGCGATTCGGTCGGCTGGAGCGCCTCGCGGTGAGGCTTCCGCCGGCGCCCGCGGGCCGTGCCCAGCGGCTCCGTCTGCCGCGTTCCCCGCTGCGCTACGTGGCTATCCGGGCCGTCGATCAGGCCGGCAACCTGGGTCGGCCGCTGGTTCTAAGAGTTACCGGGTGAGGCGTCTATACTCTCCCGCCCACGCGGTCGGCCGCGTGTGAACTCCCGCTGCTGAGCGGGTTTTTTCTCGTCCAGAACTGCTTCCAAATAGGTCTTCACGCAATGCCCAAGGACGTCATCCTCACCCCGGAAGGGCTGGCCAATCTCAAAGGCGAGCTGGATCACCTGGCGACTACCCGGCGCCGGCAGGTCGCTGCGCGGATCAAGGAGGCTCGCGAGTTCGGAGACATCTCCGAGAACGCCGAGTACGACGACGCCAAGAACGAGCAGGCGATGCTCGAGGCGAGGATCGCGCAGCTCGAGGAGAAGCTGCGTTCGGCCACGGTGATCGACCAGACCGACCTGGGCACCGACGTCGTCCGCGTCGGTTCGGTCGTCCACGTCAAGGACGAGGGCGGCAAGTCCACCAAGTACACGATCGTCGGATCGGCCGAGGCCAATCCGGCCGAGCTGCGGCTTTCAAACGAGTCTCCGGTGGGCAAGGCACTGCTCGGGCGCAAGCGCGGCGAGGAGGTCGTGTTCTCGACCCCCAAGGGCGAGCGCAAGCTGAAGATCACCAAGATCGACGTCGCGGCGAAATAGGAGCCCGTGTGGGCGCCGAAGAGCGCGTCGACGTCTTCGCCGCGCGCCGGCACAAGCTCGAGGCGCTGCGCGCCGCCGGAATCGAGCCCTTCCCGCACGAGTTCGATGGGGTCGAGCCGATCGGCGCAGTGCGCGTCTCCCACGACGGGCTGGCGGCGGGGGAGGAGACTACGGTCGTGCATCGGGTCGCCGGGCGGCTCGCGGCACGGCGCGGGCAGGGCAAGATGGCATTCCTGGACCTGGTCGACCGCTCGGGGCGGATCCAGCTCCAGGCGCGGGTCGACGAGCTCGGCCCGCAAGGCATGGAGCGCCTGCTGGGACTCGATCTGGGGGACCTGATCGGCGTCGACGGCATCGCCTTCAGCTCCCGGCGCGGCGAGCTCACGCTCCGCGTGCAGTCGTTCGCGCTGCTGGCGAAGTCGCTGCGCCCACCCCCGGAGAAGCATCACGGCTTGACCGACGTCGAGACCCGCTTTCGCCACCGCGAGCTCGACCTGATCGCCAGCGAGGAGGCGCGCGAGCTGTTCATCGCGCGCGCGGGGGTGATCTCGCGGATCCGCAGCTACCTCGACGGCGAGGGCTTCGTCGAGGTCGAGACGCCGGTCCTGCAACCGGTCTACGGCGGTGCGCTGGCGCGCCCGTTCAAGACCCACTTCAACGCGCTGGACCGCGACTTCTACCTGCGGATCGCGACCGAGCTCTACCTCAAGCGCCTGATCGTCGGGGGGCTCGAGCGCGTCTACGAGCTCGGCAAGGACTTCCGCAACGAAGGCCTCTCGCCCAAGCACAACCCCGAGTTCACGATGCTCGAGTTCTACGAGGCCTACGCGGACTACCTGGCTGTCGCCGACCGCTTCGAGGCGCTGATGGCCGTGGTTGGGATCGCGGGGCCGTGGCGCCGCGAGTCGCTGAGCGAGGCGATCCTCAGCCGCACCGGCGTCGACATCGACCGCAA
>JAFAZV010000059.1 GCA_019239445.1 Solirubrobacterales bacterium
CACCGGCAGCGGCCCCGGCGCCAGCACGGGCGGGTACGACCCCGGCACCACCGGCAGCGACCCCGGCACGAGCGGGTACGACCCCGGCACCACCGGCAGCGACCCCGGCACGAGCGGCTACGACCCCGGCACCACCGGAAGCGACCCCGGCACGAGCGGCTACTACCCCGGAGCGGGCGGCTACGGCTACGGCGGTGGCACCGTCCCCTGGTGAGCGCTCCTTCCCCCCATCCGCGTTCCTGACTAGCGAGGGCCGGCACGCCAACTGCCGGCCCTCGCCACGTCAGTCTCCGTGCCTGCTACTTCACCGCGACACCGGCCGCAGTGGCCCCCGCGGGCAGAGCCGCAGCACCGAGCGGCGTGAGCTGCCCGCCACTGACGGCAAACTCGCCGAGCGCCGCGATCCGGCTCTCGTTCACGTACAGCGTTCGCCCGTCCCGGCTCAGCCTGGCGTCGACCGACCCGGTCCCCGAGCCGCCGACGACCGGCGTGCTGCCAAGCAGCGTCAGTGCTCCGCCTGGCGCGATCGCATAGCGTGAGATCGTGTCCGCGGCGGTGTTCACCGTGAACAGGAACCTGCCGTCATGGCTGATCTCGACCCAGCACGGCGCCGTCTGCAGGTCCGCGAACGGGGAGGACGCGACCGGCGTCAGCGTGCCGTCGCGCGCGACGTTGAACGCCGACACCGTGCCCTTGCCCGGACCATCGTGGGCGTTGGAGACGAACAACTGCGTCGGATCCGTCGGGCGGAACTCGCTTCCGAACGGGCCGGCACCCTGCGCCGTAAACGGTGACCCCGGCGCGGGAATGAGCCGACCGTAGCGGCCGACCCTGAAGCTGTCGATCTGCGACGTCCCCACCCGCGAGCCAACGAGGTGCGTGCCGGTGGAGTTGAACAGCACGTCACCCGGCTGCGCCGAATCCGGCAGCGCGAAGCGCGAGCCTGCGAGCGGGCTGAGGTGACCGCTCGGGCTCAACGTGAAGCCCGCGTAGCTCGAGCCGCCGGCACCGGCGTTCGCCACGTACACGAGGCCGTCGTGCTCGGTGACGCTGACCGGGGTGACTCCGCCCGACGACGCGACGTCGACGAGCCTCAGGCCGCCGTGGCGGCGAATGCGGAGGACCGAGATCTGATTGCTGCGGGCATCAACCGCGAGCACGTAGTGGCGGTCGCTCGAGACCTGGATGGCGCCCTGCGACGCGAGCCCTGAGCCTGTCCCCGCGCCGCCGGCGAGGAACGGAGAACCCGGAAGCGGAACGAGCGTGCCGTCGGCCCGCTGCCGGAAGCCGGCGATCGTGTTGACCCCGGTGGTGTTGTCGTCGACGTACACGTACCCGGCGTGGTGCCGTGGGGCTGCCGCCGCCACGCTCGGTAGAGCACCCGCGGCGCCTAGCCCCACGAGGCCCGCGAGCATCGCCCGCGGCCACTTCCGAAGGAGGTGAAGCATGAGCTCTCCTCTGATTGGGTTGGATCGTCCGACGCGGTGCCGGAAGCAACTGCATCCGGCCCGCGGTGGACTTATCGGTCCAGCTCAGTCAGGCATCCGCGGAGCAGAACATCAAGTCGATCCCCGCTCCCGAAAGAAATTCGTTACATCTGTGAACGTGAGCTGGACCGGTCGGTCCAGCGCGTAAGATCTGGCGGTGCCAGCAGCTGCGGTGACCGAACAAGGGCGTGCGACGCGAGAGCGGATCGTGCGGATCGCAGCCGAACTCGTCGCCGAAAGGGGACCGGCCGGAACGAGCGTCGAAGCCGTTGCGGTGGCGAGCAACGCGAGCAAGAGCCAGCTGTATCACTACTTCGGCGACAAGCGCGGCCTGATCGCCGCGGTAATCGAGCATCAGTGCGCGTCGGTACTCGGCGTGCAGGCGCGCCTGCTGGCATCCGTGAGCGACTGGGACGACCTCGAGCACTGGGCCGACGCGGTTGTGGCCGGCATCGAGCAGCACGCCGCGCGCGGCGGCTGTCCGCTCGGAACCCTGGCCGCCGAGCTCGCGGACGTCGACGAGGACTTTCGCGCCGAGCTCGAGGCCGCGTTCGAGACGTGGCGCGGCGCGATCCACGGTGCGCTTCTGAGGCTGCGTGAAAACGGCCTGCTGTCCGCGACCGCGGATCTCGCCACGCTGAGCAGCGCGATGCTCGCGAGCGTGCAGGGCGGCCTGCTGCTCACCAAGACCTCGCGCGACACGCTTCACCTCCGTGCCGCTCTGGCAGGAGCCATCGCGCATCTCAGTGAGTCCGGCCTCGACGGATGAGCTCAGCCTACGAACGGGCTCGCGTCGATTCGATTACGAGCCGCTGAACACTTCGCTGCGGCGCCTTCCCGATGGCGAGGCCGGCACCTACGGTTTGTATGTGTCGCAAAATGGCTTCGTGCACCGGGCGCGCGCCAAAGTGCTCGTCGTCGACGACGAGCCCGCGATCGGGGATGTCGTCTCGCGCTATTTGCGCCGAGCCGGCTATGAAACAACCGTCGCCGAGACCGGCCAGCGGGCGCTCGCGGCCGCGGCGCGCGGGCGCCCCGACCTGGTCGTCCTCGACCTGATGCTGCCCGACATCGACGGCCTCGAGGTCATGCGTCGCCTGCGCAAGGGCGACGAAGCGCACACGGCGATCATTCTGCTGACGGCGCGTTCGGAGGAATCGGATCGCGTCATCGGGTTGCGGCTCGGCGCCGACGACTACGTCGTCAAGCCGTTCTCCCCAGCCGAGCTGGTCGCGCGGGTGGACGCCGTCCTGCGCCGCGTCGATCCCGTACCGGCGCGTCAGCCACCGCTTCGCTTCGCCGGCCTCGAGATCGACCCCGCCGGCCGGCGCGTCTCCCGTGACGGCGCCGAAGTCGAGCTGACCCAGCGCGAATTCGACGTGCTGCTGTTCCTTGCGCGTCATCCCGGCCAAGCCTTCACCCGCGAGCACCTGATGGACGCGGTCTGGCAGTACAGCTTCTACACCGACACCTCAACCGTGACCGTGCACATCCGCAGGCTGCGGGCGAAGCTGGAACCCGATCCGGCTCGGCCCCGGTTCATACAAACGGTGTGGGGCGTGGGCTACAGGTTCTCGCCGTGACCCGGTCCCTTCGTCGGGCCGGCGCCGCGGCGCTGGCTGCCGTGGCGGTCTCGGCGCTGGCGTGGCCGATCTACGGCAGGGCGGCGTTCCTGGAGTCGGTAGCGATCCTCGCGCCACTTGGCGTCGCCACAGTGCTGCTGGCGGAGCTGATCGCCAGCCGCCGAGCGCGCGTCAGGGGCCTCCAGCGTCAGCTCGGCGCGCTTGCCGTCCTTGCCGTGGCTCAGCTTGCCGTCGCCGTGGCCCTGTTCGCGGCGCTGATGTTCGTCTCGAACCATGACGCGTTCTTCATGGCCCTGGCCGCCGGCTACGCCGCGCTCATCGCCCTGGCGGCGGCGCAACTCGTCGCCCGTCGCACGCTCTCGGATCTCGGGGAGGTGCGGCGCGCGCTCGCCCAGGTCGCGGCGGGCTCGCGGCAGGTCCAGATCCCCGCCCCGGGCGTCGATGAGCTGGCCTCCCTCGCCACCGACGTTGAAGCGACGATCGACAAGGTGGCGGCCGAGGAGCGTGCCCGACGCGAGCTGATCGCGTCCGTGTCGCACGACCTGCGCACTCCGCTGACGACGCTGAGGCTGATCGCCGAAGGCCTCGAGGACGGCATCTTCGAACCGGAGCGCACGCGCGAGCAGCTTGCGGTGATGTCCACACACGTCCGCGCGCTCGGCGCCCTGATCGACGATCTGTTCGAGCTTTCGCGGCTCGAGGCGGGGGACATCCGGTGGTCGATGGAGCGCGTTGCACTCGACGAGCTCGTTTCCGACACGATCGAGGCGATGCGCCCCCAGGCCGACGCGAGCCAGGTCGCGATCCGAGCCGAGCTCGACCTCGGAACCGTCGCCCGCGGGAACCCCGAGCAGCTCCAGCGCGTGCTGTTCAATCTGATTCAGAACGCGATCCGGCACACCCCCGCCGATGGCAGCGTCGTCATCCGGGGTGGGCCCGTGCCGGGTCGTGGCGTCCAGATCGAGGTCGCCGACAGCGGGCATGGCATCCACCCTGAGGTGCGCCAGCGAATCTTCGAGCCGTTCGTTCAGGGGCCTTCGCGAGTGGCGGGAGAGAATGGCTCCGCCGGACTCGGACTGGCGATCGCGCGCGCGATCATCGACGCCCACGGCGGGGCGATCTGGCTTGCCGACGTCGGACCAGGCACGCACATCCGCTTCAGCCTCCCCTACGCGTAGGCGTAGAACCCGCGCCCCGACTTACGGCCCAGCCGGCCGCTGGCGACCATCCGCTTGAGCAGCGGCGGCGGTGCGTACTCATCGCGCTTGAACTCCTCATAAAGGGAGTTGCAGACCGAATAGAGCACGTCGAGACCGATCAGATCGCATAGCGCGAGCGGTCCCATGGGATGGCCGGCGCCCTGGCGCATGCCGGCGTCGATGTCCTCGCGCGAGGCGAACCCTTCCTCGTACATGCGCACTGCCGCCATCAGGTAGGGCACGAGCAGCATGTTGACGATGAACCCCGAGCGGTCCTTGGTCTGGATTGGCGACTTCCCGATCCGTTCCACGAACGCCTTGGCGACGCCCACGGTGTCATCGCTCGTGTCAAGCGCGACGACCACCTCGACCAAACCCATGACCGGTACGGGCGAGAAGAAATGCAACCCCAGCATCCGGTCGGGCGCCGGTACGGCTTGGGCCAGCTCCGCGATCGGAATCGAGGAAGTGTTGGAGGCGATGATCGCCTCGTCGGCGACGGCCGAGGCGATCGAGCGCATCACGGCGAGCTTCAGCTTCTCGTCCTCGGGTACGGCTTCGATCACCAGATCGACCTCGCGCACGCAGCCGAGGTCGTTTGTGAGATCGATCCTCTCCAGTGCTGCTTGCGCCTGCGAGGACTCGAGTTTGCGGCGCTCAACCGCGCGCGAGAGCGAAGTCTCGATGCGCGCTCGCGCTCGCTCGAGGCTCGGCGGATCGACGTCGTTGACGACCACGGGAAGACCGGCCACGGCAACCACCTCGGCAATGCCGGAGCCCATCAACCCTCCGCCGACCACGGCCACGGAGCCGATCTCCGACCGGGCACTCACCGCTCGATCATATGTGACGCTCCGAGCGCCAAGTGGCCTCAGCCCTTGATCACGCCGATCGGCCGAAGCCGAGCCACCTTGGCGGCGAGACCGGCCGCGTGTACGACGTCGACGACACGTTCGACGTCTTTGTAGGCCTCGGGCGCCTCCTCCGCCAGACCGCGAGCCGACCCCGCCTGCACGGCTATCCCCTGCTCCTCGAGGCGATCGCGCAGCACCTCGCCGCGAACCTGCTTTCGCACCGCGGTGCGCGAGAGACGCCGGCCAGCGCCGTGGCAGGTGGTGCCGAAAGACAGCTCAAGCGCGCGCGGGCGTCCTGCCAGCACGAATGACGCTGTGCCCATGCTCCCAGGGATGAACACGGGCTGGCCCGCGTCCTGGTAGGCGCCGGGAAGCTCCGGATGCCCCGGCGGGAACGCGCGCGTGGCGCCCTTGCGGTGAACGCACAGCGTGCGCCCATCGTGTTGCTCGAGCTTGGCCACGTTGTGCGCGACGTCGTACACCTGACGCAGCCCGCGCGCCGCCGCCGGCCCGAGCACCGCGCCGACAGCCGCCCGGGCACGCTCGGCGAGCGCGGCACGGTTGGCCCACGCGAAGTTGGCCGCCGCCGCCATCGCGCCGAGGTAGGCCTGCGCCTCGGGCGAGTCGAGCGGCGCGCACGAGAGCTGGCGATCCGGGAGCTCGATTCCGTAGTCCCGCAGGCGGGAGTCCATCCGCTTGACGAAGTCGGTGCACACCTGGTGCCCGAGCCCGCGCGAGCCCGAGTGGATCAGGATCGTCACCTGTCCCTCGCGCAGCCCGAAGGCGCGCGCGCTCGGCGGGTCGTAGAGGCGATCAACGCGCTGGAGCTCGACGAAATGGTTGCCGGAGCCGAGCGTCCCGATCTGCCCGGCGCCGCGCTCGAGCGCGCGCGGCGAAAGCCGTGCTGGATCGGCGCGCTCCAAGCAGCCGGCTGACTCGGTGACGGTCAGCTCCTCCTCGCTACCGATGCCGAGATCTTCGAGCAGCGCTCGCGGCCCCAGCGCGAGGACGCGCTCGAGGCGGATTCCGCGCAAGCCATCGCGGCTCCCCTTGCCGCCGGTTCCGACCGGCACCCGCCGCGCGATCTCGCGCATGAGGGGCGAGCGCCGCGCCCCGAGCTCACCGACGTCGAGCGGGAGCGCGAGCAGGCGCACGCCGCAGTTGATGTCGTAGCCGACGCCACCCGGAGAGACGACGCCGGCCGGCGGCTCCGTGGCCGCCACCCCGCCGACTGGGAACCCGTAGCCCTGGTGGATGTCCGGCATCGCCAGCGCGGCCTCGACGATTCCCGGCAGCGTCGCCACGTTGGCGAGCTGCTCGAGGGAATGATCCGCGCGGATCGCGGACAACAGCTCGGCGTCCGCGAACACCCGCGCGGGGACGCGCATGCCGGCGCGAGCACCCGCCGGAACCTCCCAGATCCGCTCGCCTACGCGCTCGATCGGCAGCTCAGACATCGAGCACCACGCTGGCTCGATACCCGCCCTCGACGGCGGCGAACGTGAGCCCGTGGTAGGTCACCGCCTTGATCAGCGGCGGTGGCTCCCCGAGGCTGCCCACGACGAGCGCCTCCGCCGATTCGTCTTCAAGCCGGAGCTCGCGCACGCCTACGGGCTCGAACCCCTCCGTCTCGACGACGAAGATCAGCTCCTCGAGCCAGGCCGCGAGGAGCGCGGGGCGATCGCCGGCCTGCGCGCGCAGACGCCGGCAAACATCCGGCTCGCGTCTGACGTCTACGCCGAGCAGCTCGGCCACGCCGAGCAGCGCGTCGATGAAGACCTCGTGCTCACCGGCTGCCTCGATATGAAGCTCGAGCTCTGAAGTGTGCGGGGCCCAGTAGAACACCGGCGGCCGAGGCGGCGCTACACGACGCGCACCGGCGTACCGACGCCCACGTGGCGCGCCAGCCAAGCGTCGTCGGCCACGCCGAGGCGAATGCAGCCGTGTGAGATGTGCCCCGGAATCAGCCCCGGCTCGTAGTAAGGCCCGTGGATGCCGACCACGCCGCCTCCGGGCCAGTCGGTCAGCGTGGAGTAGTCCGCGGTGCCGAACGCGTAGGGCCAGTAGCCCGAGCGAGGGTCGGAGATCTTGAAGCGCTCGCGGATCCAGAACGTGCCGGCGGGGGTGGGCGTCGAGGGCTTGCCCACGCCGACCGGAGCGCTCCACTGCCGCCGACCGCCGGCATAGAACGACAGGCGCAGATGCTCGCGATCGACGACCACCAACGTCCGCGTGAAGTGAAAGTCACCCAGGTCGTCACGCCTGACCCAGCCCGTGCGGCCGTTTGGACGCATCGGAATCCGCAGCTTCACCCACTCCACCCGTCGACGGTCCCAGCGCGCGTCCAGCAGCAGGTAGACCTCGGGGAAGCCATCCTCGGTGTTCCAGTGCAGACGGGCGACGCGGTGCGACGAGGCATCGGGGCGCGCGAAGATCGCATCGGTCTGATTGACGTACGCCCAGCGCGTGAACGTGCGCTCGTCGGAGAGCACCTGCTGGCTCGGCTTACGTGGCTTGAGCACCCGAGGCGGAGCGGTGGCGCGTACGGCCGCGGGCTGGACCGCGTCGAGCGGGGTGATCCGCAGGCCAGCCCAGCGAGTTGGCAGGCGGCTCGCCGGCGCGCTCGCCAGCGCGGACCCCTGGCCGGCGGTGAAAGCGACGACCACGGCGGCCAAGATCACCAGACGGCGCATGCCGGAGGCGATGATAATCGAGCCTTGCGCGCTTTTCGCCACTACGCGCGTACCCAGCTTGGCCGCACGCAGCCTCGAACTCGTTCTCACGCCGACCAACCCGCCAGGAAGGATTTGCATCATGGCCCGCAGCATCACGCTCCGCCATCAAACCACCGGCGCCCGCGCCACCGGCGCCAGCGCCGCCGGCGCGACCGCCACCGGCGCGCGTCTCATCGGTCCGTCTGCGATGGGGCCGCTCGCGCTCGCCGCCGGCGCGTTCGGCGCGATCGCGGTCGGGCGCCTGGCGATCGCCGACGCGGTCATCCGCAGGCTGCGAGCCCAAGAGATCGAGATCGCGTCGCTGAAAGTTGGCCAGCTCGAAGTCGCCGGCCGCCGGTGGCCTGAACCGTAGCCGGCGTAGGCGCACGGTCCCGCTACCGTTGCAGCCGGTGCGGGTCGCGACCTGGAACGTCAACTCGATCAAGCAACGACTGCCGCGGCTGTATCCGTGGCTCGATGAGCGCCGTCCTGACGTCGTCTGCCTGCAGGAGACGAAGCTGGCCGACGACGCGTTCGCGGAGCTGCTCGGGGAACAGCTGGCGCAGCGCGGATACAAGGTCGCGGTGCACGGCGAGGCGACCTGGAACGGCGTCGCCATCCTGTCCCGCGTGGGCCTCGACGAGGTCTCACGCGGCCTCGAGGGGGCACCCGGCTTCCCACTTCCGGAGGCGCGCGCGATCGCCGCGACCTGCGGCGGCATCCGGATGATCTCGGTGTACGTGCCCAACGGCCGGGCACCCGGCTCCGAGCACTACCAATACAAGCTGGCCTGGCTCGAGGCGCTCCGCGAGGCCGTGGCCGGCGGCCCGCAGGAGATGGTCGTCTGCGGTGACATGAACATCGCCCCAGCGGACGAGGACGTGTTCGACCCGGAGGCCTACATCGGCCAGACGCACGTGACCGCGCCTGAGCGGGCGGCGCTGGGGGCACTGCAGGCGCTGGGCCTGCGCGACGTCGTACGCGATCGCTGGCCACACGAGCGCGTGTTCACCTACTGGGACTACCGCGCCGGCATGTTTCACCAGGACCTCGGAATGCGGATCGACCTCGTGCTGGCCACGTCGCCGGTGGCCACCCGGGTGAAGGCGGCCTGGGTGGACCGTCACGCCCGCAAGGGCAGCGGCCCGAGCGACCACGCCCCGGTGATCATCGATCTGGACGAGGCGCCGGATGGCGACATCGGACCGGTGGTGCCGCCGCCGTCCGCGCCGGCGGCCAAACGGGGCGCCAAGAAGCTGCCCCAGGCCCGCTGAAGCTCGCAGCTCCCGCCGCGGCTCAGCGCGGCCGATCGCGATCCCGCGACGGCTGGACGCGTTTCGGCTCGCCCGGCATCTTCGGGTAATCGGGCGGGTAGGGCATGTCTCCGCGCCCATCGGCGGCGGCGCGCGCGTACATGTCCAGCAGCGGCTGCAGCGAGTAGGCCTCGTCATCGATGGCAGCGTGGCGGTCGCCCACTTCCGCGAACCGCGCCGGCATGGTGGCGACGGTGAACTGCTCGGGCGCGACGTCATCCAGCTCGTCCCAGCTCAGCGGCGCCGACACCGGCGCCCCGGGGCGGGGGCGGATGCTGTAGGCGCTCGCGATCGTGCGGTCGCGCGCATTCTGGTTGTAGTCGACGAAGATCCGCTGGCCACGCTCTTCCTTCCACCAGCTAGTCGTCACCTGACCGGGAAGCCGCCGCTCGAGCTCGCGTCCGAACGCGATCGCGGCATAGCGAACCTCGGTGAACGACCAGCGTGGCTCGATTCGGATGTAGATGTGCACGCCTCGCCCGCCGGACGTCTTCGGAAACCCGCTGTACCCGAGCTCGTCCAGCAACCCTCGCGCCTCGGCCGCGACGCGGACGGCCTCGGCGAAGTCGGTCCCCGGCTGAGGATCGAGGTCGAGGCGGAGCTCGTCGGGATGATCGACGTCCTCGCGCCGCACCGGCCAGGGGTGAAACGTGATCGTCCCCATTTGCGCTGCCCACCCAACAACCGCCAGCTCGGTCGGGCAGATCTCGTCCGCGTGGCGCCCTGACGGAAACTCGATCCGCGACGTCTGGACATAGTCGGGAGCGCCGCGCGGGATCCGCTTCTGAAAGAACGCGTCCCCGCCGCCGCGATCGCGGGTCGAGAGGACGATCCCCGGATGCACCCCCTTGGGCCAGCGCTCGAGCGTCGTGGGACGGCGGTCGAGCGCGCGCATGATCCCGTCGTCGACGGCGAGGTAGTAGCTCACGATGTCGAGTTTGGTCACCGGCCGTGAGTGGTCGGTGCCCGGGAAGATCACGCGGTCCGGGTTCGATACGCGCAGCTCGCGCCCCGAAACCTCGAGCACAGTTACCTCCGGGCGGGCCATGACCGCATGTTCTACGCCAAGCGGCTCGCGGTCACAGAACTGCAAGCCCGCTGTCGCGCACGCGCCGGAGCGGCGGCGTGCAGCTCAGGTTTCTGGGACGCGAACGGGGGTAAATGGGACGCGAACGGGGTGGATGTACGCTCAGTTGGTTTCAATGAAGGCCTGCCGGCGTGGGCACGTGCTGGCAAGAGGAGGCTAAGTGGACTGGAAGCAGATGGTCGGCCTCGCGAAGCGAGAGCTCGACAAGCGCGGCGGACCGCAGAGCGCAAAAGAAGATGCCGAGGAGCTGCGAGACATCGCCCAGGGCGATGGCACGATGACCGACAAGCTCCGGCGCGCCGCCGAGGCACTCAAGGAGCCCGGCGCGCACAAGCCTGACGCAGAGGCGGCCGGCGGCCCGACTCCGGGCGGCCCGGCTCAAGGCAGCGCCGCTCCAAGGGCCTCGGATCTGGGCATGGTCGACGGCACGCCAGCGAGCGGATCGTCGTCATGAGCGCCGAACGCACTCATTCTCATTCTTCATTCCGTCGCCTGCTCGCACTCGCGCTGGCGGCGGGACTGCTGGCGCTGGTCGGCGCCGGATGCGGCTCGTCGAGCTCGAGCTCGAGCGCCGCTGCGGGCGGAGGCACGTCGTCCTCGGAGACGACCGCATCCAGCGCGAGCAGCTCGTCAATCGGGCTCGCCAAGACGAAGTTCGTCCTGCACGCCGGCCTGGCCTTCGGCGCCTTTCACCGCTGGATCTACAAGCCGATCAGGGCCGGGGACCTCCGCCACCCGCTGAGCCACAAGGCCACCCTGATCAAGGCGGGCTTGGCCGCCGGCTTCGTTTACCACGAACTCGGGCTGGCGCTGCGCGACGCTCAGGCGGACCCAACGTTATCGAAGCTCGTGAGCCCGATCACCGAACTGCAGACGAAGTTCCACGACTTGGGCGGCGGCATCAAGAGCGGTCAGGTCAGCGAGGGCGACGTCACTTCGCTGAGCGACCAGATCAGCTCGGTCAAGCAGCAGTCGGCGTCCGCGGGGCACCCGATCACTGAACAGACGCCGTCGACCGTGTAGCTCGGCAACCGGTTGGAGTCGATCGCCCGCGGAAGCGGGCGTCGATCCACCCGGCCACGTCCGGCGCAGTCTGTGGACCGGCGTGGACGTGGTCGACGCCGGGATAGGTGCGGAGGCTGACGGTCTGGCCTCGGCGGCACAGGCCAGCCACGAACGCGCTCGTTATCTCGGGCGTGACCAGCTTGTCCTCGTCGCCCTGCGTGATCAGCACGGGAGCGGGAATCCGCTCCAGCCCGGGGCTGTTGCGCGCGATCAGGCTTTTCCACGGCTCGGTCTCCCACGGCTTCTTGTGCAGGTAGCTGATGCGCAGCAGCTGCGCCACCACGGCGGCCGAAATCGTCGACTTCTCATCGATCCCGATGCACAGGCCCGCGATCCGCTCGATGACCGGCAGCGACACGGCGGTGGCGACCTGCCGCGCCTTCAGCTGTGGATAGACCTGACTCCAGGTGTCGAGCGTGTACGCCGACAGCACGCGGGTCACTGTGCTGTTCGGGTTGTTCGCGAACAGGCGCGCCAAGTCGCTGGCGGGCGCCGCCGCCGCCACACCCACGAGCTTCAACTCAGGCGCATACGCAGCGGCGAGTTGTCCCGTGAACAGCGCCGCCTGGCCGCCCTGCGAGGCGCCGAACACGGCGAAACGCTCGCCGGCCCCGGCAGCCGCGAAACGGCGCGCGGCACGAGCGGCGTCGAGCGCCGCCCAGGCTTCGGAATCGCCGACGAGATACGGGTGCGGCCCCGGCGTGCCCAGACCTTGGTAATCGGGCGCGGCGACCACGTAACCCGCGGCCAGGAACTGCTTCAGCCCGTCGATCGCGGGCCAGTAGGCGGGCCCGAGCTTCGAGCCGACGCATCCGGAGGCGACGCCGATCGTGCCATGGGTCGAGACCGCGATCGGTCGTCCGCCCGGCGGGGCCGGCGTCGTCGGCACGAAGAGCAGACCGCTTACAGCCGTCCGTGCCCCGGTGAAGCTCGTCGAGATGTAGAGAATCCTCCATTCCCGTGCGCCTGCGGGCGCGTCGGCAACGCGCTCGCTGCGCACGATCGTTCCCAGCGGGCCGCTCGGGAGCGGCGTCGGCGGGCTGTAGAACGCCCCCGGCTCCGCCGGACGCGTCGAGTGCACGAACACCAGCAGGAGGACCGCGGCGAGCACCGCCAGAGCGCCGAGGGCGGCCAGGAGAACTTTCAAGTTCCGGCGGCTGGAGAGGTCAGCCTTTCCAAGAGTCGGCGCAGGTCGTCGCGCTCGAGTCCCTGGGCCACGAAGCGTTCAGGCGTCTGC
>JAFAZV010000143.1 GCA_019239445.1 Solirubrobacterales bacterium
GTCCGGCTCGTCGTCCAGCGACCAGTAGGACGCCTGGCCCTTGTACGCACAGTACGTTCGCGTCGCACTCGGGCGGAACAGCTCCGTGTTCACGTCCGCGCTCGGGAGGTAGTAGCGCACCGGAAGCGGAGGCTCGAACAGCAGCACCGGCGAGCGCGACTCCGCCAATACGCATCCGTCGCGCTCAACCCGCACGTGGCGCGAGCTGTGGACGATGTCGATGCGATGGAAAGGATCGCGCGGGTGGCTGACGTTGCGCTCGTCCTCCTCGAACCAGGCGTCGAAGGCGCCGAAGTCAAGGATCACGTAGCCGTCGAGGGCTGGATCAGCCGGACGGAACGCGGCGTCGTGCCGTCGCTCCTGGCCGAGGCGCAGATCGAGCCGGTCACCGCCAGCGGTGTGGAAGGCGAAGGGGACGGTCGGGTCATAGACGGGCCGCTCGCCGAGCCGAGGACCCTCCGGAAGATCCGAGGCGCCACCGTCCTGCTCAGCGGGCACCAGCTCCGCACGAATCTCCTCCTCGGGGACCGCGTAGCTCGGCACGACGCGCTTGGGCTCCCAGGCGAGCAGCGTCCGCTCGCTGTCGACCACGGCCCGATCCCCGATCTGCGCCCGGATTCGCTTGTCGGTCGGCTCGTAGCGCAGCTCGTCGAGCTGGCCCATCAACAGATCCCGAACCCGTACGCCCATCTCCATCGCACCGTACCGGGCGCGCGGCCCCGCCGCCCGCGAAAATCGCCGCAACGTTCGACTACGCCAGCGTAGCTTTGCGCTGACGAACACGACGTCGGAAAAATCGCCGCAGCGTTCGCGAGCGCCGAGATCGGCCCGCGCCTCGAACGCGACGGCGATCCCGTCCTCGCGCGCGACCTACCTCACTTGCGCAATCAAGGCTTGCGTGCAATAATTGCATGCGTGCAAGCAACTACACATTCGGATCTAGGGCTCGATCCAAGTCAGCAGGCGTCGCCGGCAAACGCCCCCAGCGTTCCAGACCTGGCCGCCGATCTGTACGCCCTGATCGTTTTCCTGCACAAGAACTGCAACGCCGACTTGTTTGAGGCGGTCGGCGCGCTCGAGCTCACGCTGACGCAGATCAAGCTGCTGCATCACCTCGAGGATCAGGCTCGGGAGCTGACGCTCAAAGAAGCCGCCGACCTCGTGCTGATCTCGCTGCCCGCCGCCAGCCGGACCGTAGATGACCTGGTCCGGCGCGGGTTCGTCGAGCGCCACGAGGACGCGGAGGACCGGCGCATGAAGCGCGTCACACTGACCGATCCGGGTCGTGCTGTGATCCGCCGCCTGAACGCCGCCCGGCTCAACGGCCTCGAGCAGTTCACCCAGACCTTGACCGACTCTGAGCGGCGCAAGCTGTCGGGAGCGCTCTCGAAGCTGCTCGAGCGCGACGACGTCGCCGCCTGCCGACCGGAAGGACCCACAACTTGACCGATCGCATCCTCGCCCATCGCCACAGACTCGTAACGGAGGAGAACAGCCGCTGGTGGACGCTCGGCGCGATGTGCTTCGCGCTGTTCATGGTGATGCTCGACAACACCGTCGTGAACGTCTCACTGCCGTCGATCCAGCGCGATCTGCACGCTTCCCTGTCCTCGCTGGAATGGACGGTGAACGCCTACACGCTGACCTTCGCCGTGCTGATGGTGACCGGCGGGCGACTCGGCGACATCTTCGGCCGGCGCAAGATGTTCCTGTTCGGGGTCGTCGTCTTCGGGCTCTCGAGCGTCGCCATCGGCCTCGCGCCCAACGACGCCGCGCTGGTCGCGTTCCGCGCCGTTCAGGGCGTCGGTGCCGCGTTCATGATGCCGGCGACGCTGTCGATCATCACCCAGGCGTTCCCGCCCCACCAGCGGGGCATGGCGATCGGCACCTGGGCCGGAGTGAGCGCTCTGGCACTGGCCATCGGGCCGGTGATCGGCGGCTTCTTGACCGAGGACGTCAGCTGGCGCGCGATCTTCTTCATCAACCCACCGATCGCAGCGATCGCGGTCGCAGTGGCGCTGTTCGCGGCCCACGAATCGCGCGATGACACCGTCGGCAAGTCCGTCGACTACCTCGGGATCGGTGCGCTGACGGTGGGGCTGACGGCGCTCGTCCTCGCGCTCGTGGAGGGCAACAGCTGGCACTGGGGCTCGCCGCGGATCCTCGGTCTGTTCGCAGTCGCGATCGTCGCCCTGGCCGCGTTCGTCGCCATCGAGCGCCGCGTCAAGGCGCCGATGATCGACTTCGCCTTCTTCCGCTCGCGCACCTCGCTGGGCGCGAACCTGGTCGGCTTCATCGTCACGTTCGCGATGTTCGCCCAGTTCTTCTTCGTGACGATCTACATGCAGAACATCCTGCACTACTCGCCGCTACAGACCGGACTGCGCTTCCTGCCCTCGACGCTCGTGATCATCGTCATGGGGCCGCTGGCGGGGCGCCTGACCGACCGCATCGGCCCGCGGCCACTGATGACGGTCGGGCTCGTTGTCGTGGCCGGCGCGATCCTCAGTCAGTCCCGCATCACCACGCACAGCAGCTACGGCGTCCTGCTGCCTGGGTTCATCCTGATGGGCATCGGCATGGGTCTCGTGATGTCGCCGATGAGCACGGCGGCGATGAACGCCGTCGACCGGACCAAGGCGGGCGCCGCCTCGGGCGTGTTGTCGATGAGCCGGATGATCGGCAGCACGTTCGGCGTGGCGATCATGGGCGCGCTCGTGGCCACCATCGGCCGAGCCAAGATCGACGAGCGCCTCCCCCACCTTCCGGCCGCGACCCGGGCGACGATCGCCAACTCGCTGGGCAGCGGCGGCAGCCTCGGCGGCCACCACGCCGCGACGCAGATCGTCTCCGCCACCCGCGAGGCGTACGTGTCCGCCCTCGGCACCGGGCTCACGATCGGCGCCGCCGTCACCCTTCTCGGGGCGCTGCTGGCGTGGAGCCTGATCGAGTCTCGGCCCAAGCAGCCGCAGGCCCAGCCCGCGACGAGCGAAGCCCAGGCCCCCGACCGCACCCCGGTCGAAGTCGCGGCGTAGGCGAGATCGTGAAGCGGTTTCCCGGGGCGCGCATGCGCGCCCCGACCGGCGCCGCATGCGGCGCCGGGGCGGCGGTGCATGCACCGCCGCCTTCCCGGGCTCTCCTTTACGATCCACCGTCCACCCCTGACCCGACGAAGCGAGGCAGTACACGTGGCCGTCGATTTGAGCCAAGTCGCAACTATCGCCACCGAGCCCGGTGAGCTCCCGCCGACGATGGCGGCTTGGGTAATTCGCCAGGAGCGTGAGGGCGAGCCCGTGGATGCCTTCCAGATCGAGGAGATGGAGGTGCCCGAGCCCGGCGCGTTCGAGGTCGTGGTGCGGGTGATGGCCGCCGGGGTCAATTTCAACAACGTGTGGGCGGCGCTCGGCCAGCCCGTGTCGGTGTTCCGCTATCACCCGAACGAGGACCACCACATCGGCGGCTCGGACGCCTCGGGGATCGTGTGGAAGGTCGGACCCGGCGTGACCCGCTGGAAACCGGGCGACGAGGTCGTGATCCACTGCAACCAGACCTCCTACGAGGACCCCGAGGTGCACGGGCTCGACCCCCTCGCCGCGCCGAGCCAGCAGATCTGGGGCTACGAGACGAGCTGGGGCTCGTTTGCGCAGTTCTGCAAGGTGCAGGCCCAGCAGCTGCTGCACAAGCCCAGGCACCTGGCTTGGGAGGAGGCGGCCGCCTACGGGCTCACCTACTTCACCGCCTACCGAATGCTGATCGACCGCTGCCACTTGCAGCCCGGTCACCGGGTGCTGATCTGGGGCGCCGCCGGCGGCCTCGGCGTGTTCGCGACCCAGCTCTGCAAGCTGACGGGCGCCGACGCCGTAGGCGTCGTCTCGAGCGATGAGAAGGGGAAGCTCATTGAGCAGCTCGGGGCCGTTGCCTACGTCAACCGCACCGAACACAGCGGCATGATGCGCCGCGGCGACGAGACGATCGAGGAGGAGCGAGCGCGCTTCAAGGAATCCCGGCGGTTCGTGAGGACGGTCGAGAACCTGCTCGGGGGCGCCCCCGACATCGTCTTCGAGCACGTGGGCAAGGCCACCTTCCCGACCTCGGTGCTCGCCGTGCGGCCGTTCGGCAAGGTCGTGATCTGCGGCGCCACCTCGGGCTACCAGCTCGACTTCGACGTGCGCTACCTGTGGATGCGCCAGAAGGAGATCATCGGCTCGCACTTCGCCAACGCCTGGGAGGCGACCAAAGCCAACGAGCTGATCGAGGAGTCGAAGATCCGGCCGGTGTTGTGGCAGACGATGGGGTTCGACAAGGTCGCCGAGGCGCACCAGCTGCTGCGTGACAACCGGCATCTCGGCAAGATCGCGATCCTGGTCGGCGCCGAGGAGCAGGGTCACGGCAAGACCGCCGAGGGCCCTGGAGCGATCCGGGCGGAGGTGGGCGCGTGACCGTGAAGGCGCAGTCCCGGTTTCAGCCGATACCGATGCCGATGGGAGGCTGAGCGATGGCCGGAGTCGTGCACGTGCAGTGGTACGCAACCGTGTTTCGCCAGG
>JAFAZV010000194.1 GCA_019239445.1 Solirubrobacterales bacterium
CGGCGCGTAGCCGCGAGCGTCCGCGGTGCAGCAAAACCCGCTGGTTCTCCTGGCTGAGCGCAAGCCGATCGCAGACTTCCTCGGCCGAGAGGCCCTCGACGTCCCGCAGCCCGACGATCAGCCGCTGACGCTCGGGCAGCTGGCCGAGGGCATGCTTGAGCCGCTCGCGGGATTCAAGCGACAGAAGACGCCGTTCGGGCTTCTGCCACGGCCGCGGGGGCGTTGCCCAGTGGCCGGGCCAGGCCTCGTCGTCCTGCTGAAACCGGTCGGGGTCGACCGAAGGGTCGTCAGCGTCGCTCGGCGCCAGCGACGAGAACGGCATCGCTCGCCGCTCTCGTGCGCAGTGGGTTCTCGCCTGGTTGATGAGGATCGAGAAGATCCACGTCGTGAGCGCGGATCGACGTTGAAAGCGCTCGATCCCGCTCACAACAGCCAGCCACGTCTCCTGGACGACCTCCTCGGCCACCGCGTCGGAGGAAACATAGGCGCGGGCGATCCGCTTCATGCTGGGATAGTGGCGCGCGAACAGCTCGCGGAAGGTGTTCTCGTCTCCCGCCCGCAAGGACGCCAGGAGCCGCTCGTCGGAGCCTGTGAACGCTCCGGCGCTGCCGGGGTGCTCAGCCGACATCGTGCGTGTGCGGGACCGCGTTGACGCTGACTAGCTCGATGCCGAAATCGCGCAGCCGGTTGAGCAGCCCATAGAGCTGGGCCGAGTCGACGAGGTCTGCGTGCAGCCGGGTCTCGCCGGGCCGAGGTTCGAGCGTGACATCGTCGAAGGCGCCTTCGTAGCGACTGCTCAACCTGCCGCGGACGACGATGTCGTAGCGGTGGCGCGAACCCTGATCGCTCATGACGCAAGCTTGCGCCACGGCAGGGTGAGACGTCATCACCCGGGCGCACGTTTCACCCGGGTGAATTACGTGTAACGAACGGTGCGGGCCCTGCACCAACGGCTCATGAGATCTGCGTCGAGCGACTTCCTCACTGGGCCCTCCGCGAACCAGCGCGAAGCGAATCTGCTGCTTGCGTGGATGGACGCCGCCGACGACGCCCGCGAGGCGTACCTGGCTTGGCGTGATGCGGAACACGCCGCGCAACCCGCAGGCTCGAACTTCGACTTGGAGGCACAGATGAGCACGACGTATCCGCGACCAGCCGCCCAGGCGCCACCGACCACAGACAGCTCGAAGCCGATCGGCGACTACGGGCTCTTGGCCGACTGCAATTCAGCGGCGCTGCTGGACCGCGATGGATCCATCGGCTGGCTGTGCCTGCCCCGCTATGACAGCTCGGCCGTGTTCGCACAGGTTCTCGACCCCGAGGGTGGGCACTGGCAGATCCGCCCGGTCGGCGCCTACCGCAGTGAACGCCGATACGTGCCCGGGACGCTCGTGATCGAGACAACGTTCTCGACCGATACCGGCACGGTAAAGCTGATCGACGCCATGCCGTTCGCCGAGGGTCAGCGCCATCACGAGCTCGGGTTCGGCTCTCCGCACCTGATCCTGCGCCTCGTGGAGGGAGCGCTCGGCGACGTCGAGCTTGCGCTCGAGCTGTCCCCGCGGCCAGAGTACGGGCTGGTCAAGCCTCTGTTCCGCCCGACCGAGACCGGCGGGCGGACGTTCGGAGGTCCCAACCAGATCGTGATCAGCGCGCCCGTGCCAACGACGATCGAAGACTCGACGATGTCGGCGACGTTCACCGTTTCGGAGGGCCAGCGCGTCGGTTTTGCCCTTCAGTGGGCGCCGCCCGAGGGCCCCGCGCCTGAGCCCTTCGCCGCTGAGCAGGTTGCCGCGCGGATCGACGACACGGTCGAGGGGTGGCGTTCCTGGGAGGCCGAGCATGACATCTACGCAGGACCGCACCGAGAGCTCGTGCGCTTGAGCTCACGCGTGCTCAAGGGCCTGACCTACCGGCCCACAGGCGCGATTGTGGCCGCGCCGACCACCTCCCTGCCCGAGACGGTCGGGGGTGAGCGCAACTGGGACTACCGCTACTCCTGGATCCGCGACGCGAGCCTCACGCTCGAGGCGCTCTACGTCGGCGCGTGCTCGGACGAGGCGGAGGAGTTCGTCTCGTTCATGACGAGCTCGGCCGGGGGACGGGCGAGCGAGCGCTCGCTGCAGATCATGTACGGGATCGCCGGCGAGCACGACCTCACCGAGCGCGAGCTACCGCACCTGCGCGGCTGGCGGGACTCCGCACCGGTCCGGGTTGGCAACGGAGCCTGGGGGCAGACCCAACTCGACGTCTACGGCGAGCTGCTGAACTCGCTCTACCTATACCGCGAGCAGCTTGGCGAGCTCCATCGGGAGATCCGGGCGTTCGTCGCCGACCTGGCCAACACGGCGGCCAGGCGTTGGCGGGAGCGCGGCGCCGGCATGTGGGAGATGCGAGGCGAGCCCCGCCATCATGTCTCCTCAAAGGTCCTCTGCTGGGTGGCGCTGGATCGTGCGATCGCGCTGGCTCCGCAGCTCGGCCACCACGCCAACCTCGAGCACTGGACGGCGGAGCGCGATCAGATCCGCGAGGCCGTCCTGACCCGCGGGTGGAGCGAAGCCCGGCAGGCCTACGCGCAGTCGTTCGACTCCGATGAGCTCGACGCCGCGCAGCTGCTGATGCCGATCTTCGGCTTCCTCCCGGCGACCGACGAGCGGATGCGCTCAACGATCGACGCGATCGCGCGCGATCTGACCGAGGACGGGCTCGTGCTGCGCTACCGCAACCAGGAGGGGATGAACGCCGATGGACTCAGCGGCGAGGAGGGGACGTTCGTCATCTGCTCCTTCTGGTTGGTTTCGGCGCTCGCCAAAGCCGGCGAGATTGACCGCGCCGAGGCGCTGTTCGACCAGCTGGCCGCCTACGCCAACGACCTCGGGCTGCTCGCCGAGGAGATCGACACCGCCAACGGCGAGCTGCTCGGCAACTTCCCCCAGGCGTTCAGTCACATCGGACTGATCACTGCCGCGTGGGAGATCGACAAGGCGCGGGGGCGAGTGTCGTGATCACCGCGGTTAGCGATCCGGCGTTCGTCACCCACGCCTCGCGCTTCGACCAGAGCAGGTCTCCCTCACCGCAAGAGTTCAGCGACGCGTCGTGGGACACCCGGGAATCTCGGAGCCGGTCGAAGAGCCAAGGCGCCCGGTCCAGTCCAGAGGAGAACCAGCATCGCGACCAGCTCGGCCGGCGCCAGCGTGAGGCTGATCAGCTCGCCTTTGGCGAGGCCAGACACGACGATCGCGCCGACCATGTCGCCCGCGAGGACGAGCGCCGCGGGACGCGTGAGGGCTCCGGCGACCAACAGTAGGCCGCCGATCAGCTCGATCGCGCCGATCGCGATCACAACGACGTCCGGCGCGGGCAGCCCGTAGCTCCTGAACGATGCGAGTTCGGACGCGTGGTTGACGAACTTGCCGACACCGAACGCGATGAACACGCCGCCTGAAGCGAGCCGGAGGAGGAGCAGGAGGCGATCGCGTCTCATGGGCGGGTGCTTCAACGATGGCCGTGGGATGATGGATTGGTAGCCCGAGCCCCGCGCGCGTTACGTCGTAGCCGCGAGGTCGTACACGGCGGTACCGCAACGTTCCTTCGGAATAGCGGAAGGAACGTTGAGGTTCATACGCTCCAGCGTGATCCGGACGGCCACATCAGATCAGCTCGAGCTCTCGCGCTCGCGCCACTGCCTGCTCCCGGCCGGATACCTCCGACGCGCGGTGCTGGCGTTACACGCGGGCGCGCTTCCCAGGCCCTAAGCGCTCGCCTTTCCCTGTCGCGCGCGGGCGCGCCGCTTGCCCTCGTGCATCGCCTGGACGCGAGCGACGGGGATGGCACGACCCTCTTCGATCAGTTCTGCCGGCAGTGACTGAGGCTCGGGCAGGCGCTCGGCCCACGGGTTGCCGCCTCGGAGTAGGTCGGGCGCTGTGTGGATCGTGAAGTCGCTGGGCGCCACGCGGTCGAGCTCATCCCAGGAGACCGGGAACGACACTGGCGTGTCCGGCCGAATGCGCGGGCTGTAGGCGGCGACGACGGTCGCGCCGCCGGCGCGCGTGGCATCGAGGAACACCTTGCCGCCCCGCTCCTCGACGACGTAGGCGGTCGTAGCCAGCTGTGGGTCGATGCGCTCGGCGCGCGCGGCCAGCGCCCGCGTAGCCGCGGCGATCTCCTCTCCACCCGCGGGCTGGGCCACCGGGACGAACACGTGCAAGCCCTTAGCCCCGCTGGTCTTCACGGCGCCGGCGAGCTTGGCGTCGGCGAGCGCCTGGCGTACGAGTTCCGCGACGCGCGCGACGGCGACGAACCCTGCCTCCGCCGGCGGGTCGAGATCGAGCACCAGGTGCGTCTGGCCAAACCCGTGCGAATCGCCGCGTACGAGCGTCGGGTGATACTCGATCGCGCGCTGGTTCGCGAACCACAGCAACGTCCGCAGGTCGTTGCACAGCGCGTAGGCCACGTCGCGCTTCGAGCTCTCCGCCCAGACCGTCACCGTCTCGACCCACCGTGGCGCGTACTTCGGGACGTTCTTCTGCATGAACGGCTTCTGGCCGCGCAGCGCCCGCACCACCGACAGCGGCCGATCGCGCAGCTCCTCGAGCAGCTGCGTGCTCACGGCCTCGAGGTACTCGACGAGATCCCGCTTCGTCGCCCGCGCCTCGTCGAACAGCGGCTGGTCGAGGTTAGTCAGCGCCACGTCATCGCGGCCGGCCATGCCCGGCCACTGTACGGCACGGCCCGCGGCCCTTCGCCCAATGGCGCTGGGTCCACGCCCGCTCAAGACGATGAGAAGAGCCCGGTGACGGGAGATTGTCACGCCGTAATCTGAGGCAGCCCCAGGGGCACCTCCCCCGGAGGCGATAAGACAGGGGGCGCGGGACTACGGGCACTCCTGCGCGCGACCGCAGGCCCCATCCCGGCAAACCAGCCGGACGAGAACCCGGACCCACGTCAAGGGACCAGACTCCTCCGCTTCGATGACAGGAACAAGGCGCTGGTACACGCGTCGCCTCTCAGGTCGTTGCCCCACGACCTTCGAGCGGCGCCGCTACGTTAGCTCGTCGCGCCGCCGGATGCACCCTCGGCCAGCTAAGCGACGCTCCGTGGTGGCGCGAATGCGATCGTCCGTCAGCACGACGACGCCGACGATCCGGACGCTCTTCCGTCCAACGCGATCGCGCTGGAGGCACCGCGCGAAGGTGAAAGCCATGACCAGCAGCGATCGGGAGCACGCTCAAGACGGCGCCGCGCTCGCCGAGGCCCGACTTGAGCTCTCGTCTCGCAAGTTCACGGCTCGACCGCGATGCCTAAGCTGGAGACCGCTTGCTTCATGGGTTCCGCGTTGACCGCTTCGACAACGCTCGAGCCGCGCGGCCCACGACACCGTGTACTTGAGCATGGCCACACGCCCGCCCAACCGGCAGGAGCGAGCCCCCTACGCAACCGCCGCTGGCGCGAAACGACGCAAGCGATCGACGAACCCCGCCCACCCGACGCTCTGCCCGGGAGCCAGCGCATCCCTTGGCGGCTCGAGTCAGCGCTCCGGCCCATGAAGACGCGCGTCCTGATTCGCCCACGAGCGGACGGCGCAACGGGGCGCCGTAGAATCTCCAGCGTACTTCCGCGACGGCGGCAGTTTTCGAGTGCAGGCATGGGAGACAGTCGCGACACTAGGGAGAGGTTGCAGGCAGAACTGGCCAACGCCGCGGCCGAGTTGCGGACGCACATGAGCAGCTGGGAGTACGCGTTCGCGATGGGCAGCGGCCGGGACGGCTTGCGCGAGCATCCACTGCATTGGGAGACGCGGGCTCGCACCAAACGGCTCGAGGGTCGCTGCCGCGAGTTGCGGGCGCGGCTGGCCGAGTTCGAGCCGTAGGTACCGGCGCGCTACGATTTTCTCTGCAGCATCGGAGGGAGTTCTTGCCGTGCACGAACCCGAGTCATGCGGGCGTGGTTGAGGCCGCGACCTCCGCTCGGCAACGCCCGAGCGGGCAGATGATCGCGCCGCTTCTCCTGGAGATCGACGGCGGAACGGTAACGGTGGCGAGCATTGCCGGACTCTTCTTGAAGCTTTTTCGAGAGCGAGCGCCGCCGACCGCGCCGCGCTACAGGGACCGCATACACCCCCCACTCGAGGAGACGCGAAATGCCAGACAACAGAGGCGTGGCCTACATGGGAACCGGGAAGGTCGAGGTCCAGAACATCGACTACCCGACGTTCGAGCTCCAGGACGGACCCGGCGTCAACCCGGCGAACATCGGCCGCAAGGTCCCCCATGCGGCGATCCTGAAGTGCGTCGCGACGAACATCTGCGGTTCGGACCAGCACATGGTCCGCGGGCGGACGACGGCGCCGGAGGGGCTGATCCTCGGGCATGAGATCACCGGTGAGGTGGTCGAGGTCGGTCCGGGAGTGGAGTTCATCGAGGTTGGTGACCTCTGCTCCGTGCCGTTTAACATCGCGTGCGGCCGCTGCCGTATGTGCAAGACCGGTAACACCGGCGTCTGCCTGAACGTGAACCCCGATCGTCCCGGCTCGGCGTACGGCTATGTCGACATGGGAGGCTGGGTCGGAGGCCAAGCCGAGTATGTGCTCGTACCGTACGCCGACTGGAACCTGTTGAAGTTCCCCGACAAGGATCAGGCAATGGAGAAGATCCTCGACCTGACGATGCTGTCGGACATCTTCCCAACGGGCTATCACGGGGCATACACCGCCGGGGTAACCTCCGGTTCGACAGTCTACGTCGCCGGGGCGGGCCCGGTCGGGCTTGCCGCCGCTCACTCGGCGCAGCTGCTCGGCGCGGCGGTGGTGATCGTCGGCGATCTGATCCCTGAGCGGCTCGAGCAGGCGCGCAGCTTCGGTTGCGAGACGGTTGACGTCTCGAAGGGCGATCCGAAAGATCAGATCGAGCAGATCCTCGGTGTGCCGGAGGTCGACGCGGCCGTCGACGCGGTCGGGTTCGAAGCCCGCGGCCACGGCGCCGACTCCGAACACGAAGCTCCCGCCACCGTCCTGAACTCGATCATGGACGTCACCCGCGTCGCCGGCAAGCTTGGCATCCCGGGGCTGTATGTGACCGGCGATCCCGGCGCAATCGACGAACCGGCGAAGGTCGGGTCGCTGTCGATCCGGATCGGTCTCGGCTGGGCGAAGTCACATAGCTTCACGACCGGCCAGTGCCCGGTCATGCGCTACCACTACCCGCTGATGCAGATGATCCTGCACGACAAGGCGCAGATCGCCAAGGCCGTGAATGCCACCGTGATCACGCTCGACGACGCACCTCAGGGCTACAAGGACTTCGATAGCGGCGTCGCCAAGAAGTTCGTCTTCAACCCGCATGGGTTGATCAAGACCTGACAGCCCTACCGAAGCGTAAAAAGCCATGCGCGCGCCGCGAGCCTCTTCGCGGCGCGCACGCTGATTGCGGCACCCCCCGCAACGCCAGTGGCAGCGAGCGCGGTTCTTGTTGGTTGCGCGGGGTGGCGTCGCGTGTCCAGTTGGCCACAGGCTATTTCGACTCGTTGGCGGAAGCCGCCGAAGGTCCGTAGTCGTAGGCGCGGCGCTTGATCACCTTGACCTTGTTGATGACCCAGGGCATTTCGGGAAGTGGCGCACACATGCGCCACTACGCGAAGCCACGCCGGCCGCCAGACCTTTGCCCGACAACCTCGGACACAAGCAGTCATCCCTGAGCGCCGTGGTGGAGATCGCTTGGCTCGCCAAGGCGCGCGGTGGCTGACCGTGTTCCGCGACGATTTGATCGCCGGTCGCAGGTACGGGCAGCGTGAGCTAGTGCCGCCAATCGCACCAACCGATCCGGATGGCCTGGCTGACGACTAAGTGCGCGCGTTCGGGTTAAGCGCGAGACCGAAGGGGCTGCCCTCGGAGTCCCGGCAGATCGCCCAACG
>JAFAZV010000200.1 GCA_019239445.1 Solirubrobacterales bacterium
CTCGTAGTGCGCGCTGCTCGGGGTGAGGCGATCGTTCCTCAGCAACTGCTGATGCCACTGCTCGAGTACGTGCGCAACGTCCCATACAGTGGCTGGCGGCCGCTGCATAGCCGCCTGACCACCCGCGAGTGGGAGATCATCGACCTACTCGCAGACGGCGCAAACACCGAGCGCATCGCGGAGCAGCTCGTGCTCTCTCAAAGCACCGTGTACAGCCACGTCAAGAACGTGCTGCGCAAGCTCGACGTGCACACACGCCGAGACGCGGTCGCCGCCGCAGCAGCACTACGCAAACACGAGGCAAGCCAGCCGGCCATAGCTCAACCCGCTCGACAGAGAGAGATGGCCTAGTCAGGCTGAACGCAGACCGCAGGAAGCACATGAGTCGACCCGCCGGGGTGGCCCCAGCGCCACCCCGGCCGGGACAGGGCGAGCGCCTGTTCAACGCCCTCACGTGCCCGAAGGAGTTCCGTCGCTTCCTCCAGAAGGAGGGCGCCGAGGGCCACTGCGAGGGCATGGCTGCGGTCGTGCTCTGGACCGCGGCGTTCGACTTGCTCGAGTCCACGCTCGCGTAACGAGGGTGACGCACCGTGTGCGAGCGGATCAGTCGGGACCGCTAATGCGGCAGCTCATCGCGGCAGCCGCTCCATCCGGATCGCGAAGCAGGCATAACCCACCGCACAGACCGGGCACGGCGCCCGCGTCGGCAAGACCTCCTTTCACTCTGCCGCGGCAATCCAAAGCCCGAGCGTCCAACGACCTCCCTTGCGCGGACTGCAGGAACGCCGGCGGCTTTTGATCCCAGGGGGAGTCGAGTCTGCCGGGACGCGTTGTGCTCGTGGCGAGATGCTGGGGGTTGACGATCGCCCGTCAAGTACTCTCGCGAGATCAAAGGGGGCCAGGGCTCCATCCGCCTCAACGGGTTGCGCGTTACACGCCGCGGCGCGAAAGCGGGTGAGGCGGCGGGCGCCCCCGAGTCGGCCGCGCGCGGCGCGGCGAGTCCCGTCCGAGCGCGCCGGCCGCTGATCTCGCGCTGGGAACCCGGAGCCGTTTGCCCAGGTGCCGCGGTGGCACGCGCCGTGTCCGCTCAGGTCCGCGTGCCCACGATCAGCCGCTCGCGGTCGAAGAGCATTGAGACGAGCCTCCAGGCGACGCGGTTGAGGACGAGCAGGCCGATTCCCAGGCTGGCGGCCAGGCGGAGGCTCGGATGCAGCACGTTGAAGGCGATGAGCGTTGTGACCGCGATCGTGGGAAGGCTGGCCAGGACGCTTAGCTGCTGTGCGACGCGGATGTCTGTCGCGCGCGTAGAGATCGCCATCGCAATCCAGATCGACCAGGCGGCGATGAGCGGCGTGAAGATCACCTGGGCGAGAACGTCAGAGCCATGGATAAGCGCCGAAGGGACGCCGGGGTGGGCAAAGATGCCGACGATGGCGAGGAAGACGGCGAAGATGAGGTACGAGAGCACGACCGCGGGGACGAGGACGGCCAGCGCCTTGCCGAGGATCAACTCCTCGCGCCGGAGCGGCGTCGTGAGCAGAGGTTCAAGCGTGCCCTGCTGTCGCTCGCCGACGACAGCGTAGGCGGCGAGCATGGACGGGACGAGCGCGGGAATCGCGAGCATGTAGAGGAGCTCATGATGGTGGCGGATCGACACGGCCGCGGCCGAGGACGTCGTCAGCGCCGAGACCACAGGCTGGATGAGGAAGACCAGCGGGATGATCGACATCGTCACGACAATCGAGCCGGTCCGCCGGTACATCTGCAGCTCTTTGGCGATGATCGTCCGAATCCGTCTGCGGCTCAGCCCTCTCACCGTCGCAGCGCCTCCGTGTCCTCGTCGATCAGCTCGAGGTAGACGTCCTCGAGTGAGTGGTAGGACTCGCTGATCGACAGGACGTCGGCCCCTGCCGCGACGAGAGCGCGAGTGATGGCGGGCGCGGCGGCCTCGGTGTCCGAGATCGACACGAGATAGCTGCCGTCGGAGTCGCCGCTCCAGCGCTCGACTGCTGGAAGGTCGCTGAAGACGCGATCGGGATCGCAAAGCGCGGCTCGGGTTCGAATCGTCAGCGCCTTGGCGAACAGCCGGTCGCGGAGCTGGGCGGGCTGGCCGATCGTGCGCAGCCGCGTGTTGAGGATCGCGACCCGATCGCACAGGCGCTCGGCCTCTTCGAGGCGATGCGTGGTGAGGAAGATCGTCACCCCGCCGCGGCCGAGCGTGGCGATCAGTTCGTGGACCTCGCGACGCGCCACCGGATCGAGGCCGGAGGTGGGCTCGTCGAGGAACAGAATCTGGGGCTCGCTGAGCAGAGCGCGCGCCAGGGCGACCCGCTGACGCAGGCCTTTGGAGAGCGTGCCACACAGATCGTGGGCGCGGTCCGTTAGCCTGACCGACCGCAGGGCCCGTTCGATCCGCTCGCCGGGGGCGGACACCTCGTAGAGGTTGGCGAAGCACCTGAGGTTCTCCGCGACGCTCAGTCGATCGTAGAGGCCAGGACTCTCGGGCATGATCGCGATGCGCCGGCGGATTTTGACGCCGTTGTCGGGCGCGAGCGGGATGCCCGCGACGGCGGCCGTGCCCGAGCTCGGGGCGATCAGCGTGCCGAGGGTCCGCACCGTCGTCGTTTTCCCCGCACCGTTCGGCCCGAGGAAGCCGAACACCTCGCCGTAGGCGATCTCGAAGGTGACGTCCTCGAAGGCGATCCGTTCGCCGAAGTGCTTGGTCAGACCGGACACCGCGAGCGCAGGCGCCCCATGATCGCGTCGGTCAGCGCGCATCGAATTCGCTCCCCGCGAGCCACGGAATCTCCTCCTCCTCCTCCGCGCCGCCCTCGTCGGGCGCTGTGTCGGGAAGATCGGACGGGCGCCGGCGACGGGGCAGACGCCCCGAACGGCGTGCCTGCTCGGTCAGGAGGTACTCGATCTGCGCGTTGATGCTCCGCAAGTCGTCGGCGGCCCAGCGGCGGATCGCCTCGAACAGACGAGGGTCCAGGCGAAGCAGAAATCGTTTGCTCTCCGCCATGCCCGAGCGGCCTAGGTATAGAGCGAGCCGGTGTTGATGACGGGCGTCGGCGAATGGTCGCCCGATAGGACGACCATGAGGTTCGCCACCATCGTTGCCTTGCGCTCGGTATCGAGTTCGACGAGATCGCTGTGCGCGAGCTGGGCGAGCGCCATCTGGACCAGGCCGACCGCGCCGGCGACCATAGTCTTGCGGGCGGCGAGGATCGCTTCAGCCTGCTGGCGGCGGAGCATGACCTCGGCGATCTCGGCGGCGTAGGCCAGGTGGGTCAACCGCGTCTCGAGCACCTCGATGCCCGCCGTCCGCAGCCGACTCTGAAGCTCGCTGTGGAGGCTGTCGCGGACCTCGTCGGTGGTACCGCGCAGGGACAGCGCGCCCGGTGCGTAGTCGTCATAGGGGTACGTGTTGGCAAGGTGGCGCAACGCGGTTTCGCTCTGGACGATCACGAAAGCCTCGAAGTCCTCCACGTCGAACACCGCCTTGGCCGTATCGATCACACGCCAGACGACCACGGCGGCGATATCGATCGGGTTGCCGCTCGCATCGTTGACCTTCACCCGATCGCTCTGGAAGTTGCGCACGCGCAGGGAGACACGAATGCGCCAGAGCACGGTGAACGGATTGACCCACCACAACCCGGATTCCGCGAGCGTGCCCACATAGCGGCCGAAGAGGATAAGAACACGCGCCTCGTTGGGCTGCAGGGCGACCACGCCGGGCCCCAGCAGAATGACCGCGAGCGCCACCGCTCCGCCGACGATCCGCAGAGCCGTGGCGGAGCCGGCGACCCCTAGCGCGACCAGGAGCCCGACGACGCCGAGAATTGCCCCCCCGACCACGATCACCGCGGGGCAAGCCACCGCCTGTGCCCGGCTCTGTTCGTGCGCGAGACGGGCCGAGCGAGGGGGCGCTACGGCCGCATCCTGCTCAGGGTCGTTTCGTGGTGTCACACCCATTGGATTCGCAGAACCGGGTCTAGCATGTGATATCACAAGAATAGTATGGAGATACCGACGCGCTGTCAAGCGATCCGGCACGGCCGCATGCCGTGGGCGGATACAGGTTGTTGATGTGAGCGAGCGGCACCTCGCTCGCGCGGGGAGGACCGCGTTGCCGGGCGGCGCTCGACTCGAGTGGGTGTCAGCCTCGGTCACGCGCCAGGCGGATGCCGAGTCCCACCAGCATCACGCCAGTCAGACGCTCGATGCGCCGGCCCCATGGCCCGTCCACGAAAGCCCGTTTGCCCGGAAGACAACGAATGCGAGCAGCGAGTACCAGACGAGGTCAAACGACACGATCGCGCCGACCATCGTGAGCGCGGCCGAGAGCACTGGCGCACCAGCCGGCACGAGTCGCGGAAACAGCGCTACGAAGAAGACGGTGAGCTTCGGGTTGGCGATACTCGTCAGCAGTCCATCGCGGAGCGCCGCCAGATCCGACGCCGGCGGCCGACTGGACTGCTGGGCCCCTGAGGATGCCGGGTGTCGAGCACGCAGCGACGACGCGCCCATCACGATCAGAACAGCGGCACCAGCCAGCTTCACGGCTGTGAAAACCTCCGTCGAGGTTGCCACCGCCGCCGCGATCCCGGTCGCGGCGAACACACCCGACAGAGTACGCCGACTGAGTTTCCGGCCGTCGTAAAGAGCGCGTTTCGCCGTCCAACGCGCGCGGCACTGCGCACCACGACCGCGGTGGCCGCGCCGGGCGTGATACTCAGCAACGCCGCGACCGGCGCGAATACGAACAGGGTCCTGAGCACGCGCCCCGATGTTGGCGAAACATGCCACAAGCGGGACGCCCTCGTGAGCCATCTCAGCTGCAAGCTACGACAGGTCGTGTACGCAATGAGGTACACTTTGATCCATGGCGAAGGTCGTTCCCGTTCGGGAGTTCAGAACGAAGCTCAGCGAACTCCTGAGCGATGTCGCCGATCGCCGAGATCACGTGCTAGTCACCCGAAACGGCAAGCCCGCGGCAGCGCTGGTGCCGATCGACGAGTACCAAGCACTTGAGGAGACGGCAGAGATCCTCTCGGACCCTGCGACGCTCGACGCGATCGAGGCGGGCATGAGCGAGCTCGCGCAAGGCGACACGATCGCCCTCGATGACCTTCGCCGCGACCTCGCCCAACGTCGAGCTGCTCGCTGACGCCGTTGGCGAAAGTCGTCCTCGCGCGACGGGTCCGACAGGAACTGCTCGACCTCGACTGGCCCCTGATCGACGCCGTCGAGGACGCGCTCGGACTACTTGAGCGCGAGCCGGACTCCGGGCACGCTCTGCGCGGCCGCCTTCGCGGGCTCCGCTCCTTGCGCGTGGGCGCCTACCGCATCATCTACCAGCTCTCCGAGAACGACCAAACTGTCCGCGTTGTCGCGAACCGACATCGATCGATCGCCTACCGCACCGACCCCCGCTGAGCGCCAGTGGCCGGACGGGAGGACGGTCAACAGCTCCCTGATGTCCGCGCAAGGCAGGGCGCTGGTCAAGTCGGCGCAGCATCCGTGTCGCGGCATCAAGGCGGGTGTGCGCACCGATCAGTTCCGGCGGCCTTTCATCGCAACGTGATCCAGCGTCAGCTCGGGCATTATGCGGGTGATCCTGTCAAGCGAGCGAACGCCGCCGCGCCCGCGACGAAGCGCTTAGGCAGCGAGGCGTAGGCCGCCGGGCGTTCGAAGTCGGCCGGTGTGGATGAACGCGGCGTGGACCAGGCAGGCGTGCAGAAGGATTCGCGAGCGGCTGTCGAGGTCGATGATCGCGGCGGCGGCGAGCAGCGGGTCGAGGCGTTTGGTGTCGCGGAGGTTGATGATCGCGCGGGCTAGCCGGGCGCGCTCGACTGGGGTGTCGAGCTTGTCGAGGATCCTGGGGATCAGTTCATCGCCGGCGTCGGGGTCGTCGGCCTTGACCGCGTCGAACAGGCGTTGGAGGTCCGGGGTGAGCAGCTGCGGCAGGGTGATCGTCAGCGCGAGGTCGAGCTCGGGGAGCTCGAACAGGTCGTCGAACAGCTCGTGCAGCTCACCGTCGTCGAGGTGTCGGAGCCGGCGGGCGGCGGCGCGCGCTTGCTGGGCGAGGTACGCGCG
>JAFAZV010000314.1 GCA_019239445.1 Solirubrobacterales bacterium
CGCTGGTCGCCGCGCGCGGCCGGAGCTCTCGCGCGGCGGGGGCAGCCGGCGGCGCGCTGCTCGCGGTCGGCGCGCTCAGCGCCCGGTGGAACGTGTTCAAGGCCGGCTTCGCCTCGGTTCGGGACCCGAAATACGTCGTGGCTCCGCAGCGAGCGGCAGTGAACGAGGGGCGACGCCAGGGCGCCGCGCGCAAGCGGTCGGCGATCGCCGCTCCTGACGTCGCGCTTGGTTCGCCCGCGAACAGTCTGCCCGGTTCACCTGCGGTTTCGCGCGGGTAGAAGAACCGCGCTTTGAGCGCCTTGCCACGGGTTTCCGGCGCCGGGCTTTCGCCGGCGCTGGTCGACACACGTCACGAATACGGGCACGTGTTCTCGATCTACGTGCCGATCGCGATCGGGGTGTTCGCCGTCATCGTTCTGGTCACGGCCTTCGCGCTGCTGCGCTACACCGGCCGGGCTCCTGAGCGCGCGGCGCAATGGCGGGAGAACAATCGCCTGGAAGGCGGCTACGTGACCGTGCTCGTTCTGACGGTGGCGTTTCTGCTCTACCTGACCTTCACCGCCGAGCATCGCGTCGACACGGTCGCCAACCAGCAGCGCCCGACCGTGACGATCGACGTGATCGGCGCAAAGTGGGAGTGGACGTTCGCCTACCGCGCGTACGGGATCACGCAGCGCAGCGGAACCGTCGGCCGTCAGCCTCTGGTCGTGCCGGCGAATCAGCCCGTGCGCTTCAACCTCCGCACCCTTGACGTGATCCACGCGTTCTGGATCCCGCACGTGCGCTACAAGCACGACCTGATCCCGGGCTCGACTCAGGTGTCGACGCTGAGCTTCTCCAAGGTCGGGCTGTTCCAGGGCGAGTGCGCGGAGTTTTGCGGGCTTCGCCACGCCGACATGCTGTTCGACGTGCGCGTGCTCGCGCCGGCGCAGTTCCAGGCCTGGGCGCGCAGCGGCGGTAAGGCGGCGCTGACATGACCGCGACCGCGACTCCCGGACGCGCCGCCGTGCGTGGGCCAGGCTGGGTTGGGGCGCTGACCAGCACCGACCACAAGCGCATCGGACTCAACCTCGGTCTGGCCTCGCTCGTCTTCTTCATCGCCGGCGGCGTTCTCGCGCTGCTGATGCGCGTTCAGCTGGCGCAGCCGGACATGCAGTTCGTGTCGGACAACTCCTACAACGAGCTGTTCACGATGCACGGCTCGACGATGATCTTCCTGTTCGTGACGCCGATGGCGATCGCGCTGGCGACGTATCTGATCCCGCTGCAGATCGGCGCCACCGGCCTGTCGGGGGCGCGCGTGTCGCTCGCCGGCTTCTGGATCTGGCTCTCGGGCGGCCTGGTGATGCAGTCGGGCTGGCTCACGGCCGACGGCCCCGGGCGCTCGGGGTGGTTCGCCTACACGCCTCTGTCGAACGGGACCAACACGCCGGGCGTCGGCCAGGACCTTTGGGTGATCGGCGTGATCCTCGTCGCGATCGGGCTCTCGCTGATGAGCTGGTGCGTCGTGCTGACGGTCGCGCGCCGGCGCGCACCCGGGATGTCGCTGCTGCGGATGCCCGTGTTCACGTGGACCGGCCTCGCCAGCGTGCTGATGGTCGTGGGTGCCTTCCCGATGCTCATCCTGGCCATGGTGCTGCTGTTCATCGACCGCCACGGCGGCAACGTGTACACGGGCTTCCGCGGCGCGATCGACTACCAGGATCTGTTCTGGTTCTTCGGACACCCGGTGGTGTACGTGATGTTCTTTCCGTACCTCGGCGCGGCGGCGGAGGCGATCGCCGTGGGTGCGCACAAGCGCTGGTTCGGTTACGTCGCCTTCGTCGCCTCGATCATGGCCTTCTCGGCCCTGTCGATGTCGGTGTGGGCGCACCACATGTTCACCACGGGCGGTGTCACCAATCAATACTTTGCCTTCACCTCGACGCTGCTGGTGGTGCCGGCGGGGATCGAATACTTCGACATGGCCGGCACGCTGATCGGGGGCAGCATCGTTCTGCGCACCTCGATGCTGTTCGGGCTGACCTTCTTCCTGCAGTTCCTGATCGGCGGGCTCAGCGGCATCTTCGTTGCTTCGCCGGTGCTCGACTACCACGTCGAGGACTCCTACGTGATCGTCGCGCACTTCCACTACACGCTGTTCGCGGGCAGCATCTTCGGCTTCTTCGCCGGCGTCTACCACTGGTTCCCGAAGATCACGGGCGCCCGCCTACGCGAGTCGCTCGGCAAGGTCCAGCTCGCGCTGATGGTGATCGGCACGAACATGACGTTCTTCCCCATGTTCTTTCTCGGCAACGATGGGATGGTGCGGAGGATCTCGCGTTATCCCAGTCATCCCGGCTGGGGGACGACGAACCTGATCGAGACGATCGGCGCGGGGATCATCGCGCTCGGCGTCCTCCTGTTCCTGTTCAACGTCTGGGTCTCGCTGCGACGGCGCGAGATCGCGGGCGATGACCCGTGGGACGGGCACACCCTCGAGTGGGCGACGAGCTCGCCGCCGCCGCCGCTCAACTTCGAGCGGCCGCTGCCGCCGATCCGCTCCTACGCTCCCCTGCTCGATTTACGCCTCCAGGCGCAGGACCGCGCGCGCGAAGGCG
>JAFAZV010000321.1 GCA_019239445.1 Solirubrobacterales bacterium
GCCGACCAGGAGAGCAACCGTGACTCCGTCCCGAGCCAGCCGACAGCCGTGGGAGTACCGCGACGGTCCGCAAGTCGGCGAAGACGTCCCGATCACGAGCGAACCGCGTGACGAGGAGCAACCGGGCGTGCCCCGGACGCCGGACCAAAGCGAGTCTCCGAACGGCCAGGGCGCCCGGAGCGAGAGCGAGAACGCTTCGGGCGCCGGCGGCGAAGATGAGGAGACCGAGGAGCGCGAGGTGCGTGCCGCCGATCCCGGCTTATCGAGCGAGACGAACCAGCGGCTGACCAGCGAGCTGCGCGATGTCGTCGGTTCCGACCATGTTCGCGTGCCGGCCGACCGTCCGCAGGCCAGCCGTGGCGAGCATCCTCAGCAGCAGGGCGCAGCAGCGCGGTTCAACTTCAATCACTTCCAGTTCGTGCGCAACCTCGCGATCGTGCTCACGTTCGCCGCCGTCGTGTCTCTGATCACAGGGAACTGGTGGCTGCTGCCGCTGGCCGCCGGCGTGCACGCACTCGGCACGATGGCGGTGACCTTGACGATCACCCGCATGACCACGATCAGCGAGCATCCTTCGCCTGAGGTCGCAGCGGCGCTGGCCGAGGAGGGCGTCGCGAATCCCGACGAGCACTTCTCGAGGATGGTCGAGGAGTTCCGCGAACAGCCGAACGGCGTTGCGGACGAGCGCGGCGCCACCGAAGTGCTCTCCCCCGGATTCAACGAGCGCAGCGTTCCCGCTGAGGTCGCGACCGCAGAGGCAGGTGCCGAGCAGAGCTCGGCGATCACGCCAACGAGCCAGCCGTCACGCCCGGCCGGAGAGGGCGGCGCACCGGATGTGCTCATCTGGGCCACGACCTTCTCGTTGTTCGTGCTGAGCATCGTGGTGCCGGCAACGGGCGGCGGCGGTTGGCTGTGGATGGTGACTGCGGTGATGGTCCCGCTGCTCATCGGCTGGGTCGTTCTGCAGCGCATCATCGCCAAAGGCGGCCACCTGAAGGGCCGGGCTCCGCTGATCGCGATCATCGTCTGCACGGTGGCCGCGGTGGCGCTGTTCTGCGCGGTGGTGGCGCTCGGGTTCCAGCACTGAGCCGGCGCCGCCACACGTCATGCGTGCCGCTGGCGCTCTTTGTGGGCTCCTACGGGAAGTACGCGTTCGACGGTCCGAGGACCTCGAAGGAGAAGCTGCAACCCCCGTTACCGTTGCCGTGCGGCCAGATATCGACCACGTAGTGGAACCAGACCTTCCAGAACCTGTCGTTGCCGCGCGGGAACGTCCCGATCGGTAGCGGGTAAGTGCTGAGGTGGCGCTGGTCGAGCGGGTGCCACTTCCCGTCGGAGTCGGCGTTGGTTATGTCACCGAACACGGACTCGCCGAGCCCGGAATAGATGTTCTGCTTGCCGGCCGGATGGAACAGCGACGGGCCCTTCTGGAAGAACACGATCGTGCTGTTCCTGGCTGCGCGGGTCCCAGCGATGTAGTAGCTGATGCGGTCCGCGACGTGTCCGCCGTAGGCGGCGACGACGTGGAACGTCATCCCGAAGCCGAGGTGCTTGACGTTGCAGTAGCGAAAGTAGGTGCGGGGCTGAAACGCTGCCGGCGCTACCGGCGCCGTCATCGCCGCGAGGAGGCCGAGGAGCGTGAGCGCTGCGGTGAGAGTCGTGATGATCCGGCGCATGCTCGGGGAGCCTATTCCCCTTTCGCCGTGGTGCGCAACCGCGACCGTCGTCGCTGGCCACTCGCGCTGCACCGCGTATCATCCGCCGACGCAGGCGTGGCCGACGCGCGCGGCTCACGCAGGCATCGATAGCGCAGGGCTTGCGGCGACGCTAGTGCGGTGTCGCGGCGGCCTCTCCGGAAAGCGAGACCTCGATCGGAGAGGTGAATGGACCAAGCCGCGCCTTACGATGCTTCGGAACTGACCATCGAGGTTCAGCGCGATGAGCGCGGCAGAGCGGTCATGCCTCGCGGCGAGATCGATCTGGCCAACGCCGCGGATTTCGAGCAGGCAGTCTTCGAGGCGCTGCACGACCTCCCGGCGCGGCTGACCGTGGATCTCTCGAGCCTGACCTTCATGGATCTCGTCGGCGTCCGCGCACTGCTGCGCTGCCGCGATCAGGCCAGGCGGTATGACGTGCCGTTCTATCTCGTGGCCGGCGCGCGCGGGCCGTACCGTCTGCTCGCGCTGAGCGGTGTTCTCGGTGAATTCGAGCGCGATGGGGCGGGACAAGATGATCCGGACGCGAAGTTGGCTTGCAACTAGACGCCGCGGCGCCAATATGCGAGACGGCAACTTTGCGTTCGAAGGGCCCGCGCCGAGCGATACATGTGCTTCGCCCGGTGGGGTCACAACTTCCGGGGGTCAGCAATGAGTGAAGAGACCACCGTCCAGCCGATCCAGCGGCCGTTCAGCGCCGCAGCCGCGATCTCCAACCATATGGTCCGGCTGTTCGCCCGTTACTTCGGCCGCGGACCCACGAAAGCCCGAACCACGCTCAACACCAACATCGCAGTCGTGACGATGGCGGAGACGATGACGCGCGCCGAGCACAACCTCGTGCTGGCGGGCGAACCGGAGGCTGTCCGCACGATCCGCGCCACCCTGCAGCGGACGATGCGCGCAGAGGCGGTGGCGGCCATCGAAGAGATCCTCGGCCGGACGGTCGTGGCCTACATGTCCGACATCGATACCGGCGCGAACGTGGCCGCCGTCGTGTTCATGCTCGAGCCGCGGGCGGAGAGCGGCTCGGTCGAGGTCGCGGAGTCCGATGGCGCTCTGTAGCGCGAGCGCTTCGGCGGGCAGCGGCTAGTCGATGACCCGCCGGTTCGCTTCGACCCTCGAGGTTGTCCCGGACGGCGACGCGCCGCGCCCCGATCTCGACCGGGACGCAGACCGCACCCGGTAGTGCTCGCGTAGCCAGCGGTTCCAAAACCCCCGCGCCTTGATGCTCCGAGGTGTGCCGAGGCACGCGCGAGCTCGTGGCCGCACGCGGCTTGACATATACCCATATGAGCATATGATGTCCGTGATGGCCCGAGCAGCGACGACAACGGACGTGTTCAACGCGGTGGCCGAGCCGCGGCGGCGGGAGATCGTCGACGCGCTGGCCGGCGTCGAGCTGAGCGTCACAGAGCTTGTGGAAGCGATTGGGCTGGCCCAGCCGCAGGTGTCAAAGCACCTCCGGGTGCTGCGCGAGGTGGGCGCGGTCGGCGTCCGCGAGCGCGGGCGCGAACGCCTGTACCGGCTGAACGGGCCGGCGCTCAAGCCGATCCACGACTGGGTCGGGAGCTTCCAGGACCTCTGGTCCGAGCGGTTCGAAGAGCTGGATTCGGTGCTGGTCGAACTCAAACAACAGGAGGAACAAGATGGCAGCAGCAACGCATAGGAGCGAAGCGAACGTGACGCTCCCAACCGACGAGCAGATCGCGATCCAACGCGAGTTCGACGCTCCGAAGCACCTGGTGTACAAGGCATGGACTACCCCAGAGCTGGTGAGGCGCTGGTGGAGCGCCAAGCGCGGCGAGGTCACGAGCGCCGAGATCGATCTTCGCGTCGGTGGCCGCTGGCGCTACACAATGGTGACGCCCGACGGCTTCGAGGTCGCCTTCCACGGCGAGTACCGGGAGATCGCGGAGAACGAGCGGATCGTCTCCACCGAGGTCTACGAGGGCGCACCCGAGAACGAGGCGCTCGACACGGTCACGTTCGCCGAAGCGGCCGGAAAGACGACCGTGAACATCCTCATGATGCTCCCGACCAAGCAGGCGCGTGACGCCGTCCTCGCGTCCGGCATGGAGGACGGGCTGCAGGACGCCCTCGAGCTTCTCGAGCAGGTAGCGCGCTCGCTGGTTTAGGCCGGCCGCGGCCCGCGCCCGTCCCGCTGGCAGCCTGCGGCGGGCGGGCGCAGACCCCGGCGATGCGGGGGTTGCCGTTGCCGCGGCGCCCTGTGCGGCACGATTAGCGGCATCGCCTCGCAGCAAGAACAAGAACCCCGCCCCGGAGCGTTCTCGCGCGCCGGTCGTGCGACGGCGCGGGCCGGCCGGTGGACCGGCCGCGCGGTCCGCGGCCACGTAGTCCGCCGGGTCGGCGGACCCGCGCGCGCCAGGGTGATCACGGTGTTCGGCGCCGTGCTGGCGCTGAATGGCGCCGATACGGCGACCGTGGGCGCGGTGGCGCCGCAGCTCGAGCATTCGCTGCACATCGGCAACACCAAGATCGGGCTGCTCAGCGCTGTCGCGCTGCTCGTCGGCGCGATCTTCACGATCCCGGTGGGCTTCCTCGTCGACCGCATCAAGCGCGTACCGATGCTGTCGGTCAGCATCGTGCTCTGGAGCATGGCGTCGCTCGCGAGCGCGTTCGCGGGCAGCTATTCGACCCTGCTGCTCACGCGCCTAGCGCTAGGCGCAGTGACCGCAACCGCCGGACCCGCAATTGCCTCGCTCACCGGCGACTATTTCCCCGCCCGAGAGCGCGGACGCGTGTACGCGTACATCCTCGGGGGCGAGATCGCAGGAACGGCGGCCGGTTTCATCGTCAGCGGCAGCGCCGCCAGCCTGATCGACTGGCGCGCGGCGTTCGTGCTGCTGGCTCTGCCCGGCTTCTTCCTTGCCCGCGAGTTGTACCGGACCATCCCGGAGCCGCTACGCGGAGGGCAAAGCCGTCTCGAGCCCGGCGTCACCGATCTGCATGAGGCCGTGGCCGCCTCGGCCGACCGCCCGCGGCCGCAGCCCGACGCGGGCGAGGAGGCCCCCGCGGAGCCGGACGAGCTGGCGCGCGAAGCCGCGCGGCGCCGGGGCGTCGAACCCGATCCGGAGCTCGTCCTGACCCAGGATCCGCGCACCCTCGGACTGATCCCGTCTGTGCGCTACATCCTCTCGATCCCGACCAACGTGCACATGATCGTCAGCTCGTCGCTCGGGTACTTCTACTTCTCCGGGTTATCGACGTTCGCGCTGCTGTTCGTCCGCGGGCACTACCACGCCAGTCAGGCTACGGCCACGCTCGTGCTGGCGCTTCTCGTCGCCGGCGCGATGGTCGGCACCCTGGTCAGCGGGCGCGTCACTGACGCCCTCCTGCGCCGCGGCTTTCTCGAGGTCCGCGTGTACGTTCCGGCGCTCTGCTACCTGGCCGCTGCCGGGCTGCTGATCCCGGGCGTGCTGGGCACGTCGCTGACCCCGGCGCTGTGGTTCGACGTAGCCGGCGCGGCGTTTCTCTCCGCCGCCAACCCGCCGCTCGACGCTGCGCGCCTCGACATCATGCCTGCCGGGTTGTGGGGCCGTGCCGAGAGCACTCGGACGGTCCTGCGCTCGCTCGCGCAAGCGATCGCGCCGCTCGTGTTCGGCGCCCTCTCACAAGCGATTGCGGGCATTGTGCCCGAGCAGGCGCCGATCGGGACTCACCCTGGCGTGATCTCGCCTTCGGCGGCGAGGGGGCTGGAGATCACCTTCCTCGTGCTGCTGAGCACCCTGGCCGCCGGCGGCGTGTTCCTGCTGCGCGCGCGCAAGACCTATCCGCGCGATGTGGCCACTGCCGCCGCGTCGCACCAGGGCGCCGCAACTTAGAAGCGCGGCGCGCAGCGACTCATCTCACCGCGACGTCGCCGCTGCCACCGTCGCTCGCAACGCCGATCGGCTGCACTTGCGGTGTCAGGCGCTCCAGCGCCTCCAGCAAGCCGTCGGCCACGGAGTCGAGGTCGTGCATCCGGTCGAGGTCGCCGAGCAGGCCGAAGCTGATCGTGCCGTTGTAGGAGAACACCGCGATCGCCAGCGCATGGCCGCGGGGCAGGAAGGCGATCGGGGCCACGGTCTCGAGCCGGCGCCCGAGCAGGTAGAGCGGCAGCTGCGGTCCCGGCACGTTCGTGATGATCAAGTTGAACAGCCGCGTGGAGAAATTCAGCCGCGACGCCTGCGCGAGGATCGTCGGCGGCGCGAAATCGCTGAGCTCGATGATCGCCTGCGCCGCCATCAGCTGCCGGGAGCGTTTGAGCTGCGCCATCGTCTCGTGCACGGCCCGCAGCCGCTGTTCGTCGTCGGCGATGTATACAGGCAGCGTGGCGCGCAGCAGCGCGACTCGATTGCCGAGTAGCCCGCGCTCGTCATCTGTCCTGAGATTGACCGGAACCAGCGCCCTCAGCTCCAAACCGTCGATGTCCACGCCACGGGCGATCAGCCATTCCCGCAGCGACGCCGTGGCAGCGGCGACGACCACGTCGTTGACGGTCATGCTGTGCCGACGGCTGATGCTGCGGACTGCGTCCAAGCTCAGATGGCGCGCGGCGAAGCGGCGATGCGGCCCGGTCGCTCCGTTCAGCGGCAAGTCCGGTGCCGGGTTCATCAGCTCCCGGCTCACGGAGCCGGCGGCGGCCCCGAGCGTCTCGAGGCCGCGGGTGATACGACGCGGATAGAAGATCGCGCCCACAGCGCGCTCGGTCAGGGTCAGCGGTATGCGAGCGGCGTCCGCGGCCTCGCGCGCGATCAGCTCCGCCCGTGACGGCGCGGGCCGGCGTAGGAAAGGCGCAACCGCCCCGCCGATCGGCGCCGGCTGGGGCGCGGTGTCAAGGATGACGCTTGCCAGATCGACGCCCGAGATGCCGTCGACAAGGGCGTGGTGAGCCTTGGTAATGAGGGCGAAGCGGCCGTCCTCGAGCCCCTCGACCAGGTACATCTCCCACAACGGCTTGCCGCGATCGAGGCGCTGCGCGAACACGCGCGCGACCAGCGCCTCGAGCTGGCGCTCGCTGCCCGGGTGCGGAAGGGCACTGCGCCGCAGGTGGTAGTCGAGGTTGAACTGGGGGTCGTCGACCCACCAGGGCCTCCGTAGCCCCAGCGGCGAGGGGGCCAGCCGCTGGCGAAACCTGGGGACGAGGCCAAGCCGCTCGTCGAGGTGCGCCTTGAGCTGCTCGTGATCGGGCGCCGGCCCTTCGAACACCGAGACGCCGCCGATGTGCATATGGGCGCTGCCTCGCTCCTGCATGAGGAAGGACGCATCGGTGGCGCTGAGCTGAACCGGCGGGCGCGCGCTTGGCGCCGGCGGGGCGGGCGACGCTGCGCCGGGCTCAGGACTGGCTGCTGCCATGGGCGCGGAGCTTAGGCGGCGAAGCGCTGGCGGGGCAAGTCCTCCCCGCGCGTGGCGCACTGCCACGCCGTCCACCCGCACCACAGTGCCCTGAAGCTCAAGCGTCGAAGTGCTCGCGCAAGGCGCGCGCCCGGTGCGAGATCTCAGCCGCCTCATCGGGATCGAGGCGTTCGAGGTTGCGCAGCACCATCGTCATGCGACGACTGCGCTCGAGCTGCGCCCGATTCCGGGCCAGGAAGTCCCAGTACAGCGTCGTGTACGGGCAGGCCCGGTCGCCGATGCGCACCCCCGGCGAGTACGCGCACTGAGCACAGTGATCTGACATGCGCTCGACGTAACGGCCGCTGGCGGCGTAGGGCTTGGTCATCATCCGCCCTCCGTCGGCCCACGTCGCCATCCCGAGCACGTTCGGCGCCATGACCCACTCGTAACCGTCGATGAACGCACGATGAAACCAATCCAGCGCCTTCTGAGGCTCCGTCCCGCAGAGCAGCACGAGGTTGCCGAACAGCATCAGTCGCTCGATGTGATGCGCATAGGCCGTCTCGCGCACCCCACCTACGGCTGCGGCCAGACAGCGCATCTCCGTCTCCCCATGCTCGAGCACGGCCGGCAGCGGCGCCCTCGCCCCGAGGGCGTTCATCGCCGGCCAGAGGTCGTTCAGATGCCAGTACATGCACCAGATGTACTCGCGCCAGCCAATGATCTGCCGGATGAAGCCCTCGACGCTGGCGAGCGGGGCACCGCGTTCGCGGTAGGCGATTTCGGCCGCCTGCGCGCACTCGAGCGGCGAGAGCAGCCCGAGGTTGAGCGAAGAGGACAGCAGCGAGTGCCACATCGTTCGCTCGCCGCCGAGCATCGCGTCCTGGTAGGGCCCGAAGTTCGGTAGCGCGCGTTCGGTGAAGCGCGCGAGCGCGCGCTCAGCCTCGTCGCGGCTCGCGGGCCACAGCCGCGGCCCGTCGTCGCCCCACGTCGGAAGCCGAGCTGCGTCCAGCTCTCCTCTGACCGCCTCGTCGTGCCCGCCTTCGCGGGGGCGGTAGGGGCGCGGTGGTCGCGCCCGCGCCGGCGGAGGCTTGCGGTTCTCACGGTCGAAGTTCCAACGTCCCCCGGCGGGATCCCCGCCGTCCATCAGCAGGCCGAGGCGGCGGCGCTGCCGGCGGTAGAAGTCCTCCATCACGAGGCGGCGCCGCCCGGCGGCCCAACGTGCGAACTCGGCCGGGTCGGTGAGGAACAAGTTGCAGGGCACGAGCTCGACGCCCGGCAGGCTTCCGAGCCGGGCGCGCCCGCTCGCGGTCTTCGGCGCGAGAAGTCGCACTCTCGCCGGACGATGCCGGCGGCGGTGCTGAGCCAGGCCGCTCTCCAGGTCGTCGGCGCGGATCAGCTCGACCTGCTGCCCGCGGGCGCGCAGATCGTCGGCGAAGTGGCGCATCGCCACCAGGATCAGGTGCAGCTTCTGGCGATGAAACCGCCGCGCGCGCAACGCCGCCGCGCTCTGCACGAGCAGGACGCGGTCGGCGCCATCCAGGGCGGCGTTGTCAGCCGAGAGCTGGTCGCCCAACACCCACGCCGTCGTGCCCGGCATCAACCCATTGTGCCGTTCGCGTGGCGCGCCCAAGAGCGGCAGAACCGCCCCCGACGGTTCCCTCTCAGGTTTTTCTCAGATTCTGCTTTGACAATGAATGCCGTGGGCGGTCAGGACGAGCGGCTCCGAGTGCTTGTGGTCGACGACGAGCCGAACATCGTCGACGTCGTCTCGATGGCGCTGCGCTACCAGGGCTTCGATGTTCAGGCGGCCGGAACCGGCGCCGGCGCCATGGCCAAGGTGCGCGAGTGGCGTCCGCATGCGCTCGTGCTCGACGTGATGCTGCCCGACGTCGACGGCTTCGAGGTCGCGCGACGCCTCTCCGAGGAGCGCGCGGGCGTGCCAATCGTGTTCCTCAGCGCGCGGGACGCCACCGCTGACAAGGTGCGCGGCCTGACCACGGGCGGCGATGACTACGTGACCAAGCCGTTCAGCCTCGAGGAGCTGCTGGCCCGGCTGCGCAACGTGTTGCGGCGGGCGCAGGCCCTGCACGAGCCCTCGTCGCGCCTGACGTTCGCGGACCTCGAGCTCGACGAGGAAACGCGCGAGGTCTCGCGCGGTGGCGAGTCGATCGAGCTCACGGCGACCGAGTACCGCCTGCTCCGTTACCTGATGCAGAACCCCCGGCGTGTGCTCACGCGCGCGCAGCTGCTCAACCACGTGTGGAACTACGACTTCTCGGGCGACGCACGCATACTGGAGACGTACATGAGCTACCTGCGCAAGAAAGTCGACGCCGGGCGCGTGCCGCTGCTGCACACGGTGCGCGGCGTCGGCTACTCGCTGCGGCTGCCCAAGGAGTAGCCGGGTGTCGCTGCGAGCAAGGTTGCTCGTCGCCGTGGTGGCGCTGATCTCGGTCGCCCTGATCGTTGCCGCGTCAGCGATCTACGCCGAGCAGCGCTCGTTCCTGTACAACCGCTTCGATCAGCGCGTGGTGGGCGCGGCGGCGCCCGTCTCGTTTGCGCTCGGAGTCAGGTCCCGCTTGCCGAAACGCGCAACCGGCGAGGACGAGCGCGCGCGGCCCGCGCCGGCCGGCTCCGGAGCTCAGAGCAACCCGGTCCGCTTCCTGCCCAACGGCACCTTCGGGGCGCTGGTCGACCGCAACGGGGCCGTCCTTCGCGGCCCGGTGGTGAGCCCGAGCTTCGGCGACCGCCGCCTGCCACCGCCTCAGCTGCCAGCTGAGCTCTCGAGCCCGGGCAACGCCCCGAGGCTGTTCACGGTCGGATCCGCTCGTGGATCGAAGCTGCGCTACCGCGTCGCGGCGGTCGGGCTTGAATCGGGCGCCGGCACGGTCCTCGTGGCTTTGCCTCTGCGGGAGGTGGATCAGACGCTCGAGCGCCTCGTGTTGGTCGAGGCGCTGGTCGTCACGAGCGTGATCATCGTGCTCGTCGGCCTCGGCTGGATCGTGATCCGCGTTGCGCTGCGTCCCCTCGACGAGATGGGTCACGCCGCCAGCGCGATCGCGGGTGGAGACCTCTCCCGTAGGGTCAGTCCCGCGACGCCGCGCACTGAGGTGGGACGACTCGGGCTCTCGCTGAACCGGATGCTCGTCACCATCGAGGAGGCGTTCGCCGACCGCGCGCGCAGCGAGGAGCGCCGGCGGCAGTTTCTAGCTGACGCTTCACATGAGCTGCGCACGCCTCTGGCGTCGATCCGCGGCTACGCGGAGCTGTTCCGCCTCGGCGCAGCCGACGATCCGGCCGCACTCGCCCGGGCGATGGAGCGAATCGAATCTGAGGCGGCGCGGATGGGCGTGCTGGTCGAGGACTTGCTCGTTCTCGCGCAGCTCGACGAAGTGCCGGAGGCACACCGAACCGCGGTCGACGTGAGCGACCTCGCGGCTCAGGCGGTGGCAGACGCACGCGTGATGTCGCGCGAGCACCCGGTGAGCTTCGAGGGGGAGGAGGGCGCCGTGGTGTTGGGCGACCCGGCTGCTTTGCGTCAAGTGCTCACCAATCTTGTCGCCAACGCCGTGATCCACACGCCGCCGCGGACGCTCATCGAGGTCTTAGTCCGCCGTGAGTGGGGGGAGGTCGTAGTCGAGGTCCGCGACCACGGTCCAGGCTTGCCTGCGGGCGCTGAGCAGCGGGTGTTCGAGCGCTTCTGGCGCGGCGAGGGCGCGCGGGGACCCGGGCGCGGCGGCTCAGGGCTTGGGCTCTCGATCGTCAAGGCGAGCGTTCTCTCCCACCACGGCACGGTGCGGGCGGAGAGCCGGCGCGGCGAAGGCGCGAGGTTCACGATCAGGCTTCCGGCGGTTCCCGATAGCTCGACTGCGCCCGCGGCGACACCTGCGCTCGCCGCCCCCCCGGCGCAATCCGCCTGAGCAGCAAGGGACTCAGGAAACTCTCAGGCTTTTCCCGTGGTCTGCTCAGGGGCACGCGCCAGATTGCCTCTTGGTCCGCCTCGCAGGGGTGCAGCTGTAACTGGACGGCGGGGTTCGGGTTATTGACCTGACACCTCGGCGCGAGAAATCAAGGACGAGCGCTAGATATGGCTGGATGGGGTCGAACTGACACGCAGATGACACCGCCTGCGGGCATGCGCCCACGGCTGCCCGCGATCGGTACCGACGAGGCGACCGGGACGCTACGCCGGACGCTGCTCGACGTGTTTGCGGAGTCTCAGGCCAGCTATCCGGAGCGGACCGCGATCGACGCCCCTGACCGGCGACTGACTTACGCTGAGCTCGCCGAAGCCGCAGGCCAGCTGGCCCGGCGGTTGCAGCGCGAAGGAATTGGCCCTGGCGATCGAGTCGGGATCTATGTGCCCAGCGGCAGCACGGACCTTCATGTTGCGATTCTCGGCGTACTGCGCGCGGGCGCCGCGTATGTCCCAGTAGACGCCGACGATTCCGTGAGTCGCGCGGAGGCGATCTGGCAGAGCTCGGACACGTCCGCGGTAATCGAAGCTGGGTTGTCGCTGCACCTACGCGCGCGGCCGACCAAAGATAGCGTCAAGCTCCCGAGCCCGGATGACGACGCCTGGATCATCTTCACCTCCGGCTCGACCGGAGCGCCAAAGGGGGTGGCGGTAACGCACGGCGCGGCAGCCGCGTTTGTCGAGGCAGAAGCGAAGCTCTGGCGGATCGAGCCTGACGATCGGGTGCTCAGCGGACTGTCCGTCGCCTTTGACGCCAGCTGCGAGGAGATGTGGCTGGCGTGGCGCAACGGTGCAGCGCTGGTTCCCGCTCCCCGCAGCCTGGTGCGAGCCGGAGCCGATCTCGGTCCCTGGCTGGCGCAGCGCGACATCACCGTCGTCTCGACCGTCCCGACCCTGGCCGCGATGTGGAACGAGTGTGACCTCGCCTCGGTGCGCCTGCTGATCCTCGGCGGTGAGGCATGTCCCGAGCCGCTGGCGTGGCAGCTCGCGGAGGGACGCGAGGTGTGGAACACCTACGGTCCGACGGAAGCCACCGTCGTGAGCACGGCGGCGCGGGTGGTCGTTGGGGCGCCGGTGACGATCGGGTGGCCGATCTCCGGCTGGGAGATCGCCGTGGTCGATGAGCAGGGCGGATCGGTGCCGTTGGGCGAACCCGGCGAACTGGCAATCGCCGGCGTCGGGCTCGGACGCTATCTCGACCCAGCTCTCGATGACGCCGGCTTCGCCCCCGTGCCGGCGCTCGGGTGCAGGCGCGCGTATCGAACTGGCGACGTAGTGCGCGAGTCGATCGACGGCCTGCACTTCATCGGCCGCCGGGACGACCAGGTCAAGCTCGGCGCCCGCCGCCTCGAGCTCGGCGAGGTCGATGCGCAGCTTCGCTCGGTGGCGGGCGTGCGGGCGGCAGCGGCCGCCGTGCAGAAGACCGCGGCGGGAAATCCGCTCCTGGTCGCCTACGTCGTCGGCGACGCCGATCCGGCCGGCGTCCGCACGGCGCTTGCCGGACGGCTACCCCACGGCATCGCGCCGCTCGTCGTACAACTCGATTCGCTGCCCACGAACACCGGCGGAAAGTTCGACCGCAGGGCGCTCCCGTGGCCGCCGCCTGCGCCGCCGCGTGACAAGCGGGGTTCGCCTGAACGCGCTACCAAGCTCACGGAGACTGCGGCGTGGCTGGCCGAGCGCTGGGCCGAACAGCTCGGGCCGCTCCCGCTCAGCGGCGAGAGCGACTTCTTTGAGCTGGGCGGCAGCTCGCTGGCGGTGGCAAAGCTCGTATCCGTCCTTCGCAGCCGCTTCCCGGCGGTGGCCGTCGCCGACGTCTATGCCCACCGGCGGCTCAATCAGCTCGCCGAGCGGCTGGATCGCCTGGGCACCGTTTCGGCCGAGGCGCCGAGTCAGGAGAGCGCTTCGGCAGCGCCTTGGCGCTGGGCTCAGCTCGCTGGTGTGATCCTGCTGATCGCGCTCTCGTCTCCCCAGTGGCTGCTCGGCATCCTCGCTTTCGACCGGTGGGCGGGCACCGGACTCGGGCCGCAGGTCGGCTGGGGCTGGCTCATCGCCGGCGGAGTGATCTTCGCCACCCCCTTCGGCCGCGCTTGGCTCGTGCTGCTGGCCCGGCGGGTGCTTCTCCCAAGCCTGAGGCCTGGGCGCTACCCGCGACGCGGCTGGCTCGCGTGCCGGCTCTGGTTCCTCGAGCGGCTTGCGGATGGATTTCGCTCCGACAGCTTGGCGGGAACCCCATTCGCCGCCCGCTTCGCCCGCCTGTGCGGACACCGGGTCGGTGCCGGAGCCCGGCTCGGCACGCTGCCGCCGGTCACCAGCCTCTTGACCATCGGCGAGCGGGCGACGCTCGAGTCCGACGTCGACGCGCATGGCTGGTGGCTCGATGGCGATGAACTGGTCGTGGGGGAGGTTCGCATCGGAGCGGGGGCACGGATCGGTACCCGGGCGCTGCTCGGCCCAGCGGCCGAGATCGGGGCCGGCGCCGAGATCGAAGCGGCGAGCGTAGTCAACTGCAGCGTTCCCGCCGGCGAGCGCTGGGCGGGATCACCGGCGCGTCGGGTTGGGCTCGCCGGCGAGGGTTGGCCGGCCGAGCCTGCGCCGCGGCCCACCTCCGCGTGGGTTTGGAAGGTGATGTTCATCGCCGGACTGGCGCTCCAGGCGATCTTGCCGCTGGTGGCCGCGTTGCCTGTCCTGGCTTTCTTGGACTTGGTCGGCGTCCGGGGCTCCGCCGGCGTCGGCTCGCTGCTCGGGCGGCTGACCATATGGGCGCCGGTCCTGGCGACGATCTACCTCATCACCTACGGCGTGCTCGTGGCGCTGCTCGTCCGCTGGGTCGGGCGCCTCGTCCGCCCTGGGTGGCACCCGGACGAAGGTCGCATCGGCTGGGTGCTTTGGCTCGCGGACTCGCTGATGAACGATGCACGCGGCGTTCTGTTCTCGGTTTGCGCGAGCCTCTACATGCGCCCGTGGCTGCGCCTCGCCGGCGTTGCGGTGGGAAAGCGCGCCGAGCTTTCGACGGTGGTCGGGCTTGGCCGGCTCACGTCGTTTGGCGCCTCGAGTTTTGCCGCCGACGACGTCGTCCTGGCCACGGCGCGCGGCCGGCTCGGCTGGCTGCACGTCGCGCCGATCGACGTCGGAAGCGGCACGTTCCTCGGCAACGGAGCAATCCTCGCGGGCGGGACGGAACTCGGGCGCGACGGGCTCATCGGCGTGCTCACGACTGCGCCGCACCGCACCGGCGACGCCACGTCGTGGTTCGGCTCGCCGCCCCTCGAGCTGCCGCGAGTCCCGGACTTCGCCGAGCCCGGGCGCACCACGGATCCGCCGCGACGGCTCGTGCTCGCCCGTGGCGTCATGGATCTCATTCGCATCTTGCTCCCGCCGACGATCTCGATCGTCCTCGCGTCGCTTCTGTTTGCCGTCGTGGAAGTGATCGGTGGCCGGCTTGGGGTGGCCGCGATGCTGGCGGCCGCGCCCATGCTCCTGTTCGCCGCCGGCGTGCTCGCAACCGCGTTCACGGT
>JAFAZV010000125.1 GCA_019239445.1 Solirubrobacterales bacterium
GTACTCGTGGACCGCGTCGATTCGATTGCCGCCCCGGATCGGGTGCTGGCTGAGGTCAAGGACTTCTCGTTGCTGGATGAGCAGGTCCGGATCGGGCGAGCACAGCAGCGAGCCGCCATGCCGCCACCAAGTTCGCGAGAAGCCGAAGCCGATGTCAACGAAGCCGAGGTTGAGGAATTCCGCGCCGTGGCACCGCCTGTTCTGACCTTCGCCTCGGGCCGCCGACGATGATCGTTCCCTGGCAACGCGCCGCGGCGCCCGGCCGCGCGTCCGACCGGGAAGCTGCGGGCAGTCGGTCTCCCGTCGTCCACCGCGTGCGGCGCCCGTTTCCCCGCCCGTTCACGCTGCGGCGGTGCCGCTTTCCGGCCGATCTGCTCCGCGTGCCGGCGCTTGCTTGGCGAGCCGGCGCAGCGCCGGGTGGGCGAGCGATTACGTCCGTCGATCCGCTTCCCCAAGGGCCGCCCGCAGCTCAGGCAGCTTGCCCCCGCCAGACCTGTCGACCCCGGCGGCCCGTCGGGATCACTGGCCCCGTCTAGTGTCGCGAGTCAGAAATTGGACAGCAGTCGAGCGGCCCCTGGTGGCGCCGCGGTGCGTCCTCGTCGCCTCGCGCAGCGCTGCTGCGCGTCGGCTCCTGCGTCCTTCCGCGGCATCCACCATTGACCACTCTTGGTGCCGCCGAATTTCTAACTCACGACACTAGCTCTGCCGCGCGATAAGGTGCCCCCGCCGTGCTAGCCACGATTCTGTTCCTCGCGTTCTGGGTTGTTCTCGCGCTCGTGCTGTTCTTCATCGCTGTGCGCGGCGGGTTGGGCGGCGCGCGGGCGACGCTTCAGTCCCAATCGCGCGGCGCGCGCACGGCGCTGACGTTCATCTTCGTGGTCGTCTACATCGGTTTCGGGATCGCAATTCCGGCCGCCATACTCAACGGCAACCAAGCCCACGCGAGCAGCCAGATCGCCGGCGTAAGGTTGACTTCGGCGGAGAAGCACGGCCGGCAGCTGTTCGGTCAGAACTGCGGTATCTGTCACACGCTCGCGGCGGCCAATGCGGTCGGGAAGGTCGGGCCGAATCTCGACATGTTGAAACCGCCTGCGAGCCTCGTGCTCAATACGATCAACAACGGTTGCGTGCAGAACCCGCCGCCGAACAGCCCGCAGGCGTGCCTGGGCCAGGGCAACATGCCAGGGCAGATCCTTGGCGGAAAGGACGCGCAGGACGTAGCGTCCTTCGTCGGGAAGGTGGCCGGCAAGGAGTAGCCGGCTACGCGTCCCGGCGCCGGACTCGATCCGGATCCGTTGGTAGCATGGCGCGCCCGTACAGCTGAATTCCCGCTCCGCCGCGCCCGATGGGCGAGGCGGCAGGAAGCGGGGGACCCACGTTGTTGGGGCTAATCGTGCGAATCACGTAGCGCCGCTCTTTCGGCGCGAGCCCGTCAGCTAACCCCGCAAGCACACGAAAGAGGACGGTGATGCCGCGGTCAGGCTTGAACGTGTCGCTGGAAAGGGTTGACCTGGACGGCCCGAGGCACGGCGGCTCCGGACGCGAGGGCGCGGGGCACGATCTCCCACGTCGATCCGGGGCTCCCCATGCTGGCGACCGGCGCGTCGACAACGACCGCGATTGGGTCCCGTTTGACCACGCCTCACGCGACCGCAGCTGGCGCGACGGCGGCGGGCGCTACGACACCCCGCACGATCGGGTGCAACGTGACCGGGCGCGCCCGCAGAATCCCCTGCGGACGAATAAACCAGCGACGGCAAATAACCCCGCGGCGCCCGGGCGCCCGGCCGTGCTGCCCACGCACTCTTCGCCATCACCGCCGCGCTCGCCCTCGTCGCCTCGAGCTTCGGCGCCGCTCCGCGCACCTCGTTCCGCGCAACCGGCTCGTGCGACCGCGCCCGATAGCGCCCGCGACGCCGGCGGCAGGCGCCCATACGACCAGGTGGCCCCGCCGAGGCACGACCGGCCAGCCCGTTCGAACGGCGGACGGACAGGCCAAAAAGGGAATCACGTGCCGGCGTCGCGCACGGAGGCCCGCACAAACCGGAGGGCGACCGACACGCCAGCGTCGCCCACGACCGCCCGCGCCGATCCAAGAGCGTCTGACCAGCCCGCCCGGACTAGGCCCGGCGCGACAAGCCGACCGCCAATGGACTCCTCAGCCCGCCGCACGATCACCATCCAGGGCCGGGGTGCCGAGCGGTCCCGACCGAGCCCGACGCGCCGGCCCCACGTCCGCCGCCGCCACGAACGCCACGGCTTCCGTCCCGACCGCGCGGCGATGTGGGCGGTGCTGCTCGGAGTGGTGCTGGTCCTGGTCGCCGCGACAAGCTCGCATGCCGCGGTGGTGGGCACGACCGCGTCACCGAAGCCGCTCCGAGAGGCTCAGCGGACGGCCGGCACGACCGCGTCGGCAGCGCGCACAACGACGCTGACGGTGCGCATACCGGCACGCGCCGGCGCTCGGTCCAAGTAGCGCCTCCACCCGCGCCGGCGGCCGTATTCGTTCGCCTCCTTACAAGCCTCCGAGCGCCCGATGATCGGGCGTTTATGCCTCTACGTATAAGGAAGTTACGCGGCGTGCCGCCGGAAGCGGGCCTGGATTTGCCCGCGGCAGGAGGCGCCCAACGTTTCGCCCGCCAGGCCCCTTGTGCAAGCTCGGTGTCGGCGGTACACTTATCAACCGTAAGCAGGTCTCGAAAGGATAGGGGAGGGTGAGTGAGGTGCTTCCCCCTAATCCACGCCGGACCAGTGGTGGCCGAGATGAAGACATCAATGAGCAGGTTCCAGATCCACGACGACTTGACCGCACCGGAGGGATCCATTCCGGTCTTGCGGGGAGCGCTCGCCACCGGCGGGCAGCTGCCGAACTTCCTGGGTGTGCTGGCGGGCTCGCCGGCCGCGCTCCGAGCGTATGCGCGATTCCGCTCTGAGCTGCGGCACGGCAAGCTGACGCTGGCGACGCTGGAGCGCATCGCGCTCGCCGTCGCCGAGCACTACGGATCGGCGCCGGGGATCGAGATGCATTCGAGAGCCGGCCGCGCGGCTGGGCTCGCGCTCGACGAGGTCGCCGCAGCGCGCAAGTTCTCCTCAAAGGATCAGCGCGAGGCGGCTCTGCTGCGCTACCTGCAGGCGTTGCTCGAAGAGGGTCGGCCCCCGATGCACCTCCACGAAGAGGCGCGTGAGGCGGGTTGGGACGACGAGCAGATCCTCGAGGCCATCGCCGCGGTATCGCTCGAGGGCTTCACCGCGATGATCAACGTCGCAGGCGAGGTTCCCGTGGATGGATCCAGCGAACAGTCGCGCGCCCTACAAGCAGCGTAAGCTCTCGGTCTGAGCTATGTGCTCGCGAGAGGAGAGAACCCACGGCGAAGCGGCCGCGCCCGGCTGCTGCCCGTTCTACCACGAGGCGGTGGAGCTGGTGGGCCGCCGCTGGACGGGGGCCATCCTCCGCGTCCTGATGGACGGACCGCTGCGCTTCTCCGAGATCGCCCAGGCCGTGCCCGAGCTCTCGGACCGCCTCCTCTCTGAGCGGATGAAGGAGCTCGAGGCGCGCGGAATCGTCGAGCGCACCGTCCTCTCGGGACCGCCGCTACGGGTTGAGTACTCGCTCTCGCGGATGGGGCGCGAGCTGGAGCCGGCGCTCAGCGAGCTCGAACGCTGGGCGCATCGATGGCTGCGCCGCCGCGTGCCCGCGCAGGTCTGACCCGGACCAACCTGAAATCGACATGAGCTCGCCCCGCGGCTGGGCGAGGCCGGACGAGCAAGTAACGTAACGCCGCGCGATGACCACCTCCGCCGCGCCATGACCACCACCGCTCGCCCGCTCACCGCCAATGACGTGATCGCGCTCGCCGCCGAGCGCGAGATCCGCTTCATCCGCCTGTGGTTCACCGACATCCTCGGTCAGCTCAAAGCGTTCTCGATCAACGCCACCGAGCTGGCGGACGCGTTCGAGGGCGGGATGGGCTTCGACGGCTCCTCGATCACCGGCTTCAACCCAATCGAGGAGTCGGACATGATCGCGATGCCCGACGCGAATACGTTCGCGATCCTGCCCTGGCGACCCGAGGAGCAGGGCGTGGCGCGGATGTTCTGCGACATCCAAACGCCCGAGAGGACGCCTTACGAGGGCGATCCTCGGTACGTGCTGCGTCGTGCGCTGGCTCGCGCCGAGGCAATGGGCTTCGACCAGTACTACGTCGGCCCCGAGCTCGAGTACTTCTACTTCCGCGACTCCAAGTCGACCCAGCCGCTCGACGAGGGTGGCTACTTCGACCTCACCACGCTGGACGCCGGTTCTGACCTGCGCCGCGAGACGGTGCTCGCGCTCGAGCAGCTCGGAATCCACACCGAGTACACCCACCACGAGGTCGGACCGAGCCAGCACGAGATCGACATGCGCTACGCCGACGCGCTGAAGATGGCCGACGACTGCATGACCTACCGGATCACGGTCAAGGAATACGCGATGAAGTACGGCTTGCACGCGACCTTCATGCCCAAGCCCCTGTTCGGCAAGAACGGCTCCGGCATGCACACCCACCAGTCGCTCTTTCAGGGCGAGCACAACGCGTTCTTCGACCCCGAGGACCAGTACTTCCTCTCCGACGTCGGCAAGGCGTTCATCGCCGGGCAGCTCCGCCACGCCTGCGAGATCTGCTCGATCTTCGCCCAGTGGGTCAACTCCTACAAGCGGCTCGTGCCTGGATACGAGGCGCCCGTGTACGTGGCCTGGTCGCGGCGCAACCGCTCGGCGCTCGTGCGCGTGCCGATGTATCACCCCGGCAAGGAGCGCACGACGCGCATGGAGCTGCGTTGCCCCGATCCCGCGTGTAATCCGTACCTGACCTTCGCGGTGCTGCTCCAGGCCGGGCTCGAGGGCATAGAGCACGGCTACGAGCTGCCCGAGCCGATGGAGAAGAACCTCTACCACCTCTCGCCCGACGAGCGCCGGCGCCTCGGAGTCGAGCAGCTGCCCGCCACGCTGGGTGAAGCGATCGAGCTAACCGCGCAATCGGAGCTCGTCCTGCGC
>JAFAZV010000383.1 GCA_019239445.1 Solirubrobacterales bacterium
GGCGGCGGCCCCACCTTCCTCGGCTCGATCGTTGGCTACGGCGTCACCAGTCACCCGCTGGAGCTGGCCTTCTACGCCGCCGCGGGCGGCGCGATCCTCTACGTGATCGGCGAGGTCTGGAACGGCATGCGCCGCTACGGCTACAAGGAGCTCGGCCTGCTGATGGTCACCGCCGGTTTTCTGGTCGGCGTGCTGACCGACCTCGTCGTCACCTACGGCGGCGGCTGAGCTCCCCACCGTCCTGGTCGGCGCGGCGCGCCGGCGCTACCGCTTGACGCCTGCCGGGCGCTAGTCGTCCTCGTCGTGCTGCTCGCGCCAGCGCAGCGCGGCCGCCTCAGCGCTGGCCGAGTGCCGATTGGGCACTTCGCCTTCGGGCTCGGGCAGATGGGGCGGCGGCGGGTGCTCGGGATCCTCGTCGGGGTGCCGCTCGCCGAAGCGGGCGGCGGCGGCGTCGGCGCTGCGAGAGTGCCAGCCCGAGTCTTGAGATCGTCTTTCGTCTGCCATTCGCTCTCCCTCCCTCGGCATGGGAGCCACGGGGCGCTGAGTACGTCGTTGCAGGAGGTTGTACCCGATATCGCGCGGAACGCGTCAGTGCCGCGGACCGCTAGGCGCGCTTGGCCAGTTCGCGCTTGGCCGTGCGGCGGAAGCGGCGCGTCTTGGCCGCTGTGTCACGCAGGAGCTGCAAACGCGAGGGCGGCAGCTCAAAGCCGCCGATGAGCTTGTGCGGCAGCAGCGCCCAGCCGTCCTCGATCCGGACCAGGTCGCCGCGGATCTGGAAGTTCTGCTGCCAGGTGAAGTCCGGGCTGTGCTCGTGTGCGGTCAGACAGGCAAGGCCGGGCTGGAGCGGGATGCCCACCGGCGCGCCGTCGATCTTGATCCACCGCGCCGCGCCGTCGAGGCTCACCGGGACTCGGACGGCGAACGGAAACCCGTCCGGGGAGACGATCGAAACGACTGCGGTTCGGTAGCGACCCCCGAGCTCGTAGATGCGGCGGTCCCAGCTGCTCGTCCCGCCCTCGGGCGCCGCGTGGAACCGGGTCGGTTCCTCTGAGTGCCCGGAGCGCACCTCCTCCATGTGCGCGCCGTACAGCTCCGGCTCGGCGCCGACGTCCCCGCGCGGCCAGACATAGACGCGCTCCGGACGGACGTGGATGTAGATGCGCGTGTAGTACCAGCCCAGGAAACGCTGCAGCTGCTCGGGCGGCTGCAGCTTGGCCGTGGCCGGCAGCTTCTGGATCGATTCTCGCGCGTAGCGCCGGCGATTAGCCTCGAGGTCACGATCATCGACTTCGGCCGAGCCCTGAACGAGCACCATCGGCGGATCGGCCAGGCCGCTGCCGGTCGGATCAGAGAAGAGCAGCGACACGAGTGGGTTGGCGCCGGCGTCATTGGCCTTCTTCGGATAGCCGAGCCCGGTGGTGACGTCGATGCACGGCGAGCCGGGCGCGTAATACGGCGTCACCGGCCAGGTGATCGGTTGCCCGCGGCTGTCGACCGTCGTCAGCTCGGTCGTGACGAAGCGGTCGAAGACCGCCTGTATCTCCTGCGGCAACGATGTCGTCACGGCGCGAGTATATGTTTGCCCCGGGCGGGCGCGGTCAATCCTCGTAGCCCGGCTCGCCTGGCAGCACGATGCGCGCCATCTCGCCCGAGCTGACGACGCGAGGCTCCACCGGACGGACGTCTCGGCCCCGAGCGTGATCGAGCAGCGCCACCGCAGAGGCGAAGCTCGCGAGCTGCTCGAGGTGCTTGATGGTCGGGAAGACGAGGAACAGCTCGCCGGCCTGCGACGCGTCGAGGGCAACCTGGGGCGCGAGCCAACGGGCGTCGACGACCTCGGCGCCGTCGGGTTCGGGTTCGGCACCTGCCGGCGCGGCGGCGAGGTAGAACCAGGTGTCGAAGCGGATCTTCACCTGCGCCGGCGTGATCCAGCGCGAGAACAGGACGAGCTCGTGCTCGTCGGGCAGCTCGATGCCGGCTTCCTCGCGCAGCTCGCGCACTGCCGCCGCGCGCAGCGCGGCCTGGCCTTCGCCCTCGGCGCGATCGACCGCACCGCCCGGGAACACCCAGGCACCGCCCATGAACCGTGCACTCGGGTTGCGGCGGACGAGCAGCACCTCGAGCGTGTGGTGGCGCCCGCGCAGCAGCATCACCGTGGCCGCTACACGCGGCACCGTCACTTGGCCGAGGTTCATCTCCTCGCCGGGAGCGGGGCGGCCGATCTCCATCGCTCGAACTTACCGCGGACGCACCCCTCGCGGGTTCGAGCCGCGGCGGCGGTACGCTTCGCGACCCGTGAAGTGGATGTGCGAATCCTGTGGGTTCATCTATGACCCGGCCGACGGCGATCCCGATGGCGGCATCCCGCCCGGCACCGCCTTCGAGGACATCCCCGAGACGTGGTTCTGTCCCGTCTGCGGGGCCCGGAAGCGGGACTTCACCCCTTACGAGGAGTAGGCGCCGCGTCGCGCGCAAGCATCCCGCGCTCGATTGCCGGCGGTCGGCGGGATCGCCTGCGGTTGCGGGCGATTCGGGCCGCTCGAGCTGTCGTGTCGCCACCAGCCGTCCCGCCAGCCGACGCTCGCCGTCGTACGGGCGGAGGCTAAGCGGGAAAGGCTGCTCGCGCGAGCGCGCGGAGTTTGTCGGCGGCGGCGGAGTGCGTCTCGCGGTGCCATACCAGGTAGGTCTCGAGCATCGCGTCGGACTCGGCGAGCGGGATCGCGACCGCGCCG
>JAFAZV010000443.1 GCA_019239445.1 Solirubrobacterales bacterium
CAGAAGGAGATCATCGGCTCGCACTTCGCCAACGCCTGGGAGGCGACCAAGGCCAACGAGCTGATCGAGGAGTCGAAGATCCGGCCGGTGTTGTGGCAGACGATGCCGTTCGAGAAGGTTGCCGAGGCGCACCAGCTGCTGCGCGACAACAAGCATCTGGGCAAGATCGCGATCCTGGTCGGCGCCACCGAAGAGGGCCAGGGCCGCACCGCCGAGGGACCAGGCGCGATTCATGCCGAGGTGGGGGCCTGATGGGCGGCGTCGTCCACATCCCCTGGTACGCGACGGTTCTGCGCCACGACCATCTGGCCGAATCGCTGTCTGGCGTAGCCCCGATCGCGCTGCGCTACCGAGCCACCCAGTTCGCCGTTCACCGCTCTCAGGAGGACCGCTACAAGATCCTCATGATGCTCTGGTTCGAGGACAAGAAGGACTGGTACCGCTTCTGGGAGGGCCCGGAGATGATCGCGTTCCGCCGGCGCCAGCTCGGGCGCTACCAGATCCCGATCGTCTACGCCTGGCACGACGAGCTCGCCGCCGGCGCGCTCGGACCCGAGGTGCCGCTGGCCGAGACCGAGCCCCAGCCCGAGGGCGAGCCCGAGCCTCAGTCGGCGGCGTAGCCGGCGGGCGCCGTCAGGACCTACTCAGCCCTCGGCTCGCAGCGCCAGCTCGAGCCAGAAGCGCCCGTCGGGGTCCTCGAGCACGGATCCGAACAGCTCGCGCAAACGCGCGAGCCGGTAACGCGCGGTCTGCGGGTGCACCCCGAGGCGGGCGGCCATCGGCGCCACCCGCCCTTGGACGGCGAGCCAGGCGCGCAGCGTCTCGGTCATGCGGTTTCTCGAGCCCGGCGACAGACGCTCGAGCGGCGCGAGCCACTCCGCGGCCAGCTCGTGCGCGAGCCGGGCGTCACTGCGCAGCATCAGCTCCCCGGCGCGCTCGCGAGCGACGATCAGCTCGGTCTCACCGTTGGCGAGCGCGAGCGCCGCGCGCGCCCGCGCGAAGCTGATCGCCGCCTCCTGCCAGTCGACGCTGGTGCCCAGCGCGGCCGTGGCGCCGGCCTCGCCCACCGCACGCTCGAGCGTCGCCACCCGTCCGGGGGCATCGGGATCGGGGACGATCGCCACCGCCATCTCCCCGATCGTCTCGGCCAGGCTGTCGGGCGGGAGATGCAGCGCCGCCGGCCCGCGCCGCTCCCCGGCGGTCAGCAGCACGGCGAGGCTGCGCGGCAGCTTCCACTCGGCCTCGAGCGCCGCCGTCTCGATCGCCGCCGCCTCGAGCGGCGGCTCGCGTACGAGCATGCGCACCAGCCGCCGGCGCCGCAGGTCGGCCTCACTGGCCGCCGCCGATTGCTCGAGCGCGTGGCCGGCCGCCGATTCGGCCGACAGCACGTCGATGTAGGCGAACAAGGACTCGGCCAGCAGGTAGAGCGTCTCGGGGTCGAGCCCCGCCCGCGCTCCAACCTCGGCGAACCGCCGCCACGCCACCCGCGCACCCGCTCGGTAGGCGCTCAGCAGCGCGTCGAGGCTGCGCCCGGCGCGCATCTCGCCGCGGCCAAGTGCGCGGTACACATCGGGCCGCTGCACCGGGCCCCCGGCCTCGATCTCGGCCAGAAAGTGACGCAGCGCCGACTGAACGCCGGCGCGGATGCCGGCGCCAAACTCGCCCGTCAACGGCCGAGCGTAGGCGGGCACGGTGCGCACCGCGTCGATGATCTCGTCGGCGACGTCCGGGAGCGCCGGGCGCAGGACCTCGGCAATCTCGGGCGGAAGCTCGTGCCAGGGCTGATCGGCCATGGTTCGTTCCGAAGACACAATTTCTCCTGTTCGCGTCGTCGCAAACATAAGAGAAAAGTGCGTGAGTGCTCAGTATTGTCGATGATGCCGATGTCTCGCGCCCACAAGCTCGCCAACCTGATCGGCGTTCCCATGCCACTCATCGGTCTGATCGTCGCCGTCGTCCTGTTGTGGGACCGCGCCGTCGGGCCGCTCGAGCTCGGGGTCCTGGCTGGCCTGTATGTGATCACCTGCCTCGGGGTCACGCTCGGCTACCACCGGATGTTCACTCACCGCGCTTTCGAGAGCTCGCGTGCGTTCCGCGCGGTCGTCGCCGTGCTCGGGTCGATGGCCGTGCAGGGATCGGTGATCACGTGGGTTGCGGATCACCGCAAGCACCATGCGTTCACCGATGAGGACGGCGACCCGCACTCGCCGCACTTGAGCGGTCCCGGCTTCTGGGGCGCGGTCAAGGGCCTCTGGCACGCCCACATCGGCTGGCTGTTCGAGAGCGTCGGCACGGCCGAGCGCCAGCGCTTCGCCGGCGACCTCGTTCGGGATCGGGTTGTGCGCACGGTGGACAAGCTGTTCTGGCTGTGGGTCGTGCTGTCGTTCGCGATCCCGTTCGCGCTCGGCTGGATCGTCGGCGGCGGCTTCGGCAGCGCCCTGACCGTGGTCCTGTGGGGCGGCTTCGTGCGCGTGTTCTTGTTGCACCACGTCACCTGGTCGATCAACTCCGTGTGCCACTTCTTCGGCCGCAAGCGCTTCGACGTCGACGACGAGTCGCGCAACGTGTTCTGGCTCGCTCCTCTGTCGATGGGCGAGGCCTGGCACCACAACCACCACGCGTTCCCCACCTCGGCCTTCCACGGCCTGAAGCCATGGGAGCGCATCGCGGACCCGACCGGCCTGCTCATCTCGCTGCTCGAGAAGCTCGGCCTGATCTGGAACGTCGTCCGCGTCAGCCCCGAACGCCAGCAGGAAAAGACCCTCCCCTCCACCCGCCCCGCTCGCACGCAGCCCCGGCTTTCTTAAAGCCGGAGCTAGGATGGCGCCCGGGGGTTCGCCCTAGCGGTCAGCCGTGGCGCTGTGCTGTGCTCGCGGAACCTGCCACCAGATTCCGCCAGCGACAGACATGCCCGCACAGCGCAGACGGTACGGCTGAGCGCTTTCGCCTAACCCGCCTCGAGCGGCGCCATCGTCAACCCGGCGCCGTCCAGTTGTTCCCAGTATTGCTGGGCGTCCTCGCGCGGGCCGGACCAGACGATCGCGCAGCCCGTGTTGTGGATCCGATCGGCGAGCCTGTACCCCTGCGCGAGGCTGATACCCGGAATCACCGACGCGAGCGTCTCGGCGACGTGGTCGAACGTGTTGAAGTCGTCGTTTAGGACCACCACCCGCCAGAGTCCCCCGAGCTCGCTGCCCGGCAAGCCCACGCGCGGCAGCTCAACCGTCTGCGACATCCAGATTCAGGATACCCGCGACGGTGCCTCGCGAGAAGCCTGATCGCCGTGCTTGCGCCAGTAGCGATCGAGTCCGGAGTAGAGCTGATCCGGAGGCGCGGCCTGGATGTAGGCAGGCGTGAGCTCGGGGCCGACGGTCGTCTCGAGCTCACGTTTTAGGTCGGCCACGAACGTGTCGGCGTCGTTGTCGCGGGCGCGGGCGGCGAACTCGTCAAGCCGGCGGTCGACTGCCTCGAGCTGGGCCTGGGCGTCCTCGGCGGCGCCGAAGTGCGTCATCACCAGGCGCTCCGGCGACCACGCGCGGATTCGCTGGACCGATCCAAGCCACGCCTCGACGTCGATGTCCGGCGGCGGCGTCGGTGGGACGGTCACGGTGTGCGGCGTGATCCGCACGCCACCCGTGTCCCCGACGAACGCGGTGCCCTCGTGCAGGTAGGACACGTGATGTGAGGCATGTCCTGGCGTGTAGGCGACCTCGAACTCGTCCTCGACGATCGTCTCCTCACCGCGCAGAACCCGCAGCGACGCCTCCGGCACGGGCAGGAACTCGCCCCACAGGCGGTCCATGTCCTCTCCGTACAGCCGCCGGGCGCTCTCGAGCAACCGCGTGGGATCGATCAGGTGGGGCGCGCCGCGCTCGTGCACGTAGACCTCGACGTCGGGCCAGCGCTGGACGAGCGACCCGGTGGCGCCGGCATGGTCGAGGTGGATGTGCGTTAGCAGCAAGGCCCGTGGGCGCTCGTCCCCCAGCGCCTCGAGCAGCGTCGGAAGGCACGAACTCGGTCCCGGGTCGATGAGTACCCCGGCCACCTGGGAGCAGCAGATCACGCGCTCGCGCCCGAGGTGTCTTACGTCGATCAGGCGCACGCTTGGCTAGAAGCGGCCGGGAGGCGGCGTGTTCGGCTCCTCCGGCGTCCCCGGGCCCCAGGAGGACTCTTCCGATGCGGGCTCCGGCGGCGGCAGCACGGTGGTGGCGTCGGGATCGTCGGGGGCTTCGGCGTCGAATATCCGCACCGTCCGGCGTGGCGGGCGCTCAGGCCCCGGTGCGTGCTCGGATGCCGACGGTGGGTCGCTCGCCGGCGGCGGGTCGGTTGCCGGCGGCGGGTCGGTTGCCGGCGGCGGGCCAGCAGGCGGACCGGTCGTCGGGGGCGGGCCAGTTGCCGGGGGCGGGCCAGTCGCCCGCGGCGGCTCCGTCGTCGGCGGCTCAGACTCGTGCACGCGAGTTGCCTCGGCCTCCGCCTCACCGGGGAACTCGGCTTCGGGCGCGCGCATCGGCTCAGGTGCGCCCGCCGACTCCGGCTCTTCCGCGCGCCCCCACAACGGCTCGTCGCCGCGGACCGGCGCCGCCCCGCGCTCACCTGCCCACACCGAGCCGGGCTCGTCGGTCGGCTCGGGTTCGAAATGGGGCGCCGGCTCCGGGGTCGCCCGGACCGCACCCGGCGTCGCCGGCCCCGTTGTGGGATCCCGTGCCGCCCTGCGCCCAGGCGCCCCAACCCCCGGACCGGCTTCGTCGGTCGTCGTCGAGCCGGTGTCTTCAGCCGCCGGGAAGCGCTCGGCCGCGGTGTCGGCCAGCGCCACCAGCTGCCCGGCCAGCTCGCGGACGTCCTCGACGATGCGCAGCCGCTCGGCCCAGATCCGGTCCGCGTCGGCGTCCAGATCCTTGATCCGCTGCTCGCCCGCGGCGGCGATCCGGATCGCCTCCTGCCGCGCCTGTTCGAGCCGCTCCTCAGCCTCGCGCCGCGACTGGGTCGTGATCTGCTCCGCGGTCTCGTGCGCGCGCTGAAGGATTCCGGCAATCTGCTCCCCCACGCGCTCGAGCGCCCGGCGCACGGCCGCCTCGGGCGAGCGCGTGCTCTGCATCTCCGCCACCAGCTGGCTCGTCTTCTTAACGTACGCGTCGACGGCGAGCGGGTCATATCCGCGCAGGACGCGCGGGAACTGAACGTCGGCGGCCAAGGGAAGGGGGTCGTCCGGCAACGAGGCAAGCGGAGCGGTGATCTCTTGGAGGATGGCGTGTTCGTCAGCGGCGGAGCTCTGATCTGGCATGTCTGGAAGGTACCCGAGTCCCCAGATGACGCAACGAACACCCTGCAATGCCCGGCCCACGGCATGGCGGTTGGCGGGGGTGGCGCCGGCGGGCCTCCGCCGCGGCGCGCACTCGCCGTACCGTTCGAAGGCGCCGGCGAATCCCAGTGCTCTCGAACGCCGGAGCGATTTTCCCGACGTGGCGTTCAGTTCGGTTCGTCAGCCCCGAGCTACGCCGGCGTAACCGAACGTTGTGGCGATCTTAGACCGTTCCGGCCCCGGCGATCGACCAGACAGAACCTCTGATCCCGGCCTGACTAACAACCAGTAGCCTTTCTCCCATGCCGGAGAGCACCCCCGCGCGTCTACCTGAGCGCGATCGTCCGTGGATGATGCGGACGTACGCCGGTCATTCCGACGCCCGGCGCTCGAACGAGCTCTACCGGCGAAACCTGGCCAAGGGGCAGACGGGGCTGAGCGTCGCCTTCGACCTGCCGACCCAGACCGGTTATGACCCCGACCACGAACTGGCCCGGGGAGAGGTCGGCAAAGTCGGCGTGTCGATCGCGCACGCCGGCGACATGCGGACGCTCCTCGACGGGATCCCGCTCGATCAGATGAACACGTCGATGACGATCAACGCCACGGCGGCCTGGCTGCTGGCGCTGTACATCGTCGCCGCCGAGGAGCAGGGTGTCCCTCAGGAGGAGCTTCAGGGCACGACGCAGAACGACATCCTCAAGGAGTACCTGAGCCGCGGCACCTACGCCTTCCCGCCCGGCCCGAGCATGCGCCTGATCGCCGACACGATCGCCTACACGGTGCAGCACGTGCCGCGGTGGAACCCGATCAACATCTGCTCGTATCACCTCCAGGAGGCGGGCGCCACGCCGGTGCAGGAGATCGCGTACGCGATGAGCAACGCGATCGCCGTGCTCGACGCCGTGCGCGAGCGGGTCCCTGAGGAGCGGATGGGGAGCGTCTTCGGCCGCATGTCGTTCTTCGTCAACGCCGGCGTGCGCTTCATCGAGGAGCACGCCAAGTTGCGGGCGATGGCCCAGCTGTGGGACGAGCTCGGGCGCGACCGCTACGGCGTCGAGGACGCCAAGCAACGGCGCTTTCGCTACGGGGTCCAGGTCAACTCGCTCGGGCTGACCGAGGCCCAGCCGGAGAACAACGTCTACCGGATCGCAGTCGAGGCGCTGGCCGTGACGCTCGGCCGCAGCGCTCGCGCGCGGGCGATCCAGCTGCCGGCCTGGAACGAGGCGCTGGGGCTGCCGCGACCATGGGACCAGCAGTGGTCGCTGCGCCTGCAGCAGATCCTCGCCTACGAGACCGACCTGCTCGAATACCCCGACATCTTCGAAGGTTCGAAAGTGATGGACGCGCTGGTCGAGGAGCTCCTGGCCGGCGCACGCGAGGAAATGGCGCGCGTGGCCGAGCTCGGGGGCGCGGTCGAGGCGGTCGATTACATGAAGGCGGCCCTGGTCGAATCGCACCGCGAGCGCTGGCGGCGGATCGAGGCCGGCGAGCTCACGGTGGTCGGGATGAACCGCTTCACCGCCACCGAGCCCTCGCCGCTGACCGCGGACGCCGAGGGCGGCATCCTCGTCGTCGACCCCGAGGTCGAGGCGCAGCAGCGAGCAGCGGTGCAGAGCTGGCGCGCGCGCCGCGACGCGGGCGCGGTCGATGCCGCGCTGCGCGAGCTGGCGCGGGTCGCAACTGACGGCAGCGAGAACATCATGCCGGCGACGATCGCCGCGGCGCGAGCCGGCGCCACCACCGGCGAATGGGCTCAGGCGCTCCGGACCACGTTCGGCGAATACCGTGCCCCGACCGGGGTTGGGGAGGCCGCAGCCGTGCCGGGCCATGAGCTGGCCGAGCTGCGCGACGAGGTCGACCGCGTGAGTGAGGCGCTCGGGCGCCGGCTCAAGTTCCTGGTCGGCAAGCCCGGGCTCGACGGGCACTCCAACGGCGCCGAGCAGATCGCCGTGCGGGCGCGCGACGCCGGCATGGACGTCGTCTATGAGGGCATCCGGCTGACGCCCTCGCAGATCGCTACCTCGGCCGCTCAGGAAGGCGTGCACATCATCGGCTTGTCGATCCTGTCCGGGTCGCACCGGGAGCTGATCCCTTCCGTCCTGGCCGAGCTGAGCGCGGCGGGCGTCGGCGAGCTCCCGGTCGTGGTCGGCGGGATCATCCCCGAGGCCGACGCCGCGTGGCTGCGCGACGCCGGCGTGGCCGCGGTCTACACCCCGAAGGACTGGGACCTCAACCAGATGATGCGGCACATCATCGCGCTCGTCGCCGAGCAGCACGAGGTGGACAGCGTCGCTCCGGCTTGAGCGCCGGGGGCGCGGTGCCCGACGGCGCGGAGCTTGGCGAGCGGCTGCGCCGGCGTGATTTGAGCGCGGCTCCGGCCGTGCTGAACCTGGTTGAGACGGCAACCCCGGCCGCGCGCGAGCAGACCGCGAGGCTGCTGGCAGCGGTCTCGCCCGAGTCGCTCGGCGGCGAAGCGCCAGGCCACATCGTCGGCGTCACCGGACCTCCCGGGGTGGGCAAGTCCTCGTTGCTCTCGCAGCTGCTCGCGGCGTGGCGCGAGCGGGACCGCTCGGTGGCGGTGCTCGCTGTCGATCCCACGTCGCGGCGCTCGGGGGGTGCGCTGCTCGGCGACCGCGCCCGGATCGATGTCGATGCCGCCGATCGCGCGGTGTATGTCCGCTCGACTGCGGCCGGCGAGCGCCTCGGCGGCCTCGCCCCGGCCACGCGGGCCGCGGCGGCGGCGCTCGCGGCGGCGTTCGATGTGGTCGTGATCGAAACCGTCGGCGTCGGCCAGTCGGAGACCGAGGTGGCGGACGTCGCCGACACGGTCGCGGTCGTCGTGCAGCCAGGCTCGGGTGACGTGCTTCAGTTCCTCAAGGCGGGGATCATGGAGGTTCCGGACGTGCTCGTGGTGAGCAAGGCCGATCTCGGTCGGATCGCGACCCGCGCGATCGGCGACCTGCGCGCCGCCCTGCGCGCCCTCGCGGCGCCCGACACACGCGTGGTGGCGGTCTCCGCGCTCCCGCCCGCGAGCGGGATCGAGGAGCTCCGCGACGCGCTCGAGGCGCACCGGGCGCAGCTCGATCTGCCGGCGCACCGCGCCCGCGCACGCCGCCGGCATGCGCTCGCCGACTTCGTCGCGGAGCACGGAGAGCGAGGTCTGCGCGCGCTCGGGGGGCGGCGGCAGGCCGAGAAGCTGCTGGCCACGCAAGCTCCGGGCAAGGACGCGCCGGCGTTGACCGAGGCTCTCGAAGCCGCCGCGCGTGGGTGACAATCCGCGTCGTGTCGGGGTTCAAGGCCGCCAGCGACGAAGCGCTCTGATGCCACCGCTCTCCCTGTCTGAACGGGCACTCGTGGATGGCCCGACGGCGCTGCGGCCGTGGCAGGACGCGGATCTCCCGGCGATCGTCGCCGCCTGCCAGGACCCCGAGATCGCGCGCTGGACCCGCGTGCCGGCTGACTACAACGAGCGCCACGCACGGGCTTTCCTGCTCGAGCGCGAGGAGGCGCTTCGATCCGGCACCACCGTCTCCTACGCGATCGCCGCCGCCCGCGATCTGGACCGGTTGCTCGGCTCGGCGTCGATCCTGCGGATCGACGAGCGGCATCGGCGAGGCGAGATCGGCTACTGGCTCGCCCGCGAGGCGCGCGGGCAGGGCCACGCGACCCGCGCCGTGCGGCTGATCAGCGCCTGGGGCTTCGAGACTCTCGGGCTCGAGCGCCTCGAGCTCCAGATCGGGGTCGGCAACGGCGCCTCGCAGCGCGTGGCTGAGCGCGCCGGGTTCACCCGCGAGGCGCTGCGCCGGTCTTACATGCTGAGCGCCCGCGGACGCCTGGACATGATCACCTTCGGCCTGCTCCCGATCGACTGGCGCCCGATCGCGGGCTCGGGGGGCTAGCCTGTGGGCATGGAGCTCGAGCCGCTGCGCGACGGCCACGGCCGCCTGATCGGCGATCTGCGCGTGTCCGTCACCGACCGCTGCAACTTCCGCTGCCAGTACTGCATGCCGGCCGAAGGTCTGCCCTGGCTCGAGCGGCGCGAGATCCTCAGCTTCGAGGAGATCGCCCGCCTGGTGGCGCTGTTCAGCGCCATGGGCGTCCGCGACCTCCGGCTGACCGGGGGAGAGCCGCTGGTTCGGCGCGGGTTTCCGCAGCTCGTGCGAATGCTGAGCGACATCGAAGATGTCGCGGAGGTATCCGTCACCACCAACGGGTTTCTCCTCGAGCGCGATGCCGCCGCGCTGGTGCAAGCCGGCATGAGCCGCTTCAACGTCTCGATCGACTCCCTCCAGGGCGATCGTTTCTACGAGCTCACGCGCCGCGACGCCTTACCCCAGGTGCTGCGCGGCCTCGAGGTTCTGGCCAGCTTCCCCGAGGCGCATCCGATCAAAGTCAACGCCGTCGCGATCCGCGAGTTCACCGAGGAGGAGGTGCTGCCGTTCGCGGAGTTCGCCCGCCGCACCCCGTACGAGGTGCGTTTCATCGAGTACATGCCCCTGGACGCCGACCACGCGTGGACGCCCGAGCAGGTCCTCACGGGTGAGGAGATCCGCGCGGCGATCACCGCCGTCTACCCGCTCGAGCCCGAGCCGCGCGAGCCCCACGCCACCGCTCGCGTGTACCGCTTCGCCGACGGCCACGGGCGGATCGGCTTCATCAACCCGGTCTCGGAGCCGTTCTGCGGCGACTGCAACCGGATACGCCTGACCGCCGACGGCCGCCTGCGCACTTGCCTGTTCTCGCTCAACGAGACCGACCTGCGCGAGCCGCTGCGCGCCGGCGCCGACGACAGCGAGCTCGAACAGATCATCCGCGACGCCGTCTGGCGCAAGGAGCTCAAGCACCACGTGGGCGAGCCGGGGTTTATCCAGCCGGCGCGCTCGATGAGCGCAATCGGCGGTTAAGACCTTCGCAACTTCTGCCCAGCATCATCTAGGGCGGCTATGCCCTTGTTGATGCTGTTCGCGTTGCTCGCCGGCGCCGGCACGGCGATCACCCCCTGCGTGCTGCCGGTGCTGCCCGCGCTGCTCTCCGCGAGCGCCGCTGGGGGTCGGCGCCGGCCGCTCGGGATCGTCGTCGGCCTGGCCAGCACCTTCACCGTCGCGATCGTCGCTTTGGCGCAGCTGGTCAAGGGGGTCGGGCTCGCCAGCGGCGCAGCGCGCACCCTCGCCATCGTCGTGCTCCTCGGTTTCGGCATCGTGCTGCTGCTGCCGGACGTGGCGGCACGGGTCCAGGCCCCGCTCTCACGGCTGGCGCGCTTCGGCCCGCGGACCCGGGGCGACGGCTTCTGGTCGGGCGTCGGCGTCGGCGGCGCGCTCGGCTTCGTCTGCGCTCCGTGCGCCGGCCCGATTCTCGCCGCCGTCACCTCGGTCAGCGCCTCGAGCGGCCCCTCGGCGCGGGTGGTCGCGGTCGCCGTCGCCTATGCGGCCGGGCTGAGCGCCATGATGCTCCTCTATGCGCTCGGCGGGCGCGCCGTGGTCGAGCGCATCCGCCGCTCCGCCCGCGGCGCCAAGGTCGAGCGGGCGCTCGGCGCGATCCTGGTCCTCACCGCGGTGGTGATGGCGACCAACCTCGACGTCCGCTTCGAGGAGACGCTGGCAAAGGATGCGAGCCTCCCGGCGGTCCTCGTCAACCCGACTCGCGCGCTCGAGAACTCGGGCGCGGTGCAGTCGCGGCTGGCCTCGCTGCGGCCGCCGCCGCGCTTCGCCAACGCCGGCGCCAAGCTCCCGCGCCTCGGCGCCGCGCCCGACTTCGTCGAGAACCAGAAGTGGTTCAACACGCCCGGCGGGGGCGCGCTCAGCCTGCACAGCCTGCGCGGGCACGTCGTCCTGGTTGATTTCTGGACCTACACGTGCATCAACTGCATTCGCACGCTGCCGTTCCTCAAGGGGCTATACGCGACCTACCACCGCTACGGGCTCGAGGTCGTCGGCGTCGAGACGCCGGAGTTCACCTTCGAGCAATCCGCCGGCAACGTCGCCCAGGCGATCCGCTCCGACGGGCTGCGCTACCCGGTCGTGCAGGACAACCGCTTCGGCACCTGGAACGCGTATGGCAACCAGTACTGGCCGGCGGAATACCTGATCGACGCCAGCGGCCAGGTCCGCCACGCCCAGTTCGGCGAGGGCGACTACGCCCAGAGCGAAGCGGCCGTGAGGGCGCTGCTGCGCGAGGCCGGTGCGAGCCGGTTGCCGGCGCCGATGAGCGCCCGGGCGATCATCCCCTCGGCTCAGCTGGCCACGCCGGAGACCTACCTCGACCCGCAGCGCGGGCAGGGGTTCGTGCCGCCGCTGGCGCCCGGCGTGCGCGACTACCCGGGGCTGCGTGGGGCGCCGGCGCTGAACGAATTCGCGCTGCGCGGGCGCTGGCGCGTCGGGACCCAGGCGGCCGGCCCGGTGGCTCCGGGCGCGTCGATCGAGGCCGGCGTCCAGGCCGCCGCCGTGTACCTGGTCCTGACCTCGGCCGGGAACGTTCCCCGGCGGGTCACGGTGACGCTCGACGGCCGGCGGCTCGCACCCGTGACCGTGGTCGGCCAGCGCCTCTACACGCTGGTCTCGCTTCCTCACGCCGGCCAGCACGCGCTGAGCGTCGGCGTCCCGCCCGGCGTCAGCGCCTACGACTTCACGTTCGGATAGATGTCAGCGCCTTCGCCGGGAACTTAGACGCGGCGGGTTCGTAGAATCATCCCGATGGAGGGCTCAACCGAGGTCCGGAGCTGGCTGCGCTGCTACCGCTGCTGGTCACAGAACCTCGAAGTGCAGGTCCATTACGAGGGCATCCATCGGATCGATCCCGAAAGCGGCGAGCGCGGCGACGTCGTCGATGAGATGCAGGAGGCGGTCGTCCAGTGTCTCGAGTGCATGCACGACCAGCCGCATCTCGGGTTCCACAACGGGCGGGTGGAGCCGATCGAGGACCGCTGGGAGCGGATGATCGCCGGCACGCCGTGGGTCGCGTCCTGCACCGTCACCGTCGACGCTGACGATGTCGAGACGTGCTCAGGGCCGGAGGCCGGCGACGCTCTCTCCTACGCCGCCTTCGGCGACCACGGGACGCGGGAGTTCTTCACCCACGTGCGCTTTCACAAGCACGACGAGGACCGGATCGTCGTGCACCTGCTGGTCGAGCTCTACGCCCGCTCGGCCGAGGAGGCGACCGAGGTGCTGGAGGATGCGGCGCGAGGGACGCTGGCGATCACCTCGCTGGCCGAGGAATCGCGCCCGCCGGCGTCGACCGGCGACGAGCCTCACTGACGCGCGGCCGCCAAAACGTGAGGTTGCGCCCGCCGAAAGCGCCGACTGCATGCGAATTGGTCGATATTTCGCCCGTTCGCATGCGAGCGCCGAGATCCGGGCGTGAATGTATGCGAATTGGCCATCCAATCGCCGTCACGTTCGTGAGCGCCGCCCGAAATCGCCGCCACCGAACGCCACGTCGGAGAATTCGCCCTAACGTGCGCGAGCGCCCGAAACGCCGGTCGCTGGCGAACGCTGCGGCGATCGCGCCGGCGGCGGCGCGGAGGCGGCCCGCCGGCCCCGGCGCCGGCGCCTGACCCAGCCCGACGCCTCGAGCGCAATCACCGTCAGCGCCACGGGGACCGTCGCCGGCAGCTCGGCGACGAAGAAGAACAGCAGGTCGAAGACCGCGGCGAAGGCCAGCGTCATCACCGCCCCCAGCCGCTGCGTCCGCACCTCGCGCGCGAGCACTGCCCCCAGCACCCCGGCGACGAACAAGTCGCCGTAGCCCAGCGACACCGAGCCGAATACGACGCTTTGAAGCCGCGGCAGACCCGCCCCCGGGTGTGCGGCGATCAGGGTCGCGTTCGGCGCCTGCAACAGGTCGGTGACGACGAGCCAGGTGTCGGCAGCGGCCATCAACACGATCCCCAGCTTGAGCCACCTCGATGGCGTCACGGCCGCCAGCAGCACGCCGAGCGTCACGCAGCTGAGCGCCGAGAGCAGCGCCGCCGCGCCCTGCCCGGCGAGCGAGGTCTGCGAGACCCACGCGAGCACGAACAGCGGGATCGCCAGCGCGCCGGCGAGCGGTCGCGCCCCGCGCGCCGCCCAGCCGAGCGCCGCCGCCGCGAGCACCGGCACCGCGACCAGCGCCAGGTACGTGAGCCCGGTGGCGCTGTCTGACACATAGCGGATGGCGAATACCACGCCGACGATCGAGGCGATCGGCACGAGCGCCCACGCCGGTCCGTGCAGGCGCTCGAACAGCGCCACCCGCGGCGGCCGGCGGGGCGCAGCGACCACGCCCGCCTGGAGCACCAGGAGGGCGGCGTCGGAGGGTATGAAGGCAAGTGCCACGGGGTCCAGAGTACGACCCCGCGGCCCTCGCTCTCAGCTTTGCAGCCGCTCCTCGAGCCCGCGCAACTGCTCGCGCAGCTCGTGCGGCAACTTCTCCCCGAACTCGGCATAGTGCTCGTGCATCTGCGGCAGGTGCTGGCGCCAGCCCTCGACGTCAACCGCCAGCAGCTCGTCCATGGCGTCGCGGCTGAGCTCGAGGCCTTCGACCCCGATGCCGCCTTCTCCCACGGGCGGCAGCAGCCCGATCGGGCTGTCATGGGCCTGCGCCTTCTCCTCGCAACGGCGGAAGATCCACGCCAGGACACGGGAGTTTTCCCCGAATCCCGGCCAGAGGTAGGCGCCGTCGGAGTCCTTGCGGAACCAATTGACGTGGAAGATGCGCGGCAGCTTGACGCCTTCCCGGCGTCCAAGCGAGAGCCAGTGCCCGAAGTAGTCGGCCATGTGATACCCGCAGAACGGGAGCATGGCCATCGGATCCCAGCGCAGCTTCCCGATGCGCCCGGCCGCCGCGGCGGTCGTTTCGGAGGACATGGTCGAGCCGAGGAACACCCCATGTGCCCAGTCGCGCGCCTCGACTACGAGCGGCACGACGCTCGAGCGCCGGCCGCCGAACAGCATCGCGTCGATCGGCACCCCGGCCGGATCCTCCCACTCGGGCGCGATCGACGGACATTGCGCCGCCGGCACGGTGAAGCGGGCGTTCGGGTGGGCGGCCGGCGCCTCGGCCCCCGGCGTCCAGTCGTTGCCGATCCAGTCGACCGCGTGGGCCGGCGGCTCCGCGGTCAGGCCCTCCCACCACACGTCGCCGTCGTCGGTCTTCGCGCAGTTGGTGAAGATCGTGTTCCGGCCGACCGTGTCGATCGCGTTCGGGTTCGTGATCACGCCGGTGCCGGGCGCTACGCCGAAGAACCCCGCCTCCGGGTTGACGGCGTACAGACGACCATCGGAGCCGAACTTCATCCAGGCGATGTCATCGCCGATCGTCTCGACCTTCCAGCCCTCGAGCGTCGGGATCAGCATCGCCAGGTTGGTCTTTCCACACGCGCTCGGGAACGCCGCCGCGAGGTACTTCACCTCGCCCTCGGGCGAGGTCAGCTTGAGGATCAGCATGTGCTCAGCGAGCCAGCCCTCGTCGCGCGCCATCACCGACGCGATCCGCAGCGCAAAGCACTTCTTGCCCAACAGCGCGTTGCCGCCGTAGCCGGACCCGTAGGACCAGATCTCGCGGGTATCGGGGAAGTGGACGATGTACTTGTTATCGGCGTTGCACGGCCACGGCACGTCCTGGACCCCGGCGGTCAGCGGCATACCCACTGAGTGCAGGCACGGGACGAAGTCGCCGTCCTCACCCAAGCAGTCGAGCGCCGGCTGGCCCATCCGCGTCATGACCCGCATCGAGCACGCGACATAGGCCGAGTCGGTCAGCTGCACCCCGATATAGGAGATCGGTGAGCCGAGCGGGCCCATGCTGAACGGTACGACGTACATCGTCCGCCCGCGCATCGAGCCCTCGAACAGCTCGGTCAGCGCCACGCGCATCTCGTCCGGCTCGCGCCAGTTGTTGGTCGGGCCGGCGTCGGATTCTTTGCGCGAGCAGATGAAAGTCCGGTCCTCAACGCGAGCGACATCGTCCGGATCCGACCGGGCGAGGTAAGAATTCGGACGCTTGGCGTCAGACAGCCGCTCGAACGTTCCCGCGTCGACGAGCGCCTGCGCGAGCCGCTCGTACTCCTCCGCGGAACCGTCGCACCAGTGGACCTCGTCGGGCTGCGTCAGGGCCGCTACTTCGTCAACCCATTCCGTCAGTCGCGAATGCCTGGTGGTCGCCTGGTGCTCCGGCGCAGTGTGTGCCATTTGGTTAGAAACACCCCCGTAGACGTTTTGGTGGGCCCGCAAGCGTACCCGGGAAAGCCGGGCCGAGCATCGTGGCAGCCCCGCCGAGGCGCGGCGGATTCGCCGCACGAGCAGGGCCGCAGCGGGCTATTCGACGTTGGCCTCGGCGGTCATCGCCGGCGTCTTCGCGCGATCGAGGGCTCGACGCGGCACGAGCACCACTCGCTTGAACTCGGCCACCAGGACCCCGTCCTGATTCAGCACCCGCGTGTGGACGCGGACCGTGCCGCGGTCGGGCTTGGACTGCGAGGGCTTGACCTCGAGCACCTCCGACTCGCAGAACAGCGTGTCGCCGTGGAACACCGGCGCGGGGTGCTTCAGCTCCTCCGTGGCCAGGTTGGCGATCGCCTTACCGCTGACGTCTGAGACGCTCATCCCCAGCGCCAGCGAGTACACGAGCGGCCCGACGACTACGTTGCGTCCCTGCTGCGAGCCGCGGGCGTAGACGTCGTTTATGTGCAGCGGGTGATGGTTCATCGTGATCAGGCAGAACAGGTGATCGTCGGCCTCGGTGACGGTCTTCGCGGGCCAGTGCTTGTAGACGGCGCCCACCTCGAACTCCTCGAGGTAGCGCCCGTAAGGATGTGCCCCGCTGGCCTCCCGTGTGGCTTGATCGGTATCGACGTGACTCATTGGACTTCTCCTGGTTTCCCGGTTGCGGCCGCAGGGAGAATGTCAGGTGGGGCTGGCGCCGTTCTGACCGCCCCCTTACGAAGATCTCATTAAGCCGTCCTACCGTGCACGCCGATCATGACCTCTCCACGGCACCTGTGGTCCGGTGACTGGCGCGCGGACTCGGCCGCCGCGGCCGAGGAGCTGGCGCGCCGGCGCGCGAAGGCGGGGACGGATCAGCCCGACACCGCGGCCTCGCCTCCGGCGGCGCCGCCCTCAAGACCCCCGCGCCCGCGT